>JBMNPN010000029.1:0-26418 GCA_050943615.1 Coriobacteriales bacterium
CGTCTTTGCCGAGCGCCTGGGGTGCCTGTGCGCCGGCAACTTCGAGTACCTCATCAACCCCGAGCGCACCAGCGAGGGCACGGGACTCGGCGCCGTGCTCACCCCCGACTGGAACACGACGCCAACGCTCGAGCTCGTCGCCCGCATGTGCAAGAAGACCCTGGGAGGGGCCCCACGTGTCTGGGGCGCGCCCGAGCGCACGGTACGCAGGATCGCCTACCTCAACGGCTCCTGGAGCGAACCTGAAATCTACGAGACCTGCGTGCGCGAGGGCATCGACTGCGTCATCGTCGGCGAGACGCGCTATCATGGGTGCGTCGACGCGCAGCCGTACCTGTCGGTCATCGAGCTCGGGCACGACCGTTCAGAGCTTCCCATCGTCGACGTGCTTCACGACACCCTCATAAAGCGGGGGATCGAAGAAGACGCAATCGTCGAACTGCCCATTTCCGCCGAGAACTGGTGGTCACCAGAAACGGAGCTGTAAGCCATGTCCGATATCCAGACGCTTGTCGAACTGCAGAAGATCGATGCCGATGCCCTGCGCGCCAAAAAGGAGCTCGATGCGCTTCCCGAGGCAAAGCAGATCATGGAGTGCCGCGCCAAGCGCAAGGAGATCAAGGGCAAGCAGGACCAGGTCATAGAGCTCGCCGATGACGTGCAGAAAAAGATCGCCAAGCTCTCCTCCGAGGAGACCCAGGTCATCGAGAAGATCAAGGAGCTACAAGAAGAGCTCGAGTCGACGAGCGACTACCGCGTCACGCAGAAGGTCACGCGCGACATGGAAGGCCAGGTCAAGCGTCAGGCGTCCATCTCCGATGAGCAGACCGAGCTCATGGAGCGCGAGATCAAGGTCGACAAGCTCGCCGACCAGGTGGCAGACATGCTCCAGCGCCTCGACCACAAGGAAGAGCACCTGACGGCCGACTTCAAGAAGAAGGGCGGTGCCCTCAAGCAGCAGATCGACGGGCTCTCCAAGCAGCACGATGAGCTCATCGCAAAGCTCCCGGACGTGCTCGCCCGCCGCTACGAGAAGCTGCGAGGGGAAAAGGGCGGCGTCGCGCTCGCCCGTCTGGAAGGCAACCACTGCAGCGTCTGCAGCACCACGGTCACGGCAGGCCAGCTGGAAAAGCTCAAGAAGGGGCCGGCGCTTTCCGAGTGCCCGAACTGCCAGCGCATCATGATCGTGCGCGACGAGGAAGAGGATTAGAGAGCAGCGGGCACGTGCCGTATGGCGTCCGCGCGGTTCGGCCTGCCCGCGTCCCCATTGATAGAGGAGCATCGAGATGGATGAGCGTCAACAGGAAAAGCAGCCTACCGTTCTGGTCTGCGTGACCGGTTGCATCGCCGCCTACAAGGCCTGCGAGATCGTGCGCGGCCTGCAGAAGGCGGGCTGCGACGTCAAGGTCACGATGACCGAGCACGCCACCGAGTTCGTCGGCCCGACGACGTTTCGCGCGCTGACCGGACACGAGGTCTCCATCGGCCTTTTCGACCATCCGTCGGATCCCGTCCACCACATCTCGCTTGCCAAGGAGGCAGATGCCGTCGTCGTGGCTCCTGCCACGGCAAACGTCATCGCCAAGATCGCCTGCGGTATCGCCGACGACCTCATGACCACGACGATACTCGCCACCAAGGCGCCGATCGTCGTGGCACCGGCAATGAACGTCGGCATGTGGACGAATCCCCAGACGCAGGCAAACGTCGCCGCGCTGGCCGCGCGCGGCATGCGCATCGTAGCCCCGGGCAGCGGGTACCTTGCCTGCGGCGACGTGGGGCAGGGGCGTCTTGCCGAGCCGGCAGATATCGTCAGCGCCGTGCTCGACGAGCTCAGGGTCTCGCATGAGCTTGCGGGAAAGCGGGTACTCGTCACGGCGGGCCCCACGCGCGAGGCAATCGATGACGTGCGCTACCTCTCGAACGCAAGCTCCGGCAAGCAGGGCTACGCCATCGCCGAAGAGGCCGCCCGGCGGGGAGCCCAGGTCACGCTCGTCTCCGGGCCGACCGGGCTTTCCTGTCCGGCGGGGGTGGAGCGCATCGATGTCATGAGCGCCGAAGAGATGCTCGATGCCTGTCTCGTGCCGTTTTCGGAGGCCGATTTCGCCTTCTTCGTGGCCGCCGTCAGCGACTGGCGCCCTGCAACGCCCGCAAAGGGCAAGCTCAAGCGCGCAGGCGACCTCGACCTCAAGCTCGTGCGCAATCCCGATATCGCGGCAACGCTGGGCGCACGCAAAGGGAGCACCAAGGTGATTGCCTTTTGCGCCGAGACCCAAGATCCCGTTGAATCCGCCAAGAAGAAGCTCGTCGACAAGAACGCCGACCTTGTCGTTGCCAACGATGTCTCGGCTGCAGGCGTGGAGATGGGGTCCTCGGACAACCACGTCTGGTTCGTCACCGCCGAGAGCGTGGAGGAGTTGCCGACGCAGTCCAAGACAGCCGTCGCGCGCGCCCTGCTCGACAGGGTGTCCCGCTAGATTTTCTCCTCATACCTGAGCGCTTGATTGCGAGCCGCCCGCGTTTAATGTTTGCGCGGAAGGCTTGCCCAACCTGAAATTTCCCTGAAATCGCTTCGTCCAGTCGAAATAGGGCAGGGCAGTTTTCCTGCATATTCTTGACATCTGTATAGATGTTACCCATTTGTCATTGAACCGTACCGCTAGTTTCCCTAAAGTCACCCCATAAAATTGAATGTTCGGTCAATTATTTATTGGGGGCCAAACCATATGCCACAGGAAGAGAAAACGGGCACCGTGGTGCTCGAGCGTGACGAGGGAGTCGCGGGACGCTCGCACTCCTTTGCCCCGTTCGTCTCTGTCGAGGGGCTGTCGGTCAAGACGCCGATGGGCTCCGTATACGAAAACGTCAACTTCAGGCTCGAGAAGGGTACGGTCGCCTGCATCTTCGGCAACCAGGGCTCGGGCAAGACCTCGCTTCTGCTCACGATGTCGGGGCGCATGAAGCCGAGCGCGGGCGATGCCAAGGTCGGGGAGTACCGACTCACCAAGGACTTTCGCCGCATCCGCCGCATGAGCGCCATCTCGTTCATCCCCGGCATCAACGATGTCCAGCCCTTCCTGCAGCTCAAGCGCATAGCGGCAGCCGAGCTCGCGCTCGTCGGCAAGCGCGGCAACAAGGCAAATACCGATGCCTTCCTCAAGGACTGGGGCTATTACGAGAAGCGCGACGTACACTTCAACGACCTGAACTCCTATGAGTCGACGGTCTTCGGGATCATGCTCGCCATGGCGGGAAAGCCCGAGCTGCTGCTCGTCGACGACGTGCAGGCGGACCTTACCCAGTACGAGAGCAAGAAGGTAGTCGCGCTGCTCCACGACACCGCAGAGAGCTTTGGCACGACGGTGCTGTTCGGCTGCACGGAATACGAGATCGCGCGCAATGCGGACGGCCTGGTCATCATGTCCGAGGAGGCCGCATCCCAGCGCAGGGCGGTCCTACGAGACGAGAACCTCTCGGTTGCCGACGCCAAGCCGGTCTTCGGCTACGGAAACGACGTAACGCCCGAGGATAGTGTCGATTCCCAGAAGGGAGGCGAGCGCTGATGAGGTCCCCGTTCACCGGCATGCGCTTTGCCATGCTCGAGCTCGAGAACGTCCGTGCGAGCAAGATGATCAAGCTCGCGCTGTGCTTCATCGCGCTCATCCCGCTCTTCTACGGCGGTCTGTTCCTGCTCGCCTTCCTCGACCCGTACGGTAGCTTGGTGAACGTCCCGGCGGCCGTCGTCAACCTCGACGAGGGAGGCAAGGTCAACGGCGAGGAGCGCAACATCGGCCAGGAGCTCTGCGACCAGCTCGTCGAGAACAACGAGGACAGACAGGAGGGCCAGGCGACCGGCTACGACTGGAAGTTCGTCGATGTCGACTCGGCCACGAAGGGACTCGAAGACGGCACCTACTACATGGAGCTCATCATCCCCGAGAACTTCACGGACAACATCGCCTCGGCAAGCAACAAGAACCCCGAGAAGGCCGAACTGCAGGTCTACTTCAACCCCTCGACCAACCTGATCGCCCAGACGGTCGGCTCCTCGATGGTGACCAAGATCCGCGCCGAGCTCAACGAGAGCATCGACGAGGAGTATTTCAAGAACATCTTCGTGCAGATAAGCGATGCCTCGGACCAGCTCCAGGACGCCGTCGACGGCGCCGACTCGCTCCAAAGCGGCATCGACAAGCTCAAGACGGGTTCCGACAGCCTCAAGGACGGCATCCAGAGCGCCGAGAGCGGCTCCGAGAAGATAACCAAGAACCTCGAGACGCTCTCCGACGGCGCCTCCGAGCTCGATGACGGCGTGGGGACGCTCTCCTCGAGCCTGAAGAAGCTCAAGAGCGGCATCGCGGACGCACAGGACTCCTCGGCCGACCTCGCCACGGTGATCACGGGCGTCGCCGATGCGCTTCAGGCGTACAACAAGACTTCTGACACCTCGTACCTGACCAAGGCCAAGCGCCTTGCCAAGAAGGCGAAGTCCATGAACTCGACCATCGGAAGCGACCTGTACAAATACGTCTCCAACCTGTGCTCGAAGCTATCTGCCTACCAGACGGCGGCAACCAAGGCGAGCACTGCGAAAAAGGCCATGAACTCCAAGAAGTCCGTCATGGAATCCACGGCGAGCAACCTGGAGGACTCGGCAAGCGACCTGCAGGGTGATCTCACGACGCTGGCAAGTGCCGCCACGAGCCTCAACAGCTCGATCACGGAGCTGAAGTCGAGCCTGTCTAGCATCCAAACCGGGGTGAGCAACGGGACGATATCGCCTGCAACGGCGCTGAGCCAGATCGTGAGCGCGATAGGCCAGCTCGATACCTCTTCTCTGACCAAGGCGATCACGGCGGTCGTGTCGTCGAGCACGAGCGGCTCGGGCCCCGAGACGCTCATCAACCTCAGCAAGTTCCAGTCCGCACTCGAGGAATACCAGGATGCGGCAAACGACTACACTACCGCCGCGACGAGCGAGGCGAACGCCGGCGCGAAAGCGAGCAAAGCGGCAGGAACGGTCACGGGCTACCTCAAGGGCGTGAGCAACACCTCCAAGGTCGCGAGCGCCTCGACAAAGACGGTCTCTTCAGCGGTGTCCAAGCTGTACAAGGCGGTCAACGGCACGCTCAAGAGCGGGACCTCCGATCTTGCAAGCGGGGCATCCAAGCTCGCGAGCGGGTCGAACACGCTCACGCTCGGCCTTGCCGATGCCGAATCCGGCTCCAAGAAGATCTCCAAGGGCCTGAGCAGTGCATCCGATGGCACAGCCGAGCTCAAAGACGGGCTTTCCGACGGACAGGAGGAGATGGCCGACAACGCAGAGAACGGGAACGCGCGCTCCAAGATGATGTCCTCGCCGGTCAGCGCCAACGGGGACAACCAGACCGGTGAGAGCATCACCGAGGTCAAGAACTACGGCACCGGATTTGCCCCCTACTTCATCGGACTGGGCATGTGGGTCGGCGCCCTGATGGTGTCCTTCCTCATCCGCTCGCTCAACAACCGCATCCTGATGTCGGGCGCAAGCTCGATTGCCGCGACGCTTTCGAGCTACCTGCCGATGTTTCTGGTCTGCGCGCTCCAGGCTATACTCCTGCTGTTGTTCATCCAGTTCGTCTTGGGCATGGATATCAAGTACCCGGTCGCGTTCTACCTGTTCGGCATCGTCGTGGCGGGCTGCTTTGCCGCGATCATCCAGTTCTTCAGGGCATCGCTCGGCACGGTCGGCATGGTGGTCATCGTCTTGTTGCTGATGCTGCAGCTGTGCACGGCCGCCGGCACCTTCCCGATCGAAGCCGAGCTGCCGTTCTTCAACTGGCTAAACCCCTACCTGCCGATGACCTACGTGGTGCAGGGCTTCCGCATGGCGATGAGCGGCCTTTCGCTTTCCTACTTCTACCCGGCCTGCGCGATCATCCTGCTCTTCGGCGTCGCGTTCTTCTTCTTCACCGTGCTGGTGGCGCGCCACAAGCGTCGCGTCACGATGATGGACCTGTACCCGCCGCTGAAACTCGCGAGCTAAAGGCGGTTGCGGTCCACTAGCACCTGCTGCTCTAGGAGGGTGGCGGAATAATAACGGACGTCTGCAGCGAAATCGAGATCAAATCGACTGATTTCGCGTGCAGATGTCCGTTTTTTCTAGCCTCGGGCGCGTGCACAAAAAATCCCGTCAATCTCGCCGAGCGCGCGTCTCATTTGTGCGATAGTAGAGAGCGTGTTTATCCGCCTTTTAAGACCGGTCCAGAGAGGCCGACAAGGGAGTAGGTGCACATGGTGTCTTACCAGACGAAGACGGTCGTGATGGATTCACAGGCCGTCGGGCGATCGCTCACGCGCATCGCCCACGAGATTCTCGAGGCAAACGACGGCGCGGAGTCGCTGGCGCTTGTGGGAATCGTGACCCGGGGCGATCTGCTCGCCGCAGAGCTTGCCTCCCGCATCAGGGAAATCGAGGGGGTGAACGTCCCCGTCGGCCGTCTGGACATCACGTTTTACCGAGACGATATCAACCGCTTCGGCACTCCCCAGGTCTACATGACCGACATCAAGTTCAAGCTCGAGGGAAAGACCGTCGTCCTCGTCGACGACGTGCTCTACACCGGCCGCACGATCCGCGCTGCGATGGATGCCCTCAACGACTTCGGCCGGCCCGACCGTATCCAGCTGGCCGTGCTGGTGGACCGCGGGCACCGCGAGCTTCCCATCCGAGCCGATTTCGTGGGAAAGAACGTCCCGAGCTCCAAAGACGAGATCGTGAGCTTTTTCTACGACAAGCTCGACGGGCGCACGTCGGTCGAGATCCTCGACGCCGACGCCGAGCGCCCCGGCTCGCTTCCCGTCAACGACCCAGATGCCCTGGCCCGGATTTTCCACGAGGTGTTGGGAGATGAGGCGTAAGTGATCGAGCACAAGCACCTGATCGACATCGACGAGTACTCGGTCGACGAGATCTTCGAGATCCTGGACACGGCAAGAAGCTTCAAAGAGGTCAACGACCGCACTATCAAGAAGCTTCCCACCCTGCGCGGCCGCACCATCGTGAACCTCTTCCTCGAGCCCTCGACGCGCACGCGCACGAGCTTCGAGATCGCCGGAAAGCGCCTCGGCGCCGACGTCATCAACTTCTCGGCATCCTCCTCATCGACGCAGAAGGGCGAGTCGCTTGCCGATACGGGCGAGACGCTCGATGCCATGAACTGCGATCTCGCCATCATCCGCAGCAAGAACGAGGGCGCCCCGCGGCTCCTTGCCCGCCACGTGAACGCGCATGTCGTGAACGGCGGCGACGGCAAGCACCAGCACCCGACCCAAGCGCTGCTCGACGCCTTCACGATCCGCGAGTACTACCCGTCCTTCACCGGATTCGAGGGCCTGCGCGTCGGCATCATCGGAGACGTCTCGCACTCCAGGGTGGTGGGCTCGCTCGTGCCGCTCCTGAAGATGCTCGGCGCCTCTCCCGTAGTCATCGCGCCGCCCACGCTCATGCCCGCGCGTCCCGAGGCGCTCGGCTGCGACTACAGCTACACCCTCGACGACGTCCTGCCCGACCTCGACGTCGTCTACACCCTGCGCATCCAGCTGGAGCGCCTCGACGGCGCGCCGCTGCCGAGCCTGCGCGAGTACGCGCTGCTCTACGGCATCGACCACAGGCGGCTCGGGCTTCTCAAGCCCGACGCGCTCATCATGCATCCCGGCCCGCTCAACCGCGGCGTCGAGCTCACGTCCGAGGCGGCCGATTCCGGTCACGCCGTCATCTTGAACCAGGTGAACTCGGGCGTCGCCGTGCGCATGGCCGTGATCTATCTGCTCCTCGGAGGTGAGAGCAATGGCATTGCTTCTTAAGGGCGCCCATGTCGTCGACCCGGCGAGCGGCATCGACGGCGTCTGCAATATCCTCGTGCGCGACGGCCGCGTCGTCGCCGTCGGCGATGATATCGAGCTTCCCGAAAAGCTCGCGGTCAAGGACCTTGCGGGCAAGTACCTCGTCCCCGGTCTCGTGGACGTGCACGTCCACTTCCGCGACCCGGGCCTCGAGTACAAGGAGGACATTCTCACCGGCATGCGCGCCGCAGCGCATGGCGGCTTTACGGGCGTTGCCCCGATGGCGAACACCAAACCCGCCATCGACACCGGCTCCATGGTCGAGTACGTGCTCGAGAAGGCCGCCTACGCGCCGGGCCGCACGCACGTCTACCCGGTGGGCGCCTGCACCAAGGGGCTTGCGGGAAAGGAGCTCGCCGAGATGGGCGACATGGCAGCCGCCGGTGCCGTCGCCTTCTCCGATGACGGGCACGGCGTGCAGGACGGCGGCATGATGCGCCGCGTCATGGACTACGCCAAGATGTTCAATGTGCCCGTGCTCTCGCACTGCCAGATGGAAGACATCGTCGGGCACGGCGTCGTCAACGAGGGCGTCGCCTCCACGCGCCTGGGATTGGCCGGTTGGCCGGCGGCAGGCGAGGAGGTGCAGATCGCACGCGACATCGAGCTTTCGCGCCTTACGGGCTGCCACATCCACATCCAGCACCTCACGACGGCACATGGAGTCGAGCTGGTGGCACGCGCCAAGCAGGAGGGCCTTCCCGTCACCTGCGAGGTCACGCCGCACCATCTCTTCTTGAACGAGGACGACATCAAGGCCGCAGACTACGACACCAACCTCAAGATGAACCCGCCGCTGCGCACCAAAGAGGACAACGAGGCGCTCCAGGCCGCGCTCATCGACGGCACGATCGACATGGTGGCAACCGACCACGCTCCGCATGCGGCACACGAGAAGGACCGCGAGTTCAACATCGCGCCCTTCGGCACGACCGGGCTCGAGACGGCGCTGGGCCTGCTGCTCACAAAGCTCGTGCTGCCCGGCAAGATGAGCTGGCAGCGCTTCGTCGAGGCAACGGCCGTGGCCCCGCGAAAGCTGCTCGGGCTCGAGCAGGTCGCAGTCGCCCCGGGCGGGGTGGCCGACTACACGGTCATCGACCCGAAGGCGAAGTGGACGGTCGACGCAGACGATTTCGAGTCGCGCTCCAAGAACTCGGCCTTCATCGGCGCCGAGCTCACCGGCAGGGCGACTGACGTGTACACAGATGGATATGCAAGCCTCGAAGACGGAAAGGTGACATTTTAGGATATGGCTCTCAAACATGGAAAACCGGCCGTCTTGCTCCTCGAGGACGGCACCCTGTTTCGCGGCACCGCTTGCGGTGCGGAAGGGGAGAGCTTTGGCGAGCTCGTCTTCAACACCTCGCTCACAGGCTATCAAGAGGTGATATCCGACCCCTCCTACGCGGGCCAGATCGTCACGATGACCTATCCGCAGATCGGAAACTACGGCGTCAACGCCGAGGACATGCAGTCACGCGGGCTGTTCTTCCGTGGCATGGTCGTGCGCGACATGTGCGCCAAGCCCCACAACTTCCGCTCGACGATGGCGCTTCCCGATTTTCTGAAGAAGAACGGCACGGTCGCCATCGAGGGCGTCGACACCCGAAAGCTCGTGCGCCACGTGCGCGAGCACGGCGCGATGAAGGCTGTCATCTCAACGGCAGACGATGGCATCGAGGCGATTGCCGCGCGTCTTGCGGCGGCGCCGTCGCTCGTCGGGCACAACTTCGTCGCGGAGGTCTCCACGGAAAAGCCCTACGTGCTGCCGCCCTACCAGTGCGAAAGGAAGCACAGCGTCGTCGCCTACGACTGCGGCATCAAGACCGGCATCCTCTCGGGCCTTTGCACCAACGGCTGCGAGGTCTCGGTCGTGCCCTGGGACACGCCGGCCGAAAAGGTCCTCGAAGCCGACCCCGACGGCATCTTCCTCTCCAACGGCCCCGGAGATCCGGAGGCCGTCGAGGAGGTCTACACCCAGGTGAAAAAGCTCATCGGCAAAAAGCCCATCTTCGGCATCTGCCTGGGCCATCAGATGCTCTCGATTGCAGCTGGCGCCAAGATCGAGAAGCTCAAGTACGGGCACCACGGCGGAAACCAGCCGGTCATGAACTTGAAGACCGGCTCTGTCGAGATCACGGCCCAAAACCACGGCTTCGGCCAGGTGTTCGAGAGCATCGGCCCGCTCGTCCCCGAGCTTTCCGGCGGTCTTTCCGAGCACCCCGACTCGCTCATGTACTGGACCGAGAAACGCATCGCGCCGGTCGTCGAGTCTAAGGAGTTCGGCCGCATCCAGCTCACCCATGTCAACCTGAACGACGGCACGCCGGAGGGCATGGCCTTTCTCGACCAGCCGGTTTTCTCCGTGCAGTACCACCCGGAAGCCTCGCCCGGCCCGCACGATTCCTCCTACCTGTTCACGGCGTTCTCGCGTCTCATGGACGGCCGCGACGACTACCTGGACATCGAGGTCCGCGAGACCCGCGTGTTCACGGACGGAAAGGAGGTCGCCTAGATGCCGCGCAGAGACGATATCTCCAAGATCCTCATCATCGGCTCCGGCCCGATCGTCATCGGCCAGGCCTGCGAGTTCGATTACTCCGGTGCCCAAGCCTGCAAGGTGCTGATGGAGGACGGTTACGAGGTCGTGCTCGTCAACTCGAACCCCGCCACCATCATGACCGATCCCAAGATGGCGACGCGCACCTACGTCGAGCCCATCACGCCCGAGGTCGTCGAGCAGATCATCGAGCGCGAGCGTCCCGACGCGCTGCTCCCCAACATGGGCGGGCAGACGGGACTCAACTGCGCCGTTGCCCTTGCGGAAAACGGCGTGCTCGACAAGTACGGCGTCGAGATGATCGGATGCGACCTGAAGGCCATCCAGAAGGGCGAGGACCGCAAGCTCTTTGCCGAGGCCATGAAGCGCATCGGCCTCGAGGTCGCGAAAAGCGGCTATGCCTACAGCGTCGAGGATGCCGAGAAGCTCGCAGACGAGCTCGGATTCCCGCTCGTCCTGCGCCCGAGCTACACCCTGGGCGGCGCCGGCGGCGGCATTGCCTACAACATCGACGAGCTGCGCGATATCGTGCGCCAGGGCCTCGAGCTCTCTCCAGCGGGCGAGGTGCTGGTCGAGGAGTCCATTATCGGCTGGAAAGAGTACGAGATGGAGGTCATGCGCGACCGCGCGGGCAACGGCATCATCGTCTGCTCCATCGAGAACTTCGATGCGATGGGCGTGCATACGGGAGACTCCATCACGGTCGCGCCCGCCCAGACGCTCACCGACGTGGAATACCAGCACATGCGCGATGCCTCGCTTGCCATCCTGGAGGAGATCGGCGTCGAGACCGGCGGCTCCAACGTGCAGTTCGCCATCAACCCCGATGACGGGCGCATGATCGTCATCGAGATGAACCCGCGCGTGTCCCGCAGCTCCGCGCTCGCCTCGAAGGCAACGGGCTTTCCCATTGCCAAGATGGCGGCAAAGCTCGCCGTGGGCTACACGCTCGACGAGATCGTGAACGACATCACCAAGGCAACGCCCGCTTGCTTCGAGCCCTCCATTGACTACGTGGTGACCAAGATCCCGCGCTTCGCCTTCGAGAAGTTCAAGGGAACGGATGCCACGCTCACCACCCGCATGAAGGCCGTCGGCGAGATCATGGCCATCGGGCGCACCTTCGAGGAGTCGCTCGGCAAGGCGCTGCGCTCCATGGAAAACGGGCGCTTCGGCCTGGGCCGCGATGGCAAGGACGAGTTCAACGAGACGCATTTCAAGAGCCTCGTCTCCACGCCGACCGAGCACCGCATCTACTATATGGCCGAGGCCCTGCGCCGCGGCATGGAGCCTGAGGAGGTCGCCGACCTCACGGGCATCGACCTGTGGTTCATCGAACGTTTGGCCGACATGATCGAAGTCGAGAAGATGTTCGACGGCAAGGAGCTTTCGGCCATCGATGAGCCGCTCATGCGCCTCGGCAAGCGCTACGGGCTTTCCGACGTGCAGATCGCCTATCTCACGGGAAGCGATGAGAAGAGCGTGCGCGCCCGCCGAAAGGAGCTCGGCGTCATTGGCGTGTTCAAGACCGTCGATACCTGTGCTGCCGAGTTCGACTCCAAGACGAGCTACCACTACAAGACCTACGACGAGGAAGACGAGGTCAGGCCCTCCAACAGGAAGAAGGCCATGATCATCGGCGCCGGTCCCAACCGCATCGGCCAGGGCATCGAGTTCGACTACTGCTGCGTGCACGCGAGCTATGCGCTTTCCGACATGGGGTACGAGACCATCATGGTCAACTGCAATCCCGAGACCGTCTCCACCGACTACGACACCTCGGATCGCCTCTACTTCGAGCCGATCACCTACGAGGACGTCATGGACATCATCGATGCCGAAAAGCCCGACGGCGTCGTCGTGACCCTGGGCGGGCAGACGCCGCTCAAGCTCGCGCAGGCGCTGCAGGACGAGGGCGTGCACATCATGGGCACCAAGCCAGAGGCCATTGACCTGGCCGAGGACCGCGAGCGCTTCTCTGCCCTGCTCGACGAGCTCGGCATCGCCTACCCCGCAGCGGACGTCGCAAGCTCGCTGGAGGAGGCAAAGGAGGTCGCCAAGCGCATCGGATACCCGCTCCTCGTGCGCCCGAGCTACGTGCTCGGCGGGCGCGGCATGGTCATCGCCTACGACGAGCAGTACCTTGAGCGGCACCTTGCCGAAGCCGCGCGCGTGACCGCAGACCACCCCGTCTACCTCGACTCCTTCCTCGAGAGCGCGACCGAATGCGATGTCGATGCCCTGTGCGATGGCAAGGACGTCTATATCGGCGGCATCCTCGAGCACATCGAGGAAGCCGGCATCCACTCGGGCGACTCGGCCTGCTGCACGCCGCCGTTCAGCTTCTCCGACGACGTCATCGCCCAGCTCATCGACGACACCAAGCGCTTGGCTCTTGCGGTGGGAACCCAGGGACTTGTGAACATCCAGTACGGCGTCAAGGACGGCAAGGTCTACGTCATCGAGGTCAACCCGCGCGCGAGCCGCACGGTGCCCTTCGTCTCCAAGGCGACCGGCGTGCCGCTCGCCAAGTGCGCGGCCCACATCATGGCAGGCGAGACCATCGCCGATCTCGGCCTCGAGGGCACCTACCATCCCATCGACCACTTCGCCTGCAAGGAGGCGGTCATGCCCTTCGGGCGCTTCCCGGGCGCCGATACGATTCTGGGACCCGAGATGAAGTCGACCGGCGAGGTCATGGGCATCGCCGATGACTTCCCGGCTGCCTATGCAAAGACGCAGCTCGCCATCGACTACTCGCTTCCCAGTTCGGGCAAGGTCTTCATCTCGGTCTGCGATCGCGAGAAGCGAAACATCGTTCCCATCGCTCATGCTCTGCAGGACCTCGGCTTCAAGATCGTGAGCACGGGCGGCACGGGGCGCCTTCTCAAGGCAAACGGCCTCGACGTGCAGATCACGCGCAAGATCTCCGAGCAGCGCCCCAATATCGGCGACCTGCTCGCAAACGGCGAGATAGACCTGCTCATCAACATCCCCTTCGGTCAGGAGACGCGCGGTGACAGCTACCATCTGAGGAGCGCTGCGGTGCGCTACGGCATCTGCTACGTGACGACGCTTGCCGCCGCCAATGCGATGACGCAGGCGATATCGGCACTGCAGAGCGGGCGTCTGGCGCCCGTTGCCCTGCAGGACCTCCCACAGAAGGACATCTAGCCCATGGCAGAGAAATTCGACGAGACAGCGCGCGTCATATCCAACCGCCCCGTCGCGACGGGCATCTGGCAGATGGGGCTCAACGCTCCCAAAATCGCCCAGAGCGCACGCGCCGGGCAGTTCGTGCACCTACGCATTGTGAAGTGCCCGGTGCAGTTCCTGCGCATGCCGTTCGCGGTCTTTGCGGTGCACGGCAACAACGGCATCGTCGAGATCGTCTATCAGGTGGTCGGGGAGGGGACCCGCCAGCTCTCGGAGCTTTCCCCGGGAAGCGAGGTCGACCTCATCGGGCCGATCGGCAACGGCTGGAGCGCGCCTGCGGAAACGACGCGCGCCCTGCTCGTGGGAGGCGGTGTGGGAACGCCTGCGCTCTACATGCTCGCCCAGGACCTCGTGGACCGTGGCTGTATCGTGGACGTCGCCATCGGTGCCCTTTCCAAGGACCGCTTCTCCTGCGTGCGCGAGCTCGAGACGGTCTGCGTGCCAGCAGGCGGCAAGGTCTCGCTCACGACCGACGATGGCTCGCTTGGCACCAAGGGCTTCGTGACCGAGGTCTCAGACAAGGCGATTGCCTCGGGCGCCTACGATTACGTGGCCGTCTGCGGGCCGACCCCGATGATGAGAAACGTCGTGAAGCCCGCCCTCGAGCGCGGTATCTGCTGCCAGGTCTCCATGGAAAAGCTCATGGCCTGCGGTGTCGGCGCCTGCCTTTCCTGTGTCGTGGAGACCACGCAAGGGCGCAGGCGCTGCTGCGTCGACGGCCCCGTCTTCAACGCGAGCGAGGTGATCTGGTAATGGCCCAGGAAAACGACATGGTCTATCCCGAGCTTGCAGAAGACGCCCCCGACCTTTCCGTCGAGGTGGGCGGCCTTTCCATGAAGAACCCGGTCACGGTCGCCTCGGGCACCTTCGGGGCGGGGGAGGAGTATTCCGACCTCGTCGACATCGAGCGGCTAGGGGCCGTGACCACCAAGGGCGTCTCGAGCGAGCCCTGGGCCGGCAACGATGCGCCGCGCATCGCCGAGACGGCAAGCGGCATGCTGAACTCCATCGGACTTCAGAACCCCGGGGTCGAGGCGTTCTGCGAACACCAGCTCGCCTGGCTTTCCGACAAGGACACCAAGGTCATCGTCAACGTCTCGGGCCATTCGCTCGAGGAGTACGTCAGGGTCATCGAGCGGCTCGAGGACGAGGCTCGCGTCGATGCCTACGAGGTCAACATCTCGTGCCCCAACGTGGACGCTGGCGGCATGACCTTCGGCGTCGACCCCGAGATGGCGGGCAAGGTCACGAGCGCGTGCCGTGCGGTGACCAAGCGCCCTCTTTTCGTCAAGCTGACCCCGAACGTGACCGACATCGCAGAGATCGCCTGCGCCGTCGAGGCCGCCGGTGCCGATGCCGTGAGCCTGGTCAACACCTTGCTCGGCATGGCAATCGATGCCGAGCGCAAGCGCCCCAAGCTTGCCCGCGTGGTCGGCGGGCTTTCCGGTCCCGCCATAAAGCCGGTTGCCCTGCGCATGGTCTGGGAGGTCCACAATGCCGTGGAGATTCCCCTCATCGGCATGGGCGGCATCGTGACGGGGACGGATGCCATCGAGTTCATGTTGGCCGGTGCATCGGCCGTTGCCGTCGGTGCCGCCAACTTCGCCGACCCGCTCGCGACGGTCCATGTGCTGGAGGGCATCGTCGACTACTGCCGGCGACATGGCGTATCATCTGTCTCAGAACTCATTGGATCTCTGGAGGTTTGATAAATGGACTGGAAAGACGCCTCGCGCGCCGATCGTATCATCGTCGCTTTGGATTGCGAGCCTGCCGAGGCACTTGACCTGGGCGAGAAACTCGCCGGTCATGCCCGTTGGGTCAAGATCGGCATGACCCTCTACTATGCGTGCGGTCCTGCTATTATTCGCGACATGCACAAGCTCGGGTTCAAGGTCTTTCTCGACCTCAAGCTCTTCGATATCCCGCACCAGGTCTACGGTGCTGCCGCTTCCATTGCCGAGGCGGGGGCCGACCTGCTCACGGTTCACGCTTCCGGCGCCGAGCCCATGATGAGCTCGGCACTCAAGGGCGCCCGAAAGGGAGCTGCCAAGGTCGACCTCGACGCCGAGCGCCCCGCAGTCTGCGCTATCACGGTGCTCACGAGCATGGATGAAGAGCAGCTCTCCTCCGTCGGCATCGATGTGTCGCCTGCCGAGCAGGTCACGCGTTTGGCGGCGCTTGCCAAGAAGGCCGGTCTCGATGGCGTCGTCTGCTCGCCTAAAGAGGCGGACGCGATGCGAGAGCTCTTGGGCGAGGATGCCATCATCATCACCCCCGGCGTGCGCCCCAAGGGTGCCGCACTCGGCGACCAGAGCCGTGTTGCCACGCCCGTCGAGGCCTTCGATGCGGGGGCGTCTCACCTGGTGATCGGCCGTCCCATCACGCGCGCCTCCGATCCCGTCGCCGCTTTCGACGAGATCGCCGCGAACCTGTAGAACTCGCACCGGCTGGCGGGCGCGGTCCGCGCACGATATTTGCCCGTCTCCCGCCATTTGGGGAAATACTGTGCGCGCGGCCCCGGATTCCGGCACTCGCGCACGGTATTTGCCCGTCTCCCGCCATTTGGGCTCTGGGTGTGCGCGCGGCGACGATTTCCTGTTTCCGCGCACATTATTTCCCCGTCTCCCGCCAAATGGGGCGTGAGCGTGCGCGCCGCGACGTTTTCCTGTTCTCGCGCACGGTATTTCCCCATCTGCCGCCAAATGGGCCATAACTGTGCGTGCGTTCGAGATTTCGCAGCGGCCGCGCACACTGTTTGCCCGTCTCCTGCCATTTGGGCTCTGGGTGTGCGCGCTCGCTAGGGTATGAGAGCATGTTATTCGGCGGCCTGCTTCTGCCAGTCGTAGAGGCCCTTGGTGTAGGCCCCGTCATACATGCCGCAGCCACCTTGGTAGCAGGTGGGCTTGAAGTCGAGGACACGCTTGGCTATCTCGGGCTGCTCGCGCAGCTTGACCATCATGTTGTAGACCGCGGCCGCATCGACGTCGAGCACGCGCGTGGCCGAAGCCTTCATGATGCGGTAGACATCGGCAGCCGTGTAGCCCTCGATCTTTATCGGGTCTTCGATCTTGTCGAAGTAGCGCGGCTCGGGCTGGTCGATGTAGTGACAGAACTCGCGGTAGATATCGTCGTTTTTCTCTGCGAACAAGGTCTTCGAATAATCGGGACGGTGCGTGAGGGCGGACTCCTCTTCGGTCAGCCCCGCATCGATTTTTGCAAAATACGCGCGAGCCGCCTGCCCACGCGTCGCGGTTCCCTCGGCAATCGCCTTTTTCTCGCGCTCGTATGAACCCATGTCAATCAGTCCCCCTAAATGGTATTTCACAGACACTCCTGTACTCACTATAGCGTGCTAGTTGCTTGTGCGGGGAAACGCTGGGGTTACCTTTTCGTGCAAGTGCGAGGGTTTTTCGCTTTGCAAGGGAGCGGAGGAGCGCCCTCCGTCCGGCCACGTGCCTGCTCAAACCTGTCAGAAACCTGAAAAAGTATGCATTTTGTCGACGTTCATCTTCAAACGTTGTACTATTTTCGCATAGCTTTACTCCGATATGGCCGGCTCGTATCCCATGTGCGTTCGCGTACGAACACCGGGAGGGTTGCGTCGGAGGTGCGCACTACTGCAGTGCGCCTTCCGTGGAGTGACATTGGCGTCTGCCCGAGGTCGGGAAGCGCCACATGAGAGAGCTCGCAAGCAGGAAACTCGTTATTGGAGGTTGTCATGGCATTACCCAAACTGACAGATGAGCAACGACAGGCGGCTCTCGAGAAGGCAGCAGCTGCACGCAAGGAGCGTGCCGAGCTCCGTGCCGAGCTCAAGAGCGGAAAAAAGACGATCAACGACGTGCTCGCCGATAGCGACAATCCCGTTGTCGCCCGCATGAAGGTCTCGATGCTCATCGAGTCGCTGCCCGGGTATGGCAAGGCAAAGGCGAAAAAGCTCATGGAAGAGCTCGACATCTCCGAGTCCCGCCGCATCAAGGGCCTCGGCACGCGTCAGCGCGAAGAGCTTCTGGAGCGTTTCGGAAAGTAAGATGCCCGGCTCTCTTTTCGTCATCTCCGGCCCTTCCGGCGCGGGCAAGGGCACGCTCGTCTCGCGGGTTGTCAAGCGCATTCCCAGCATCTGGGTCTCCGTATCCGCCACCACGCGTGCGCCGCGCGTCGGCGAGGTTGATGGCGTGAGCTACGTCTTCATGAGCACCGAAGAGTTCGAGCGCACGATTAAAGAGGGCGGCTTTGTCGAATGGGCGCGCGTGCACGAGCACTACTACGGCACGCCCGTCGCTCCCATCAAAGAGCATCTCGAGAAGGGTGATGACGTCCTTCTCGAGATCGACGTCCAGGGCGCCTTCCAGGTGCGCGAGAAGTTCCCGGATGCCAAGCTCGTCTTCATCGCGCCCCCGAGCATGGAAGTGCTCGAGCAGCGCCTGCGCGGCCGTGCCACCGATTCGGAAGAGGAGATCGCCCGTCGCCTCGTCAACGCACGTGGCGAAATGGAGGCGTCGTCGCGCTACGATGAAGTTATCGTCAACGACGATCTCGATAGGGCTACCGATATGCTCGTCAAGGTGCTAGAATCCTAGCCCGACTGTTGCTTTTTTTGCAACGTTGCACGTTTGAACTGAAGGGAATTGCTCATATATGTCTATCGTTGAACCCCGTATCGACACGCTCCTCGAGAAGACCGAGGAAGACAAGTACCTGCTGTGCGCCATCGCGTCCAAGCGCTCCCGCGACATCAACGACATGATGCGCGGCCAGCACGACCGCGCCGTCGCGCTGCAGTCCGTGAACGAGATCGCCGAGTTTGCCGGCCGCAAGCCGCTCTCGCTTGCCATGGAAGAGATCGCCCGCGGCGAGGTCTCCTACGACAAGCAGGCATTCGACGAGATCAAAGAGTCATAGGGGTTCAGTTCATTTGTTCGAGCGCATCTGCCTGGTCCACTACCACGAAATAGGCCTTAAAGGCCGCAATCGCGCCAGTTTCGAGCACCGTCTCCTGAGTAACATGGAGGCGGCGCTCGCTTCGTTTTCATGCGAGGAAATCTGCCGTATATCGGGGCATCTGCTCGTCGTCCTCGAAAAGGAGGAGGACCTCGAGCCCGTCGCGCGCATCCTTTTGCAGATCCCAGGCGTCGCCCGCGTCTCGGTTGGCTGGCGCACCTCGAGAAAGCCCGAGGACTACTACCGTGCCGCCGAGCTCGCCTTGATGGACTGCGGGGAGTTCGAGACCTTCAAGGTCGACGCCCGCCGTTCCAACACCGACTACCCGATCGACTCCATGCAGCTCAACCAGCTTGTCGGCGCGCACTTATGCGAATTCGCGCCCGACAAGAAGGTCAAGATGAAGCACCCGGATGTCACGGTGCACGTCGATGTCATCCAGGGGAGCGTCTACGTCTTCTCGCGCTCCGAACGCGGAATCGGCGGGCTTCCTGTGGGGTCTGCCGGCAAGGTCGTGAGCCTCATCTCCGGCGGCATCGACAGTCCCGTTGCCTCCTGGCGCATGATGAAGCGCGGCGCCGTCGTCGTGGGCGTGCACTTCTCGGGACGTCCCCAGACAAACGATGCCAGCGAGTGGATCGTCGACGACATCGCGCATGCGCTCACCCCCGCCGGCGGCTTCGGGCGCATCTACACGGTCGCCTTCGGGGACTACCAGAAGAAGATCGCCGAGCTCTGCCCGCCCAACCTGCGCATCGTCCTGTACCGGCGCCTGATGTTCCGCGTGGCCGAGGCCATCGCGCGCCGCGAGGGCGCCAAGGCGCTCGTCACGGGTGAATCGCTCGGACAGGTCGCCAGCCAGACGCTCGACAACATGGCCGCCGTCAACGCCGTGGCCACGATGCCGGTGCTGCGCCCGCTCGTCGGCTCCGACAAGCTCGAGATCATCGACACCGCCAAGAAGATCGGCACCTTCGAGATCTCCTCGCGCCCGGCAGACGACTGCTGCACGCTCTTCATGCCGCGAAGCCCCGAGACCCACGCCCGCGCCATCGACTGCGAGCGCGCCGAGGAGGCCCTGCCGCTCGATGACTGGATAGACGAGATCATGGAAAACCTCGAGTACCGCGACTATCCCTGCCCGGCTTACCGGCCGCCCAAGAAGCGCCGCTCCAAGCGCGACAGGGAACAAGAAGACAGGGCGCAGACACCGGCCGCGGACTGACACGAGGGGAGAGAAGGGGACATGGACGAAAGCGAGCTTCGCCTCGCGATTCCCGAAGGCGCCGACATGGCGCTGTTCTGCGGCAGCGCGGATTCCAACCTGCGCGCCATCGAGGAGATCTTCGGCGTGACCGTCTCGGTCCATGCCGACCAGGTCGTCGTCTCGGGCAACACCACCGAGATCCCGACCATCTCATCGCTCATCACCGAGATGTTCAACGCCGTCGAGGAAGGCGGCTCGCTCACGGTCGATGACATCCGCCGCTTTGCGCAGGTCTTGCGCACCTCGGAGTACTCCCCGTCGTTTCTGCGCGATGACACGATCTTTGCCTACCGCGGACGCACGGTACGCCCCAAGACGAGCGGCCAGAAGCGCTACTGCGACGCCATCCGCTCCCATAGCGTGACCTTTGGCATCGGTCCTGCCGGCACGGGAAAGACCTTCCTTGCCATGGCAGTGGCGCTCGCGGCCCTGCAGCGCCACGAGATCAGCCGCATCATTCTCTCGCGCCCGGTCGTGGAGGCAGGTGAGAGCCTCGGCTTTCTGCCCGGCACGCTCATGGAGAAGGTCGACCCTTACGTGCGCCCGCTCTACGATGCGCTCTTCGATCTGACCGATCCCGACAAGGGCCACCAGCTCATCAACGACGGCGTCATCGAGATCGTTCCGCTTGCCTTCATGCGCGGCCGCACCTTCAACGACGCCTTCCTCATCCTCGACGAGGCCCAGAACGCGACCGCCGTGCAGCTGAAGATGTTCCTGACGCGCCTCGGTTTTGGCTCGCATGCCATCGTCACCGGAGACGTCACGCAGTCCGACCTGCCGCACGGCATGTCCGGGCTGGCAGGCGCCGAGTCGATTCTCGGCGGCATCGACGAGATCGCCTTCGTGCACCTCGAGGGAAGCGACGTCGTGCGCCACAGCCTGGTCTCGCGCATCATCGAGGCCTACGAGTCGGCCTACAAGCGCGCCGAGGCGGAAGAGGGGCAGTCGTGAACATCGAGATCGATGTGCGCGGTGGCACGCGCACCTGGGACGAAGACGCCATCCGCGCGCTTTCCGAGCATGCTTTAAGGCACATGGGCGTTCCCGATACCTGCGAGCTTTCCATCAGCCTGGTCGACCTCGACGAGATCCACGAGCTCAACCGAGAGTACCGTGGCATCGACTCCTACACCGACGTGCTCTCCTTTCCGCTCGACGACCCCTTCGACGAGGCGCTCGCCGACGAGGACTCCATCGAGATCGGAGACGTCGTCATCGCGCCCGATGCCGTCGACGAGCAGCGCGCGCAGTTCGGCACGAGCTTTGAAGAGGAAGCCTCGCTGATGCTCGTGCACTCGATCCTGCACCTGCTCGGCTACGACCACCAAAGCGATGAGGAGCGCGCCCAGATGGAGGCGCTCGAAAAGGAGATCCTCGACTCCTACGGCATCACAGGTGTGCGCTGATGGCAGACGAGAAGCTCCATCATCAAAGCCAGGCCCACAGCTTTGCCGTCGCCTTCACCGGAATCGGACGGACCTTCAAAAACGAGCTCCACATGAAGATTCACCTGTGCTTTGCCATCGCCGCGCTTGTCGCATGCGCTGCTTTGGGCGTGGACGCAATCGGCTGGTGCCTCGTCATCCTCTGCATCGGCATGGTCTTTGCCGCCGAGCTCGTCAACACCGCCCTCGAGGCGCTCTGCGACAAGGTGAGCCCCGAGATCGACCCGCGCATCAAGGTCTGCAAGGATGCCGCGGCAGGCGCCGTGCTCGTGCTGGCCATCTGCTCGGTCATCGTCGGGCTCATCGTCTACATCCCGCCCTTCTTGCGGCTCATCGGCGCGTAGGCTACGTTCAGGGCAGGCCATGTTCTCGGCGGCGTTTTGCAAGGCCGCTTTAAGCGATAAGGGAAAGGTGAGGTGAAACCGTGTCCGACCTCGACGAGATGCTAAAGGCCGCTGGTATCGGCTCGGATGGGGAAGAGCAAGTCGACCCCGAAGTCTTCAGAAGCGGGTTCGTGACGCTCGTGGGACGTCCCAACGCGGGAAAGTCCACGCTCGTGAACGCCGTGATGGGACAGAAAGTCGCCATCACCTCCAACACCGCCCAGACCACGCGCCACCGCTTCCGGGCAATCTACGACACCGACGAGGTGCAGATCGTGCTCGTAGACACGCCGGGGCTGCACAAGCCGCACGACGCCCTCGGCGACGAGCTCAACGAGTCTGCCCTGCAGGCGCTCGAGGACGTGGACGTCGTCGCCTTCCTCATCGACTCCTCAAAGCCCGTCGGGCGCGGAGACGAGTGGGTCGCCAGGCACATCGAGGAGCTCTCCTGCAAAAAGCTCCTCGTGCTCTCCAAGACCGACCTGGCCAAGTCGAGATCCGACCTTGCCGAGCAGCGCGCGCGTGCCGAGAAGCTCTGCCGTTTCGATGCCGTCGTCGAGCTTTCCGCCAAGAAGGGCGAGGGGGTCGATGCCTTCATCGAGACCGTGTCCGAAATGCTCCCGCACGGGCCGCGCTGGTTTCCCAAGGGCACGGGCGTCGACCTGTCCGACGAGGTGCTCGTGGCCGAGTTCATCCGCGAGAAGGTGCTTCGCTACACGCGAGACGAGGTCCCGCATGCGGTTGGCGTCGCCGTCGACGATATCGAGCGCGACGACGGGCGCGGGCTGTGGAGCATATGGGCAACGATTTTCGTGGAGCGCGAGAGCCAGAAGGGCATCATCATCGGCAAGGGCGGGCGCATGGTAAAGCGCATCGGCACCGAGGCGCGCCGCGACCTCGAGCGCCTCTTCGGCGTGCACGTGCACCTCGACCTCACGGTGAAGGTCAAGAAGGACTGGCGAAACGACGCGAGCCAGATCCGCAAGTTCGGCTACGGCGAGGGCCTGTAGGGGCAGTGTGGGGGACAGCTCATGGCGTCACGCACCTACAAGAGGACCTGCCTGGTCCTGAAGAAGACGAAGCTCGGCGAGACCGATGCGATCGTGACGATGCTCGGCTCTGACGGCTACCAGGTCCGAGCCGTCGCCAAGGGGCTGCGCAAGCCCGGAAACCGCATCGGCGCGCGCCTCGAGCCCTTCTCCATCTCCGAGGTGCTGCTCCACAAGGGGCGCTCGCTCGACGTGGTGGGCGAGGTCAGCGTGGTACAGACCAACGCCTGCCTGCGCACCGACCTCGTGCTCACGAGCGCGGCCTCGGTCATCGCCGAGTTCCTCGAGAAGGTCACGCGCGACGGCGCCTATGCGGGAGAGCGGGTCTTCCAGCTCTCGGAGGTCGCTCTTTCCGCGCTGGGAGGGGGAGGCGTTGAGCAGGCCGGGCTCTTCGTGGCGGCATTTCTCATGAAGGCGCTTGCCCTGCAGGGCTTTCGGCCCGCCATCCACGAGTGCGCCGCCTGCGGGCGCCCGCTAAAGACCCCCGCGCGCTTCGACATCGACCTGGGCGGAGCGCTCTGCCAGGACTGCGCGCCGGTTGCCGCCGGAAAGGCGGTCGACCTTTCGCTCGTGGGCTGGATCGATGCGCTCCTCCACCGCACGTTCGCCGAGCTTTCCAGCGTGACGGGTGCCCCCGATATCGGGCTTCTCTCGGTCTGCGAGTCGTGGATGCGCGCGCACCTTTCGTTGAATTTGCGTTCTCTGGGCTTTTTCATGAGCTGCATCTAGGCTACAATGCACGAAGTTTTGCTGCTTTACTACAGTAAAGTGATAGAGGGGGTCTAGATCATGAAGAAGAAAATCCTCGTGGGCATCGTTGCCGGCTTGCTCGCTGCCCTGGGCGTCGTTGGCCTGTACGGCTGCGGCGGCTCGAGCTCGGATTCCAGCTCGAGCAGCTCCTCGAGCACGACACAGGCGAGCGTCTCTCCGGAGAACAACACGCTCGTCGTCGGCTTCGACCAGAGCTATCCGCCCTACGGCTACAAGGACACGTCGACCGGCGAGTACACGGGCGTCGACCTTGACCTTGCCAAGGCCGTCTGCGACAAGCTCGGCTGGGAGTTCAAGGCAGAGCCCATCGACTGGGATTCCAAGGATGCACTCATCAACCAGGGCGACATCACCTGCATCTGGAACGGATTCACCTATGAGGGCCGCGAGGACAAATACGCCTGGTCCGGTCAGTACATGAAGAACGGCCAGGTCGTGGTCGTCAAGGCCGACAGCGGCATCTCCAAGCTCTCCGACCTCAAGGACAAGACCGTGCTCACCCAGGTCGATTCCGCCGCGCTCGACGTGCTCGACGGCGACATGAAGGACCTGCAGGACACCTTTAAGGGCGGCAAGGTCCAGACCATCAGCGACTACAACAACGCCTTCATGCAGCTCGAGAGCGGCCAGGTCGATGCCGTGGCCTGCGACCTTTCCATCGCGGCCTACCAGATGTCCGCCAAAGACGGCGTCTACAAGCAGCTCGACGAGCAGCTCTCCTCCGAGCATTACGCGGTCGGCTTCAAGAAAGACGACACCGGCCAGGCGCTCGCCGACGAGGTGACCCAGGCGCTCAAGGAGCTCGACTCCGAGGGTAAGGTGAAAGAGATCTGCGAGAAGTACGCCGACCAGGGCATCAGCTACGACAACTGGTGCCTCGAGTAGGAAACCGATAATTGGCGCTCGCCCCTTATCGGGACGCGCGCCTGCAAGTACGTTAACCAGGGGGTGGGGGAGCGTGCGAGCGCTCCTTTGCCCCTTTGCTTTGTCATGACGAGGTGAATGATTTGCACATGCTCGCTTTGGTCCTGCCCGATCTGGGAATGGGCTTTGTCACATCGCTCGAGATCTTTCTCGTGACGCTCTTGGGCGCCTTGCCGCTCGGCATCGTGATCGCGCTTGCGCGCATGAGCAGGTTCAAACCGCTCGCCGTCATCGCGCGCATCTACATCTCGTTCATGCGTGGAACGCCGCTCATGCTGCAGCTCATGGCGCTCTCGTTCGGGCCCTACTACCTCTTCCACGTCTCTCTCGGAACGGGCTGGAAGTTCTGGGCCTGCGCCATCGGTTTCATCCTCAACTACGCGGCCTACTTCGCCGAGATCTACCGCAGCGGTATCCAGTCGATCCCGCGCGGGCAGTATGAGGCCGCCGAGGTACTCGGCTACACCAAGGGGCAGACCTTCTTCTCCATCGTCTTACCGCAGGTCATCAAGCGGATCTTGCCGGCAATGGGAAACGAGATCATCACGCTCGTGAAGGACACCTCGCTTGCCTTCGTGCTCGGCATCGCCGAGATGTTCACCGAGGCAAAGGCGCTCTCCGCGGCCTTCGTCAACATGACGCCCTACATCATCGCGGCCCTCATCTACTGGGGCTTTACGCTGGTGGTCGAGTGGCTGCTGAACCGTGCCGAAAAGAAGCTGGCCTACTACCATGACTAGGGAGGATGCGGACGTGCAGACAGGCGATACGGTCGTCTCTCTCGAGCACATCGAGAAGCGCTTCGGGGACAACGTGGTCTTGAAGGACATCAGCCTTGCCGTGGGCCGCGGCGAGGTCGTGAGCATCATCGGATCGTCGGGAGGCGGAAAGTCGACGCTCCTTCGCTGCGCCACGCTGCTCGAGACCTTCGAGAAGGGCAGCCTTTCCTACGGCGACCTTGTCGTGGCAAGGGCCGATGAGAACGGAAACGCGGTCTACGGCGACAAAGAGGTCAAGCGCCAGGCGCGCCAGCACTTCGGCCTGGTCTTTCAGAACTTCAACCTCTTTCCTCACCGCACGGCGCTCCAGAACGTCATGGACGCACCGGTCAAGGTGAAGGGCGCACCCAAGGACGAGGCGGAAGACAAGGCGCGCGAGCTGCTCGCCAAGATGGGGCTTTCCGGCAAGGAGGACATGGTGCCCTGCGAGCTTTCGGGAGGCCAGCAGCAGCGCGTCGCCATCGCGCGCGCCCTTGCCATGGAGCCCGAGATGCTCTTCTTCGATGAGCCGACCAGTGCCCTCGATCCCGAGCTCACGCAAAGCGTGCTCAACGTCATCCGCGAGCTTGCCGAAGAGCACATGACCATGGCCATCGTCACCCACGAGATGGGCTTTGCCCGCGATGTCTCGGACCGCATCGTCTTCATGGACAAGGGCGTGATCGTGGAGGAGGGCACGCCCGACCAGGTCATCGAGCATCCCTCCCACGAGCGCACCAAGGCCTTCCTCTCGCGCCTGGGGGACTAGGTTTCTCAAGCGCGACGCCTCCCAGCGTGTCGCTGCTGTGGCTGCGCGGTTGGGTGCGGACGAAGGGTGAAGCGCGTTGCAATAATCGCAAGAAATGGCTCGTTTTTCGGTGCGGTGCTCATATACGGCAAGAAGAAAGCGCAGGTCAGGGGATCGGTCAATTCGGGGATATCCCGGCCGGAGTGCTTTTCCAGTCCCTTCGCGAGATTTTTCAATTTCATGGTTCTTGGATTCGCATGCCCGCGCACGTTATTTCCCCGTCTCCCGCCATTTGCGAAAATACTGTGCGCGCGGCCCCGGATTCTGGCGACCGCGCACGTTATTTCCCCGTCTCCCGCCATTTGGGAAAATACTGTGCGCGCGGCCCCGGATTCTGGCGACCGCGCACGTTATTTCCCCGTCTCCCGCCATTTGGGAAAATACTGTGCGCGCGGCCCCGGATTCT
>JBMNPN010000030.1:0-26255 GCA_050943615.1 Coriobacteriales bacterium
CGCAGTACGTGACACCGTGGCCACGGAACTTCTCCTCCCCCTCAAAGCCCGCCTGCCTTGCAAGCGTTCCCGTCGCGAGGAGCACGGAAAGCGCGGTGAAATCACCTGCGCTCGTGTGGACGGTCTTGACGTCGCCGTCCAGGTCGAGCGAGGTGACATCCGCCTTCCTGCACTCGGCACCGAAGGCCTCGGCCTGCTTTCTCATCGTCGAGGTGAGCTCAGCGCCGGACGTCTTTTCCACGCCGGGATAGTTGACGATCTCTGCGGTGAGCGCAATCTGTCCGCCGAACTGCTCTTTTTCGAGCACAAGGACCCGGTTTCGGGCCCGTGCGAGGTAGAGCGCTGCCGTAAGTCCAGCCGGCCCGCCGCCGATGACGATCGCATCGTATTGAACCCCGTTCATCTCGTGCCTCCAATCTTTCACATGTGCATCCAGATGCACTGGATGCACCTATCAAAAAGGGGGCATGCCACACTCTCTTCGAGCGCGGACACACCCCCTCGTGTTCTCAACGGGTACGTGCGTACCCCTCAAGCTGGCACTGCCGTTATTTCCTATAGCGCTCCGACCAGATCCAGCGAAGGTTTGAGCGTCTCCTTGCCGGGCTCCCATTTTGCGGGGCAGACCTGGTCTCCGTGCTCGGCGACGAACTGCGCGGCCTTGAGCAGGCGCAGGAGCTCGTCGGCATTGCGCCCGATGCCACCGGCGTTGACCTGGTAGACCTGGATCTTTCCCTCGGGGTCGACGATGAAGGCACCGCGCTCGGCCTGTCCTGCATCCTCGATCAGCACCTCGAAGTCACGGGAAAGCGCATGGGTGGGATCGCCGAGCATGGGGTACTGCACCTTCCCCACGCGCTCGGATTCGTCATGCCACGCCTTGTGTGTGAAATGCGTGTCCGTGGAGACCGAGTAGATCTCGCAGTTCGCCTTCTTGAACTCATCGTAAGTGTTGGCGAGGTCCTCGAGCTCGGTTGGGCACACGAAGGTGAAGTCAGCCGGATAGAAGAAGAACAGGCTCCACTTCCCCAGCACGTCTGCCTTGGTGACGGTCTCGAACTCTCCATTGTGATAGGCATCTGCCTTGAAATCTGAAATCTCTTTTCCAATAAGTGACATTGCTGCGCTCCTTTCATTTATTAGGAACAATTATCATTATAAGGCTAAAGGAGTTAGCGTCAATTAATTTCCGTGACGAATCGGCAACGGCAGAAACTGGGAAGGCAAACCGTATAGAAGACAAAAAGCGGGCCCCGATTTCTCGAGGCCCGCTCACCTTATAAAACTGGCGGAGGGATAGGGATTTGAACCCTAGATACCGCTACAAACGGCATACACGATTTCCAATCGTGCTCCTTCAGCCACTCGGACATCCCTCCGTGGGCTGTAGGCGCATTCTCATGCGCGATTTGCAAGTATAGCAAAACGGGGGCTCAAATGAACCCCCGTTTTCTCGGTAAGCGCAAAGATGTGCTTCGAGACGGCTAGTCAGCCGTCACCTGGCACATCTGCTCGACGTAGGCGTAGTACTCGTCGCAGTCGCGCTGCAACTCGGCCAGAAGGTCCTCGTTGCCGGGCTTGAAGAGGTGCTTGAAGCGGCCCTGCGGCTTGAGGAACTCCTCGAGGGGCTTGCGGTTCTTGACCGGCTTCATGCTCCACTTGCCGTTCTCGATCTCGAAAAGCGGCCAGAAGCCCGTCTCGACGCCCAGGCGTGCGACCTCGATGGTGGCGTCGGACTTGATGCGCCAGCCGCGGGGGCACGGCGCGAGCACGTTCAGGAACGCGGGACCGTCGACGTTGAACGCCTTCTCGGCCTTCGTCGTGAGGTCGCGCCAATCGCTGATGGAGGCCTGAGCCGCATACGGGATGTGGTGGGCCGCCATGATGGAGGTCAGGTCCTTGCGGCGCTGGGTCTTGCCCTGTTGCACCTTGCCGACCTCGGCCGTTGTGGTCCAAGCGCCCTTCGGGGTTGCCGAGGAGCGCTGGATGCCGGTGTTCATGTACGCGCCGTTGTCGTAGCAGACGTACACCATGTTGTGGCCGCGCTCCATGGCACCGGACAGGCTCTGGAAGCCGATGTCGTACGTGCCGCCGTCGCCGCCGAAGGCGCAGAACTTGATGTCTGCGTCCTCGGGAATCTTACCCGCGCGCTTGAGACCCTTGAATGCAGCCTCTACGCCGGACATGGTCGCGCCCGCGTTGGCAAAGGCGTTGTGGATGAACGGGCCGTTCCAGGAAGAATACGGATAGACCGTCGTGGAAACCTCGAGGCACCCGGTCGCGCTGCCGCAGACGACGGGGCTGTCCCCGGCGCCCATGAGCGCCTGGCGCACCGCGATGGAGGCACCGCAGCCGCCGCAGAGACGATGGCCGCCGCACAGCCGCGTGGGAAGTGCCGAGAGTTCTTTGATGTTAGCCATGTTCACTCCCCTCCTTATCTATTGCCGAGATACTCGAGTTTGCCGTCGATGGAACCTGCGGCGAGCTTCTCGAGATCGCCGAAGACCTGCTCCATCTGGCCCGTGGTGACGTCATGGCCGCCAAGGCCGTAGACATAGTCCTTGATCGGGATCGAGAGCTTCGCGTTGTAGAGCGCCGTCGCGACCTCGAGGCCGACCGGGGCGAACTGGCCGCTGAAGTTCTCGGAGCGGTCGAGCACCGCAATCGCCTTGGCGCCCTTGATGGCGTCGACGAGCTCCTCGTACGGGAAGGGGCGGAAGACGCGGATGCGCGCAACGCCGACCTTCTTGCCCTGCTCGCGCAGCTCGCGCGCCACGTGACGGGCATTGCCAGCAGAGGAGCCGACGGTCACGATGATGTAGTCGGCATCCTCGCAGCCCCAGGCATCGACGAACTCGAACGGACGGCCGCAGATCTTTGCCCATTCGTCGCCAATCTCCTTGATGACGGGACGGGAGCCATCGGCTGCCGCACGCTCGGCCTTGTGAAGCTCGAAATAGGAATCCTGGTCGGCGAACATGCCGTGGCCGACCGGATTGTCGATGTCGAGCAGTGGATAGACCGGATCACGCTGGCCGAGGAACTCCTTGACCGTCGCATCGTCCATCAGCTCGCAGCGCTCCATGGCGTGCGTGGTGATGAAGCCATCGAGCGTCGTCATCGCGGGGAGCAGGACGCGATGGTCCTCAGCCACGCGGATGGCGATGAGCGTGTTGTCGTAGGCCTCCTGCGCCGTCTCGGCAAAGAACATCAGCCAGCCCGTGTCGCGCGCGCCCATAACGTCGGAGTGATCGCCATGGATGTTGATCGGTGCGGAAAGGGCGCGGTTGGCGTTTGCCATGACGATGGGCAGGCGCATGCCGGCTGCGATATGCAGCTCCTCCCACATGTAAGCAAGCCCCTGAGAAGAGGTAGCCGTGAAGGTGCGGGCGCCGGCGGCAGCGGAGCCGATGCAGGCCGACATCGAGGAGTGCTCGGACTCGACGGTCACGAACTCGGTGTGGACGCCGCCGTTGGCGACGACCTTTGCAAATCCCTCGACGATGGTGGTCTGCGGGGTGATGGGATACGCGCACACGACATCCGGGTCGGCTTGGCGGAATGCCTCGCAGACCATCTGGTTGCCGGTTGCGGAAAGAACTTTCTGCTCTGCCATGTCTATTCGGCCTCCTTTGCGTCGGCTTCGAGAATCATGTTCAGGGCACCGAAGGGGCATTCGTGGGCACAGACGCCGCAGCCCTTGCAGTGGTCATAGTCGATTCCGGTCATCTTGCCATCTTCGACGATAATGGAGGAATCGGGGCAGTAGACCCAGCAAAACAGGCAATTCTTGCAGGCCTCCTCATCCCAGACCGGGCGCTCAGCACGCCAACCGCCCGTAATGTACTCCTTGGAGTTGCCAGCGTCGATGCAGACGGCGCCCACGGGGAATTCCTCGGACTTCCAAGAGGTGAAGTTGTCGACGTTCCATTTCTCGCTCATTACTCCTGCACCTCCTTGTACGCGCGCTCGACGGATTCGATGTTCGCGTCGATGATCTCCTGGCTGAACTTCTTTCCAAAGGTGACGAGCAGGTGCTCTTTGAACGAGTCGAAGGGAATGACGCCAGTAACCTTGGAGAGCGCAGCGACGATTGGGGTGTTCGGAATATTGCGGCCGATGGTGTCCATAGCGATACCAGAGGCGTCTACCGTGGCGACCTTCGTGGACGCGGGGACGCCCAGCTTCTTGCGGGCCTCATCGGGCGTCATGCGCGTGTTGAGGATGACCGTGCCACCCTCCTTCATTCCCTCGGTGACGTTCTCGAGGTCGAGAAGCGTCTCGTCGAGAACCACGACGATCTGCGGGTTGGTGATGTTGTTGTGCACCTCAATCGGCGTGTCGCATACGCGCGTGTACGCCTTGAGGGGAGCACCCGTCCTCTCAGGACCGTATTCCGGCATGGCCTGCATGTAGCGACCCTGGGAGAGCGCGGTTTCCGCTACGAGTTTGGCAGCGGTGACGGCACCCTGGCCCGCACGCGCATGCCAGCGAATCTCGATCAGTTCTGACATCGGGTATCTCCTTTCCTCTTCTCTCGTGGGATGTTTACCTGCCCGTAACTTGCAGGCCTTTTTAGCCTAATCAGTAAGGAAATCTCAAACAAGAACGATACCCGCGAACCGACACCTGAGCAGCATGTGCGGCTAAAAAGAGCCGCTCTCAAGCGTCTTAGATTGCGTCTATTCAGTTGCGAAACCTATGGACTAGTAGTCAGACGGACGCTCGAGCGCGAGCTCGACGAGCATCTGGCACAGCTGCTCGAAGCTGATGCCGACCTTGCGCGCCGTGTCGGGCAGAAGCGAAGTCGAGGTCATTCCGGGGATCGTGTTGGTCTCGAGCACCCAACATGTGCCTTCGTCGTCGACGATCATGTCCGTACGTGAAACGCCCCGGCAGCCGAGTGCGCGGTGCGCAGTGCAAGCAGCATTTTCACAAGCTGCTAGCGTCTCTTTCGGAAGGCGCGCTGGAATGATGTGCGTGGCGCCACCCTGCGAATACTTCGCATCGAAGTCATAGAACGCAGAACTCTCCTGGGGAACGATCTCGATGACGGGAAGCGCCTCTGGCTCGTCGTTTCCGAGAACTGCGACGGTGACCTCGGTTCCCGAGATGAAGCGCTCGACCACGACTTCGCTGTCATGGGTGAACGCCTCGTCAATAGCGGATTTGAGGTCATCTTTCCCGCACACGATGTGGACACCGAGGGCAGAGCCCTCGCGAGCGGGTTTCACGACGCAGTGCTCCCCCACCCTTGCGATAATGGCGTCGAGGTCGATAGTGTTGCCAGGTTCGAGCTCGACCCAGGGTGCCGTGGAAAGACCGGCGCTCTGGAAGAAGACCTTGGCCCGCGACTTGTCCATGGCAAGTGCACTTGCGAGAACACCGGGCCCCGTATAGGGAAGCCGTAGGAGCTCGCAGAGACCCTGCACGCAACCGTCTTCTCCATCTTTGCCATGAAGAGCGATGAACACCACGTCGGGCTTCGAGGCGATCAGGTCCTGAACGAAGCCGTCCTTGCCGGTATCTACCTCGACAACGGGAAACCCGCTGCTTCTCAGGGCCTGAGCACATGCCGCGCCAGAATCGAGCGAGATCTCGCGCTCTCCACTCGTTCCACCTTTGAGCAGCGCTACCTTGGTGTGCTCTGGATCACAGGGTTTGGTGCTGATCATCTGGTTTGCCTCGGATTTCTCTTCGTGCCGCCATGGACTTGTTGTCATCATGAAGATGGTATCTTACCTTTGTTATCAGCGTCTACACAAGGATGACCTCATGCCCCAGAAACAGGATCTGAAAGCACTCTTCCCCGACCAGCTCAAACAGGTCGTCGCCGATCTTGGAGAGCCGGGCTTTCGTGCAAGCCAAATCGAACAGTGGCTTTGGCAAAAGGGGGCTTGTTCCTTTGACGAGATGACGAACCTCTCTAAAGAACTCAGGGGCAAACTCGAAGCGTCCTATCGACTCGATATACCCAGGCTCATCGAAAAGCAGATGTCTGCAGACGGAACGAGAAAGTATCTCTTTGAATTGTATGATGGTATTACTGTAGAAACAGTTGGCATTCCATCTTCAGATGAGAGACGGCTCACTGTCTGCTTTTCGACTCAGGCAGGCTGTGCAATGGGATGTGTCTTCTGTGCAACCGGGCGTGGTGGTTTCGCTCGGAATCTCAGTATTGGAGAGATGTTCGATCAGGTTCGTCTGGTTGGAGAAGACTTCGAACGCCGCGTGAGCAATGTCGTCGCCATGGGTCAAGGCGAACCCTTCAACAATTACGATGCCTGCTTGCAGGCGCTACGTCTCATGAACTCCAGTCAAGGACTCAATATCGGATCGCGTCATATTACAGTTTCGACCTGTGGAATCATCGATCAGATTGACCGCTTCTCTCATGAACCCGAGCAGTTCACCTTGGCAGTCTCGCTGCACTCTGCAATTCAAGAGACACGAAATCAACTGATGCCAGGTGTCCGCAAGTACCCCCTCCCCCAACTTAAGGAAGCAATCAAACTTTATGGGGACACGACTAAGCGCCGCCCTACCTTCGAGTATGCTGCGATTGCCGGATTCAATGATGATGATGCCCACATCGATGCTCTTATAGAATTCTGTCATGGCGTGCTATGCCACGTGAATCTCATCCCCCTCAATCCTATAGATAAAGATTCTCCGAATGCTTATCTTGAGCCTTCTCCTCGTCTGAACGAAATCCAGCATGAGCTTTCGAGACACGGTATAGAGGTCTCAATCAGAAATTCTCGTGGGGGAGACATCGATGGCGCTTGTGGGCAGCTGAGTCAAAAGCACCGAAGCCAGCTCAAGTAATGTGACGTTCTACTCTTCAGCGCTTCTATTGCTGTCCAGCTTTTTCGAATCAAGAAAATCAGACACACTTTCGGCAAAACAAATGGCGGTCCATCCTTTCGGATGAAACCGCCACTACAAGATTGGAATAACTAGACCTGCATCTAGTTGTTATTCCTCTGACCCATTCAACAGGTTGAAGATTCGTTCGAGATCATCTTCATCTTTGAATTCGATTTCAATCTTGTTCTTGCCACGAGAAGATTTGACCTTGACTGTAGTGTCGAGACGCTGTCGCAATTCTTTAGCAACGATCTTATATGACCGGGGAAGTGGTGCACGGCGTGGGCGCTCCTCATTGCCGGCTGCTACAAGACGTGCAATATTTTCGGTTTCCCGAACTGAAAGTTGGTCTTTGACAACTTTTTGTGCGAGCGAAATCCGCTTCTCATCTTCTGGGACAGAGAGAATTGCTCGAGCGTGACCAGCAGAAAGATCTCCGTTGTAGATTAAGTTCTGAACTTCCTCTGGTAAATCGAGTAGACGCAGCGCATTCGCAACAGCAGAGCGCGACTTGGAGACCGCCTGGGCAACTTCGGCCTGTGTGAGGTCTCCCTCTTTCATGAGGTCACGATACCCTTGGGCTTCTTCAATTGCATTTAAATCACTACGCTGCAGATTTTCAATCAGTGCAACTCTGAGAGCACTCTCGTCGTCCATGTCCACAATACGGACGGGGACGTGATCGAGTCCGGCGAGCTTGCAGGCTTGCCACCTGCGTTCACCTGCGACAATCTGGTATTTATCGCCATGTTTCCGAACGAGAATCGGTTGCAGAAGGCCCTCTCTCTTAATCGAGTCGCTTAAATCAGCTAATGCCAGTTCATCGAAGTTTTTTCTCGGTTGATTAGGATTCGGTGTGATTTCATCAATAGGAAGCTCTTCCTGGCTTCCATTGCTTCCCGACTCTATCGTTGCATCGACTATTAGGGCATTCAGACCCTTTCCGAGACCACCTTTAGTCTTGCGTGCCATCGTCTCCTACTCCTTTATTTCAAAGTCCCCTTTTTCCGGAACTATTGTTTGTTTAATGCATTGAAACGCTTAATTACTTCTTTTCCTAATTCGCGATACGCCTCTGCACCCTTGCCTTTAGAATCGTATTCGGTGATGGGCATTCCATATCCTGGGGCCTCCGAAAGACGAACTGTTCGAGGAATCTTCGTCTTAAATACCTTATCTCCGAAGAAATCCTCGACTTCTTTTGCGACCTGTTTCGCCAAAGAAGTGCGTTTGTCGTACATCGTTATAACGACACCAAATATATCGAGACCGGGATTCAAACGCTTTTTAACCATATTCGTCGAATCTATAATCTTCGACAGACCTTCGAGTGCATAGAATTCGCACTGTATAGGCACAATCAACTGATCACAACCGGTGAGTGCATTTACTGTGAGCAACCCTAATGACGGTGGGCAATCAATCAATATGAAGTCAAACTGATCTCGTACTTCTTCGAGCGCTTCCTTAAGACGTGATTCTCGTGCTATTTCTTGCACAAGTTCTGCTTCGGCTCCAGCAAGCTTGATTGTTGCCGGAATAAGCCATACACCTGGTGTTTCAACATCAACAATAATTTCATGAGTGCTCACATCGTCATTGAGAAGGCAATCATAGGAACAGTATTCAACGTGTGTTTTATCAAATCCCAATCCACTCGTGCTATTTCCTTGTGGATCTAGATCAACGAGAAGAACTTTGTATTTCTTTTCTCCGAGAACTGCAGCAAGATTCACCGCTGTCGTTGATTTCCCAACTCCACCTTTTTGGTTGATTATTGCCAGAACTAATGATTGGTAGTTGGGGCGTTTTCTTTTTACGTCCTTGTAATTCACTTGATTCCTCTCAATGTTTTGATGTTTCTAGGCTCGTTTTAGGAATCTACTTTGCAAATTGATACGTATATTCTTATTTGCTTTCCGTATTCTACTTCATTTTCTCTTTGCAAAATATGATTATCTGTTTATTTCTTCAGAAGGTCTCAATGTTTCACGTGAAACATCATTCCTATATAAATTGTTTTTCCAAACTTCTGAATGAACAAATGTTTCACGTGAAACATCATCAAAAAAAGAACTCTATTACTGAAGTAGCAAATAACAAAGTGAAATTCTAGAGTCCGCAAATTTACAGATTGCTATTTAGTACTCATAGAGAATTGTAAAACAAATATATCGTTATTAGAGATCATGACACTATCAAGAAATAAATATGAATGATGATGCAAGAGAATTCGTGCCATGGTTTACCAACGTGCAATGACAAAGCTTATATATTTAAGCAATTGGGTCATTACTGTAATAAATGAATTACTCCTAACAGTACAAGGCTATACGGCTATAACTCCAAATAACATCACTCATTGTAAGAAAATTAAAAAGAACAGAATATTAGAAGCCCTAATTTCAAATTTAAGACCTTTCCATAAATATATAGGTTATGAATCAATATACTTGCTGAAAATGGCTTAGATTTGATTTCAGAGCTTCGTATTTTCTACACATAGATGAAAACAGCTATTTGCTACTCAAATGGATTTACCTTGCATATCAAACTAGAAGATATTCAGCAACCAGACTGTAGGAACAAGAAGAGCAGATATTGAATGTCTACTTAAAACATTAGGCCCATTACTTTGTATAGAAAAATATTACTGACTGAAATCCACGTATCGTGAATCTCAGTCAGTACAATTTAATAGCCAAGAGGTTTTTTCTGAGCCATACCAGGTCTACGAGGAAGCTTCTTTTGAGACTCTCGGACACGCTGGTATCTATATACGCTACGTGATGCTCGACCATCACCAATGGAAAAACTTCTCTGCTCCACGAGTTCCAGACCAAGAACATCAGCTGCAGCAGATGCAGCTTCAAGATCTTCAGCTATCTCGGTCCCTCTCATCGCAATCAGACTTCCGCCAAACTCGAGAAGGGGGCAGGCAAGTTCCTCAACTGCAGCAAGAGATGATACGGCACGTGCGACCACACAGGAAAAGGAGGCGGGCATTTCGAGTGCAAGCTCTTCGCTGCGCATACCTCGAGATTGAAGTGTACCCGAGAGACCGAGAGCATTGATGAACTCATCTACAGCCTTTGCCTTCTTCTTGACCGAATCAAGGAGAATGCCTGGTCGTCCGGATACGATTCCAAGAGGAAGCCCTGGAAAGCCGCCACCGGTTCCAATATCGCAGAAACGACCTTCAGTCTTCTGAAACTCAGGATATATCGATAGTGAGTCCTCTATATGGAGAACGACAGCATCCTCAAGAGAATCGATGCGCGTCAGGTTCAGCACCCTGTTTTTCTCAAAGAGCAAAGCAAGATGCCGAAGCAGCAAATCACGTTTAGATTGGTCCACATCGAGATTAAGACGAGAAAGAGCCGCATCTAGTGCGGCTCTCGTATTGTTTATCTCATTCACAGATAATTCCCCTGTATCCCTTACCAAAGATGATAAGAGTACCTGCAGTTACTCTGCAGGTGAAATAATGACACGACGGTCGGGATCGACACCTTCTGAGTGCGTCGTCACGCGTTCATCATCGCGCAACGCCATGTGGACAAGGCGACGTTCGTAGGGATTCATAGGACGAAGCGAGACGTCGCGATCCTGACGATATGCGCAATCGGCAGCGGAATAGGCCATGGACTCGATTTTCTCGCGCTGACGTTCTTTATAGCTCTCGACATCGATGGTAAGCGGATACCTGAACCCGAGGCGATGGTGAACGATTGTGGAAACGAGCGTCTGGATCGCATCGAGCGTATGTCCACGGCGTCCAATCAATATTGCAAGGTCGCCTCCGACGACGTCGAGAATCAGCTCTCCATCGTCGCCGTCATATTCGTTGATCTCGGCTCCCGTCGCATCAAAGTAGGAGAGGATGTTGCGCAGCACGTCGATAGCGGTGTCGGCGACTTCGTCGACCTCTTCATCGCTGAACTCGCCCTCGGGTTCCTCGGAAGACGAAGCTTTTTCATCATCCTCGACTTCGGCGTTCTCTTGCGTTGGTGCCTCAGCTTCTTCGGACACGTCGGTATCAGAAGCCTCAACGTTATCCATCTGCTCTTCAAACATGACATCGACCTCGCTTTATACCGGCATTGTCGGCATGGTGCCGGCATGCTTACACATTCTCTATGAAGGCTGCCAACTTACCTGCAGCCAAGACCATTCTCGATTAGTGCTTCTTCGTCGGGCGCTTTTTATGTTCGCGCCGCGTGACATTGACGACAACAGGTCTGGTAAGGTCTTCCTCTTCGCGCTTCTCGTCTTCCTTCTTGAGCGTTTTGTTCGTGATCAGCTGCTGGAAGAAGCCGAACGCAGAAGAAAGGGCCCAGTAGAGCATAACGCCAGCAGGCGAGATGAAGGCCATCCAGATGAACATGATACCCATGATGGCAATCATCATGAACTGCTGGCTGCGGGTTTGCTGATCGGATTGCCTGAGCTGCAAGATCATAGGAGCCACCGAAAAGCCGATGAACAAGATGATCATGATGATGTAGGGAATGGAGTAGGTAACGCCGACTCCCCACGCATCGTTGATGGTCTGCGTCAGATTGGGAATGATGTTGTAGAAGCAGACGCCCAGCGTCGAATCATTCGCGAAATCATATAGCTTCCAGCGCAGAACCTGGAACAGGATGATGAAGATCGGCATCTGGATCAGCATGGGAAGACAGCCGGAGAGGGGATTGAACCCCGTCTCCTGGTAGAGCTTCATCGTCTCTTCCTGGATCTTCTGCTGATCACCTGCGTAGAGCTCTTGGATTTCCTGCAGCTTGGGCTGGAACTGCTGCATCTCATAGCTCGACTTGAATTGCTTGCGCTGAAGGGGGAACAGCGCAAAGCGGATGATCAGGGTCACGATGATAATCGCAAGACCCCAGTCTCCGACTAGGTGCGCGAGCTGGTAGAGCAACCACGCACAACCGTTCAGAATATTATCCCACATACCTTTACCCTCTCGATTGGGATATCAGACCGTAGAAATCTAAGGAACCGGGTCATATCCGCCCGCATGCCAGGGATGGCAGCGGCAGATACGCTTGATAGCCAGCCAAGAACCCTTGAGAAACCCATAACGCTGAAGCGCAATCATAGCGTATTCGGAGCAAGTTGGGACATAGCGGCACGATGGGGGGAAGAGAGGGGATATGTACGAACGATAGAAACGCACCAGGAACAAGGCAAGCATCTTAGGTGCCGTCTTGAACGTGAGCTTTTCTCCCTCAGTTTCCATCAATCACACCAGATTCCATCAATTGCCGTCTCGTTTGACGCACCACCTTGTCATGAGGTGCATGCGCAACTTTTCTCTTGGCAACAAAGACAACGTCGAAGCCATCCCATGGACCGCCTAATTCGCGGGCCACTTCGCGCATGACCCGCTTGCAGCGACTTCTCAAGGGGGCGACTCCAAGTTTCTTGCCGGCGATGAACGCACAGCGTCCGGGATCATCCGTCTGCCTGACGAGCAAAGTGAGCAAATACGAAGTAGAGCGCCTTCCATCGCGGAAGAGGCGCTCTACATCAGTTTTTGCCTTGATTGTGCCCTTCACTGCACCTTGTTTCTCGCAAGCAGAGAAAGCCGCTACGCGGAGAGGCGCTTGCGACCCTTGGCACGGCGGGCCTTGAGAACATTGCGACCACCCTTGGTCGCCATGCGGGCGCGGAAGCCGTGGGTCTTGGCACGACGGTGCTTGTTCGGCTGGTACGTACGTTTCATATTGTTCCTCCTATACAAGGGACTTGATGTCCCTGTCATTAACAGACAAGCCTTCAGATTATATTATTAGATAAAAATGCCCGTCAAGAATCGATTCTTGAATCTTGTCTAGATGAAAGTATATCCACAATTGAACTCACAAATTGTGGATAAAGTGGATAAGTCGAACACTTGAAGCAAAAACGCTGTGGACAAATCGACCTGAGACGGCTTTTCAAAAAAGCTGAAAAGAATTTTTTACATTTAAGATTGATAAAACAACTACGTTTTCGCAGGTAGACTAATGTTTTTGTTAAAATCTACAAGACTTGACTCAGAAAATTGTTTGTGTTTGCCGGTTTTTCGACGCGCTTTGAAAAGCGCTCGACGATCCACGGAAAACACGCGCATGAAAAGAAATGGAAAAACTTTTTCATCTGTTTCGTGGATAACTCGTAAGTTTTCCACGATTTTCAAAACCGAAATTTGAATTTCACGTTGAAAACGCCGTGTTTTCGCGAATCTATTCAATTTTTCATTCCCACTTGCACAGGTTTTCCACTCGATTTTTCATGATTTTCGCTAGTTTTCAACAGGCGTGGAAAATATTGTGGATAACTATGAAATTACCAGTTCAGATGGCTTTTTCATTTTTCAGTTTTTCATTTCACGATTTGGTTTTGCTGGAAGTTTTGCTACCCTTTGTGAAAGTCAATTGTTGATTTCTCTGTGGAAAACTCAACTTTTTCACAACACCATGAAAAGAGCACGTCGTGGCCGAATCGCAGACAGATGAATACAACATGGTCCCCACGCGTATCGCGGTGTACGACGACATGCTGTCAGCTCCGCGCATAGTCGATATAGAGCCAACTGACCCCATCTCTTATATAGAGCAGATCGCTGCAAAGACCTACGAACTTGCACAGCAGCAGGGAAGCTCGATTCCCTACACGGTCATTCGCGAGGTATGCGAGAACTTCATCCACGCGCAATTCAAGGAGCCCTGCGTCTCCATACTCGATGGTGGAAACACCATTCGCTTCACGGACCAGGGACCTGGTATCGCGGACAAAGAACGCGCCCAGCTGCCAGGATTCACCTCGGCGACAAGCGAGATGCGCAAGTACATTCGCGGCGTCGGCTCCGGTCTGCCCACCGTGCGCGAATACCTGCGCTTTACCAATGGACGCCTCATAATCGAGGACAATATCAAAGAGGGAACGGTTGTCACGATCGCCGTCGACCCCAACAGCCGACAGTCCGCGCCCGTCGTCTACCGAGAGGTGCCCGACAAGCAGCCAAGTGCCAAGATTCCCCCCGTGCTCAACCTCAAGGATCGCGATTACGATATCCTTGCACTCGCAAGCGAGATGGGGCTCATCGGCCCCACTGAGGTGAACCAGAACCTCGGAATCAGTCTCGCGACTGCACACCGCGCGCTCAACCACCTCGAAGAACAGGGGCTCGTCGAGACGACAGACAGCCACAAGCGCATGCTCACCGACCTGGGCGCGCGGGTACTGAACGAACAGGAGTAGGCGATGGAGAAAGACGAGCTCTGGAACAACATGCTCTCCCTCATGCTCGAAGGCAGTGGGGACAACGACCCGAAGAGCGTCTTCTTGAACATGCTCACGCCAGTCGGCATCTTTGGAGACCAGTTCGTCTTGATCGCCCAGAACTCACAGGTCGAGTCATGGGTATCCAAGAACTATCTCGAAGAGATGACCGCCACGGCGGCCCAGGTATATGGCGCCCCTCTGAAAATCGGCATTGCGACGACCGATACGCCGCAGCCGGCGTCGGCGGCGCAGATTCACAAGCCGACTCCCACCCAGAGCCCGCAGATGACCACCCCGAACGGGCCGCTGCCCCATACGGTCCAAAGCGATGTCCCCGACTGGATGAACGCCTACATGGAGCCGGTCGACGATCACGTGTTCCAAGAGGACACAACACCCTCACGACCCATGGAAAAGCAACGGGTGAGCGGCAATTATGCAGCAGCGAATCGGGGAGAGGACACTGCGCTTTTCTCGAAATGCACCTTCGACACCTTCGTCGTCGGCAAGTCGAACAAGTTCGCCCGCGGCGCAGCGCTCGCCGTGGCGGAGCAGCCGGGCACGGTGTACAACCCGCTTTTCATCTATGGGAACTCGGGGCTCGGAAAGACGCATCTGCTCGTCGCGATCGCGAACTACGTGCGTCAGAACTATCCCTCGCTTACCACGCGCTATGTCTCGGCAAACCAGTTCCTGAACGACTACGTCGAGGCAACGCAGAAAAACCAGTGGGGCGCGTTCAATGTCAACTACCACCAGGCAGATGTGCTCCTCGTCGACGACGTGCAATACCTAGAAGGTAAGGACGAGACGATCAACCAGCTCTTCAACATCTTCAACGAGATGACCGGTCAGAACCGCCAGATCGTCCTTTCCGCAGACCGAGCGCCGCGCGATATCGACATGGACGACCGCATGAGGAGCCGCTTTGCCTCCGGTCTGCTCGCAGATGTGAAGCCACCTGATTACGAGACGCGGCTGGCGATCATGCGCAACTACCTCACACGCGTGGGAAACGAGACCAACTTCTTCGGCATCGTCCCCGAAGACGTGCTCGCATACCTTGCAGAAACCTCGACCTCGAACATCAGGGAAATGGAAGGCGCAATCACGCGACTCGTGAGCCATATGAGTCTGCTCGGAAAGCAATCGATCACCGTCGATGACGCCAAGGAGATCCTTCAGGACTTCTTCCCGAACGCGACCAACAACCAGATCGACATCGCGACGATCCAACAGGTGGTCGAACGCTACTTTGACATCACGCACGAGGACATGATCTCCTCGAAGCGGTCCAAGGGCATCACCACGCCACGGCATATCGCCATTTACCTCTCGCGCTATCTCACGGAAGAGTCCCTCGAGTCGATTGGCAAGAAGTTCGGCGGGCGCGACCACACGACCGTCATGCACAGCGTCAACAAAATCGAGCGCGAGCAGCAGAACAACCGCGTGCTCTACGACCAGATAAACCAGCTGACCACGAGAATCAAGGAGCGGAGCTGACGAAGAGGCAAAAAACGAGAGCAGTTGAAAACACGGGGGATAAGCCGTTGAAAGCATGAGGAACAATTCTGGAAAACTCTCGAACCCCGAATTCACGGTGGAAAGGACATGGGGATTTCAACAGACATGGGGAGCAAACACACCAGCCACGAGCTGCGGATACGAGAGATTTCCACTTTTGAACCTGTTTTATTACTACGATTAGATGTATTTAATTAAAGGTCTTTAATATATAAGGAGCGTGCAAGTCCATGAAATTCAACATCGCAAAAAACGATATCCTGGCGGCCCTCGATATCGTTCTAAAGGGTGTCTCGTCGCGCTCTTCCATGCCCATCCTCGCATGTGTGCTCATAGAGGCCCAACAGGAAGGCAATATCGTCTTGCAGACGACCGATCTCGAAATCTCGATCAAGCACACTGCGCAGGCAGATGTCATCGAGCCCGGACGTGTCGTCATTCCCGCTAAAGTCTTTTCGGATATCGTGAGAAACCTGCCCGAGGCGGCTGTGAGCATTTCGAGCGAAAACGACCAGGTGCAAATCGCATGCATGGACACCTCCTATACCCTCTCGACGCTCAACCCGATGGACTTCCCGTACTTCCCCGAAGTCGATGTCGCGACGAAGATCGCGCTTCCCACTGACCAGCTCTCTTCTGCGGTGAAAAAGGTCGGCAAGGCCGTCTCGCGCGATGAGGCGCGCATGATTCTCACGGGCATACTCTTCGAGGTGCTCGAAGGCGAGGTCCGCCTCGTCGCAACCGACTCGTACCGTCTGGCGGTGGCCTCGATGAAGGTCGATGCGGGGCTTTCCGAGGAGTTCAAGGCGATTATCCCCGGCAAGACCTTCGAGGACGTCGCCCGCGCTGCGAGCGCAAACGACGAGATTTCCATCGGCTTTTCCGAAAACCAGGTCGTCTTCGAGTTCGGAAGCACGATCTTCATCAGCCGAAAGATCGAGGGAACCTACCCGAACTATCGTCAGCTCATACCAGCCGACCACGCCGTGACCGTGACGGTCGCGACCGACGCGCTCGAAACCGCGCTCAAGCGCGTCGCGATTCTCGTGCAGGCGCAGACGCCGGTCAAATTCGAGTTCGATGCGGAAGAGCAGACGATCCTCATCAGCTCCCATACCGATGATGTCGGCGGTGCAAAGGAGTCCGTCGAGGCAAAGATCGAGGGCGAGAGCATCACGATGGCCTTCAACCATCGCTATATCCTCGATGGGCTGGATTCCGTCTCGGGCGACACCGTGCTCGAGCTCCAGACGCCGGTACGTCCGGGCATCATCAAGAGCTCGGAAGACGACGGCTTCTTCTACCTCGCGATGCCCGTTCGCCTGAGCTAATCGCACCCGGGCATGTCTCTTTCGGTTGTACAGCTCGCGCTCGACGGCTTTCGAGGCTACACGCACTTCCAGTTGGACAAGCTTTCCCGCCTCACCATCCTCGTGGGGCCGAATGCGGTTGGAAAGACCAACATCATCGAGGCGCTCGAGCTTCTCTGCGCGGGCGAGTCGTTCAGGCGCCCGGCGTGGTCCGAAACGATCACCTGGGGATGCGAGCATGCCCGTGCAGAGGCGGTGTTCGAAGATGGGCCGCGCCATATCGAGCATCGTCTGGACGTGCAGGGCAATGCCCATTCCTTTGAAGTCAACGGCAAGAAGAAGAGCGCCGCGCAGCTGCGCGGTACCTGCCCGTGCGTGCTCTTCATCCCCGATGACCTGCAGATGGTGAAGGCGGCATCTGCCCGCAGACGCGATGCGCTCGACTCCTTGGGCACACAGCTCTCGAAGAGCTACGGGGCGCTGAAAAGCGAATATGGGAAGACGCTCAGGCAGCGCAACCTCCTGATCAAAGACGAACTCGACTACGGCAGCCTCTTCGACTCCTGGACCGATACCCTTGCGGTGAACGGCGCACGTCTGTGCGTGAACCGCATGCGCCTGTTCAGGCGACTTACTCACCACATGGAGCGCATCTATTCCGAGCTCGTGGATGGCGAGCGCCTGTCGGCCCGCTACCTGCCCTCGTGGATGCGCTTCGACGAGATGGGCGCCCAGATCGGCGATGTGCCGGAAGAGGGGCTCATCTCCTGCGAACCTGATGATGTGCCCAGCATAGAGCGGGTTCAGCAGACCATCTCCGAGACCTGTACGCGGCTCCGTTCAGTCGAGCACAGGAGGAGGACCTCGCTCGTGGGGCCGCACAAAGACGAGGTGGTCTTCTTCATCGAGGGAAAGAACGCCCGGCTGTTCGGCTCGCAGGGTCAGCAGCGCACGGTCGTGCTCTGCTGGAAGCTCGCGGAAGTCGAGCTCGTCTCCGAGTTGCTCGAAAAGGAGCCGATACTCCTTTTAGACGATGTGATGTCGGAGCTCGACGAGAGACATCGCGATGCGCTGACCGGCTTTATCGAGCGGTCGGCCCAGACGTTCATCACGACGACGAACCTCGGGTACTTCTCGAGCGGGCTTCTCGAGGGAGCCGATGTCGTGGAGCTGCCGATACCGGGAACGCGCCTTCAGAGCTGAAGCGCGCCTCGCAGGGTGTCAGGAGTGACGCTTTGGCATCGAGAAGGCGCTTTTCAAAGGTTTCTTGTCCGCGATGAAGTATGCTTTTCATATGCATGTATCTGCATTGCGTAGCTCGATACCGGGAGGCGCGCTCTGGACAACGGATATGACATCGGCCATGAGATTGGCGCTTTCGCGCGGCATCTCGAGCAGAGCGACCCCGACTCCTCTGCCGCCGCGCTCATCAAGAACGCCTGGAACCGCTCCGTCGACGATGCCGTTCGCGCGCATGTGACGGGCGTCTTCGTCGTGCCGGACACGGATGCCCACGAGGTCATCGTCTACGTCGACAACACGCTCTGGACCACTGAGCTCAACATGCAGGCTGAGCTCTACCGGGCAAAGCTCAACATCGAGATCGTCAGGCGAAAGGGGCAGGCGCCGTATGCCGATGACGAGGTGTCACTTGACGAGATAGAGCAGGTGCACAAGCTCAAGTTCGCAACCTCGAAGGAACGCTACATATCGAAGCGCGCACGCCAGACCACCTATGAGCAGCTCAAAGAAGAAGAGGACGAGTACAAGAGCATCGAGCCTGTCGCATTGACTCCGGCAGAGCAGGAGCAGATAGACGAGGCCGTCGCCGGCATCTCCGATGAACGGCTGCAGCGTGCCGCCTACAGGGCCGCAAAGGCGAGTATCGAGTTCCAGAAGGGCGTCGAGGCACATGACCGCGAACGGGCCAAATCCCATCGGCGCGAGCATCGCTCCTGAGCTTACACGGTGCTGGCGTCAGATACGCCGACAAAGTCGAAAATTCGACATCGTGAATCTGCAAAAATCGCGTCAAATGCAATGAAATGCCCCACGAGGTGGGGTTTAGCAAGCAGACGTGTGAGATATCATAAAGTTTGAAAAAATGGCGCAAATCGCAAATTATCGCGCAATCTGCGTGTTTTGCCTGTTCTAATGCAATACAATACAGAGGCACATAGTCTGTCGCAGGGGAGTATGCGACGTGCATACTCCTTTCCCATTCACAAAAGGAGCTTAATTGCCAAAGAAAAGCAGCTATGGCGCAGGGGACATTCAGATTCTTGAAGGTCTCGAGCACGTGCGCAAACGTCCCGGCATGTACATTGGCTCGACGGGCCCCAAGGGGCTCCACCACCTGGTGTACGAGGTCGTCGACAACTCGGTCGACGAGGCACTGGCCGGATACTGCACGAAAATCGATGCGACGATTAACAAAGACGGATCGTTCACCTGCGTCGACAATGGACGTGGTATCCCTGTCGAAAAGCACCCCAAGAGAAGGAACATGTCGACCCTCGAGGTCGTCCTCACCATCCTGAACGCGGGTGGCAAGTTCGGAGGGAACGGCTACAAGGTGTCCGGCGGCCTGCACGGCGTCGGCGTCTCGGTCGTGAACGCGCTTTCCACCAAGCTCGTGGCGCAGGTCAAGCGCGATGGCGGTATCTACGAGATGGAGTTCTCGCGCGGAAAGACCACCAAGAAGATCGAGAAGATCGGAAAGACGTCAACGACGGGCACCACCATTACCTTCTGGCCCGACCCGGATGTCTTCCAGACGATCGAATTCGACTGGGACACGCTCGAGCACCATTTCCGCCAGACGGCGTTTCTCAACAAGAACCTCAAGATCACGTTTCGCGACGAGCGCGGCGATGAGCCCCGCGAGATGGTCTTCCAGTACAAGGGCGGCATCAACGACTTCGTCAAGTACCTCAACAATGGCAAGGAATGCATCAACGGCCGCCCGATCTACTTTGAGGCCGAAAGTGAGATCGGCGAAGTCGAGATCTCGATGCAGTGGAATACCAGCTACTCGGAAAACGTTCGCTCGTTTGCCAACAACATCGACACCGTCGAGGGCGGCACACATCTCGAGGGCTTCCGCAACGCGCTCACGCGCACGGTCAACGACTACGCGCGCAAGCAGAACATCCTGAAGGAAAAAGACGAGAACCTCACCGGCGATGACTGTCGCGAGGGGCTGGCGGCTATCATCAGCGTGCGCCTGCACGAACCGCAGTTCGAAGGCCAGACCAAGGCAAAGCTCGGCAACCCCGAGATCCGCGGGCTGGTGCAGAGCGCCGTCATGAAGGGGCTTTCCGAGTACTTCGAAGAGCACCCCGGACCCTCCAAGCAGATCGTGCGCAAGGCAGCGCAGGCTGCCCAGGCGCGCGTCGCGGCCCGCAAGGCACGCGAGAGCACGCGCCGAAAGAGCGTGCTCGAGGGCGCGGGGCTTCCTGGCAAGCTCTCGGACTGCTCGGTCAAGGACCCGGCGCTCACCGAGCTCTACATCGTCGAGGGCGATTCCGCAGGCGGCTCGGCCAAGCAGGCGCGCGAGCGCAGCTACCAGGCCATCCTGCCCCTGCGCGGCAAGATCTTGAACGTCGAGCGCGCGGGGCTCACCAGGGCGCTCTCCTCTGACACCATCAGCTCGCTCATCACGGCCATCGGCACGGGCGTGGGCGAGGAATTCGACGCCGACAAGGCGCGCTACCACCGCATCATCATCATGACCGATGCCGATGTCGATGGCGCGCACATCGCGATCCTTCTGCTCACGTTCTTCGTGCGCTTCATGCCCGAGCTCATCGAGCGCGGCTACATCTACATTGCCTGCCCGCCGCTCTACGGCCTGAAGAAGAAAAACAGCCGTAGCGGCAAGGTGCTGCAGTACCTCTACAACGACGAGGCGCTCAAGGAGTGCATGGCAAATCTCGAGAACCCCGAGAAGTACGACGTCCAGCGCTACAAGGGCCTCGGCGAGATGGACCCCGAGCAGCTCTGGGAGACCACGATGGACCCCGACCGCCGCACGCTGCGCCAGGTGAGCATCGGCAACATGACCGAGGTCGATCAGGTCGTGCAAGAGCTCATGGGAAGCAATGTGGAGTGCCGCAAGGACTTCATCACCGAGCACGCAAAGGACATCGACGAGAGATTCCTGGACATCTAGGAGGGAGGTAGAACATGGCAGACGACACTAACAACTTCGACGACAACGATCGTGATGATATTGATACGTCGGGCGAGGATTTCGAGGGACTCGACGAGGCACCCAAGCATGTAGTAGGTGAGGACATCGAGTCGAAGATCAACGCGAACCTCGGCACGCTCGACATCAACGTCGGCAAGATCTCCGATACCGACTTCGCGCAGGAGATGCGCACCTCGTTTCTGGAGTATTCCATGTCCGTCATCGTGGCCCGCGCGCTTCCCGATGTGCGCGATGGCCTGAAGCCGGTCCACCGCCGTCTTCTGTACTCGATGTACGATACCGGCGTCACCCCGAACAAGCCCCATGTCAAGTCGGCCCGCCCGGTCGGCGACTGCATGGGTAAATATCACCCGCATGGCGACGCGGCGCTCTACGACGCCATGGTCCGCCTCGCGCAGGACTTCAACATGCGCGTCCCCCTGGTCGATGGGCATGGCAACTTCGGATCCATCGACGGCGACAGCGCCGCGGCAATGCGCTACACCGAGGCGCGCCTGGCAAAACCCGCCATGGAGCTTTTGGCCGACCTCGAGAAGGAGACGGTCGACTGGCAGCCCAACTACGACGAGTCGCTGCAGGAGCCCAAGGTGCTCCCGGCGCGCTTCCCGAACCTGCTGGTCAACGGTTCCGCTGGCATCGCCGTCGGCATGGCGACCAACATCCCGCCGCATAACCTGGGCGAGTCCATCGACGCGGCCATCGCCGTGATGGAGAACCCCGACATCTCGCTCGACGACCTCATGAAGATCATCCCGGGGCCGGACTTCCCGACCGGCGCGACCATCATGGGCAGAAGCGGCATCCGCGATGCCTACGAGACGGGCCGCGGGTCGATCACGATCCGCTGCAAGGCGCACGTTGAGAAGGCGTCTTCGGGCAAGACCCGCATTATCGTCACCGAGATTCCCTATCAGGTGAACAAGCAGCGCCTGATCGAGAAGATCGCCGATTTGGTCAAGCAGAAGGTGCTCACCGAGATCTCCGGCCTCAACGACGAGTCCGACCGCAAGGGGATGCGCATCGTCATCGACCTCAAGCGCGGCGAGGAGCCGCAGGTCGTGCTCAACAAGCTCTACAAGCACACGCAGCTTCAGACGGGCTTTGGCATCATCAACCTCGCGCTGGTCGACGGCGTGCCACATGTGCTGAGCTTGAAGGAGATCCTTTCCCACTACATCGACCACCAGATGGACGTCATCACCCGCCGCACGCGCTACGACTTGCGCAAGGCCGAGGAACGCGCCCACATCCTCGAGGGCTACATCATCGCCCTCGACAACATCGACGAGGTCATCCAGATCATCCGCCACTCCCAGACCGATGACGAGGCGCGCGGCAAGTTGATGGAGCGCTTCGGGCTGACCGAGGTGCAGACCAACGCCATCCTCGAGATGCGCCTGCGCCGCCTGACCGGACTGGAACGCGAGAAGATCGAGACCGAGCTGGCCGAGCTGCGCGACAAGATCGACTACTACAAGCGCGTCCTGTCCGATGACAACCTGGTCAAGCAGATCATCAAGGAGGAGATGCTCCAGATCAAGAAGAAGTACGACACGCCACGTCGTACCGACATCTCCGATGAGGCCCGCGATCTCGACATCGAGGATATGATCGCCGACGAGGACATGGTCGTCACGCTCACGCGCTCTGGCTACGTCAAGCGCCTTCCCGTTGCCACCTACCGCCAGCAGAAGCGCGGTGGCAAGGGCATGAGCGGCGTCAAGCTCAAGGACAATGACTTCGTCGAGCAGCTCTTCGTGGCCTCGACGCATGACTTCATGATGTTCTTCACGAACTTCGGCAAGGTCTATCGCCTGAAGGTGCACCAGCTGCCGCTCGGCAGCCGCCAGGCGCGCGGCACGGCCATCGTGAACCTGCTGCCGCTCGAAGAGGGCGAGCGCGTCGCCACGGTCATCAGCACGCGCGAGTTTCCCGACGACGAGTACCTGCTGTTCGCGACGAGCCACGGCATGATCAAGAAGACCGCGCTTTCCGCTTACAAGAACGGCCGTTCGAGCGGACTCATCGCCATCAATCTGAAGACCGGAGATGAGCTCATCTCCGTGCGCCGCGTGAAGCCGGGCATGAAGGTCATGATGGTGACGAGCGCCGGCAAGGCCATCAAGTGGGATGAATCCGAGGCCCGCGCGATGGGGCGTGACACGAGCGGTGTCAAGGGCATCAAGGTCGACACGGATGCCGGCGTGCGCGTGCTCGGCATGGAGATCGCCCCCGACGACGCCGACCTGTTCGTCATCACCGAGAAGGGCTACGGCAAGCGCACCAAGGTGAGCGAGTACCCGCTCCAGCACCGTGGTGGCCAGGGCGTGAGCACGATCAAGCTCACCGCCAAGAAGGGAGATCTCGCTGCCATGAAGGTCATCGGCGCCAAGCACGAGATGATGATCGTCTCCGAAGAGGGCGTCATGATCCGCGTCAAGGCCGACGACATCTCCGAGCTCGGCCGCTCGACGCAGGGCGTCAAGGTCATGAACGTCGGCGATGAGGATCGCGTCGTCGCCGTCGCCCGCGTTGCCGGTGGCCGCAAGAAGAAGAACAAGGAGGTCATCGAGGGGCAAAAGGAGCTCTTTACCGAAGAGATTTCGGGCCCAATGGGGTCGCAGAGCTCCCAAGCCGACGATGACGACGAAGAAGAAGACGAGGATATGATCGACACGACCGACTAGGCCCGTCACGTCCACATCTCGATTGAAAAAGGCCCTTGGCAGACACGAGCTGCCAAGGGTTTTTTGCTGGTCATTTGTACGAAAGTGACCTCTTTTCGAGCCGAACTTACCCGTGTTTTTCGCATCCGAGTCAAATGTTCGTTCCATAAAAAGGTACCAAAGAACTGCTGAGCCGGTATTCATGCGGGTTTTTGGAAACCCCCAAGCGTTCCTAGAGTTTTCAGAGGCCTGGGCAAGGGCCGAATCCCTGTCGTCATCCAGGACCGATAGGGAGAAAACCTAGGAAAGGGGCATGCATGAACACATCAGCTTTCGATGACATCACGCTCGACGATGTCGGCTGGAACAAAGTGCCGACCGATATCATCGACAAGTCGGTCACCGACCTCATGGACCTCTCCGGTCGCGTGGCGGTCGTCACCGGTGCAGGTGGCGATTGTCTTGGACAGGCGCTCTGCCACAGGCTCGCCGGGCTCGGAACCGATATCGCGCTCGTCGGCAGGACCGAGGCAAAGCTCGAGGCCGTCGCTCGCGAGGTCGAGGCAAAGTGGGGCGTCAGGACCCATTGCTTTGTGGCAGACCTCATGGACTTCGATGTCACCGAACGTTGCTTTAAGGAAATTCATGAGTACTTTGGAAAGATCGACATCCTCGTCAACAATGCCAACTACACCGTGGCAGGTCAGTTTCAGAACATGACCGAAGACCAGATTAGTGCCTGTGTGAACGGGCCTTACACCTCGATTATCTATGCGACGCGCCATTGCGTGCCCTACATGATCGCCGATGGGGGAGGAAAGATCGTCAACATCTCCTCTGAGGCATCGCGTCGCGCCCATAATGTCGCGCTCTCCCTCTACGGTGCCTCGAAATCGGGCGTCAACGGGCTCACCCGCTCTCTTGCCGACGAACTTGCCCCTTACGGCATCATCGTCAACGCCGTGGCACCGGGTGTGATGTTCAAAAAGCAGTTGCGCGACATGTTTACCCAGCCAACCAAAGAAAATCTCCCGATCCGCGAGTCCATGGTCGGGACGGTCAACGACACCATCTTGAAGCGCGTGTCCATTCCAGAGGAAGTGGCCAACACCGTCGCGTTTCTGTGCACAGATGCCTGCAGCTACATCGCAGGCCAGACGATCATGAACGGCGGTGGCTCGGTCGTCTAGAAGTAATTTTTTCAACAGGGATATTACTGGGGAAACATGAGAGGTGAAGGAAGAATGTCGGAGAAGACGAGCAGCAGCCGAGCGTGGCTTTCAGGTATCGGCGGCATCTTGATGACCGCCGTCTGCCTGGTCCCGTTCTCGATGTTTTCACTTTACATACAGCCGATTTGCAACGACCTCTCGGTCGGTGTCGGGCAGGTTTCTATTGCGTCCAGCCTCTGGACGGTGGGATGTTTCATATCGGCGTTCTTCGTCGGGAAACTCTACGAGAAGGTGAACACGAAGGTCCTCGTTGCCCTGGGGGCGATCACGGTCTTCTTCTTCCAGTTCACGATTTCCGTCTCGACCTCGCTTGTTCTCATCTACATCGGGGCGTTTCTGAACGGCGTCGGCGCGATGTGGTGTGGCATGGCTATGGCGCAGATCATTATCTCGAAATGGTTCGTGAAAAAACAGGGGACGATGATGAGCCTGTGCATGGTCGTGACGACGCTTGTCGCGGCCGTGATGTTCATGGTGGCAGGTGGCATGGTGCAAAGCGTCGGGTATCGCACAGTCACGCTCATCATCGGAATCGTCGCGGGTGTGCTCGGGATCGTTGCCGCGCTGCTCGTGAGCGGAGAGCCCTCGAAGTACGGCATGAAGCCCTATGGTGCCGAAGAGGGCGGGGGAGAGGACGTCGATGCGTCGGCCGTTGCCCCGTCGCTTTCCTGGGGCAAGGTCATCAAGAGCCCCGTGTTCTGGGCAATACTCGTCATCTGCGCGTTCGGCGGTTTCGTGGCGCAGGGCTTCAATGCCCAAGGCGCCGTTATCTTGGGCTCGTTCGGCATCGACAGCGGTGCTGCGGCAGGGGCGCTTTCGATCTTCACCCTGGCGGGCATGTTCACGGTGATGGGATTCGGCATGCTGTGCGACAAGATAGGGCCGAAGAACGCCATGACGATCTTTGCCGTCATCGTCGCCGTGGTGCTCTTGTTGGCCTTCATGTGGACCGGCTGGATCGGCGCGGTCGTCTTTGCCATCGGCATGGCATTCGTCTCGCCCATCTCTAGTCTCTATGGTCCGAACATCGCACCGCGAATCTTTGGACCCGGCGCATCGGGTGACATGATCGGCATCATCAACGTCTGCGGCTCGATCGGCTCCACGCTCGGCCCCATCTGCCTTGGCTTCGTGTACGACGCGATGGGCACCTACACGC
>JBMNPN010000031.1:0-25876 GCA_050943615.1 Coriobacteriales bacterium
TCGCGCCAGCCCTCGATGGCTACCATCCCGCCCTTGGCATCTATGCCCGCCACCACGCAATCGCTGTAGAGACGCGCCGCCTCACGGGCAAAGTCGGGATCGCGCACGAGCGCCGAGCCCAGCACCAGGCGCGTTGCCCCGCAGTCCAGATAGCGCTCGAAAGTCTCGAGGTTGCGGATGCCACCGCCGACCTCGACGGTCATCTCGGTTGCACAGGCGATGCGGCTGATGAGGTTGATGTTGGTGGGCGCACCGTCACGTGCACCGTCTAGATCGACGATGTGGATACGCTCGGCGCCGGCCGCCTCGAACTTCTTTGCCTGCTCGACGGGGTCGTCACTGTAGACGGTGACCTGGTCGTAGTCGCCCTTCTTCAGGCGCACTACCTTGCCGCCGAGTATGTCGATTGCGGGAACGAGGATCATCTCTTCAGGCTCCATTCTCTCCTAGCCGCGCCGCGCACCGCAGACGCGAAAGTCCCGATCACTTCTTGAGCCGCTTCAGGACCCGTGCCCGCAAGCGGAAAAATTGGCGCGTCGACCATCAGCCGCCGTCGGACCAGCGCCCGGCCCAATTCTCGGTCTCGCGGTGGAAATCGCCGATTGCAGCCGAGGTGCGCGTGCCGTAGATGGAGACCGTGCCGAAGTTGGTCTCGGCCGTCGTGTCGAGCGTGTTGGCCCAGACCTGGCCGGTCAGGTGGTAGTCGACCTTGCCGACCCCCTCGACCTCGCAGCTCCCCGAAAACTCGAGGTTCTTGTCGTCGCGCGTGCCGCTGGCCTCGATGCAGCCGAGGTCGCCTGCCTCGAGGTGCGCGAAGAGCTTGTCGCCTTGCACGTCGAGGGCGAGCGTCCCCAGACGGTGGCGCTTGGGCGTGTCAACCGAGATATCGTAGGTACCCTTCAAATCTGCCTTCTTCCCACTAGATCAGATGCGCGAGCTTTGCGCATCGACGATATGGCCGAAGTTCCCGAAGACCTTGAACCCCAGACGGGACGACTTCTCCGGGTGGAACTGCACGCCGAAGACCATACCGCGATTCACGCCCGAGCAAAAGCGCTCGGCATGCTCGGTCGTCGCGATGATGTCTGACGGGTCGTCGGGAACCGCACAGTAGGAATGCGTGAAGTAGAAGTACTCGTGCGACGAGACGCCTTCAAAGAGCGGGTTTTCCGCGCCGCGCTCGGTGAAGTCCACGGAGTTCCAGCCCACGTGCGGGATCTTGAACTTGGTGCCCGCCGCATCGTGCGAGGCCATGCGCTCGACGTGCCCGGGCAGCAGGCCGAGCCCGTCCATGCGCTCGCCTTCGGGCATGCCCTCGTCTCCCCAGTCGAAGAGCAGGTGCAGCCCCAGGCAGATGCCCAGGAACGGCACCCCGTCTGTCACGGCGTCGCGCACGGCATCCGAAAGCCCGCCCTTGTCCATCGTCTGCATGGCATCGGCGAACGCGCCCACGCCGGGCAAGACGAGCCCGTCGGCTGCCCTGATCTGCTCGGGGCGGTCGGTGATCGTGGCGTCGTAGCCCAGATCGGCCAGGCAGCGCTGTACGCTCGCGAGGTTGCCCTTGCAATAGTCGATGATGGCGATGGAAGAGCCCATCAGAGCACCCCCTTCGTCGAGGGGATGGCGTCCTTTGCGCGCGGGTCGGGCTCGCAGGCCTGCCTGAGGGCGCGGGCACATGCCTTGAAGCTCGCCTCCACGATGTGGTGGGCGTTCTCGCCGGCAAGACTTTTCAGGTGCAGCGTCGCCCCCATGTTGGCGGCAAGCGCGATGAAGAACTCCTTGGAAAGCGAGGTGTCGAAGGTCCCGAGCAGGCACAGCGGAACGTCGACGTCGTAGAAGAGCTGGCCGCGGCCCGAGATGTCGACGGCGGCCAGGACGAGCGCTTCGTCCATGGGAAGCGCAAGCGACCCATAGCGCCTGATGCCCTTGCAGTCGCCGAGCGCCTCGGCAAAGGCCGAGCCTAAAACGATGCCGCAGTCCTCGACCGTGTGGTGCGCGTCGACCTCGATGTCGCCTTTCGCATGCACGCTCAGGTCGAAGAGCCCGTGGCGCCCGAAGGCATCGAGCATGTGGTCGAAGAAGGGCACGCCTGTGTCGATTTCGGTCGTGCCGGTGCCGTCTAGGTCCAGCTCGACGCTGATGTCGGTTTCCTTGGTCGTGCGGTTCATGTGAGCGGTTCTCGTCATCTGCTGCAAATGCCCTTCGTTTCGAGTACGGTTCCTGCCCGGGGGCCGCATCCTTCGCGGCCGCGGGCATCCTTGCCTATTCTAGCTTGTCGTGAACGTGGTCAGCACGTCGTCGAGCGCGGCAAGGAAACGCTCGTTTTCCTCCTTCGTGCCCACCGAGACGCGCAGGCAGCCTGCCACGCGGCGGTCGCCGGAGACGTTGCGGATGAGCACGGAGTGGCGCTTGTGCAGGCGCTTCCACATCTCGGTTGCGCTTATCACGTGGAAGAGGATGAAGTTCGACCTGCTCGGATAGACCTTCACGCCCTCCATCTGGCCCAAACGCTCCACGAGCTCGTCGCGCAGCTTGCACGTCTCGGCGATCGAGGGCTCGAACAGGTCCGCATGGTCCATGACCTCCTCGCCCACGATCTGGCTGATCGCATCGACCGAGTAGGGCTGGCGGACCTTCTTGAGCTCGTCGAGCACGGCGTCGTTGGCGAGCAGGTAGCCCAGGCGGATGCCGGCGCAGCGGTAGGCCTTGCTGAACGTGTGCAAGATCACGAGGTTCTCGTAGTCCTCGAGGAGTTCCAGGCAGGTCTGGTCGGCGAACTCGCCGTACGCCTCGTCCACGAGCACGAGCCCGTCGGTGGCATCGAGGATGCGCTTGACGTCTGCCACCGGCGTGAGCGTGCCCGTCGGGTTGTTCGGGTTGGTGAGCACGACGAAGTCGACGTCGGTTTTCTCAAGGTAGGCCACGGCCTTGTCGACGTCGATGGAGAAGTCGTCCTCGCGCGGCAGGTTCACGACCTCGGTGCCCGTGAGCACGGCGTTGGTCTCGTAGACGGAAAAGGTCGGCGGGAAGTTCAGCATGCGCCGCCCCGGGCCGCCCCAGGCAAGCATCAGGTCGAAGAGCAGCTCGTCGCCGCCGTTTCCCAAGAGCACGTTGTGGGTCTTGACGCCCCAGTGCTTTGCGATCTTGACGCGCAGGTTGTTGGCGAGCGGGTCCGGATAGCGGTTGAAGGCAAGCTCCTTGATGCGCGAAAGAATGCCGTCTTTCACCTCGGAGGGGACGTCGAGCGGGCTTTCATTTGCCGAGAGCAGGACGTCTGCCTTGAGGTACTTGGGGTCGTACGGCGTCATGCCTGTGAGCTGGGACGCGGCCCCCTTGACGCTCTTTTTTGCCATATCAGTCCCCGTCCTTTCCGTGGTCGTGGCCGCAGCACTCGTCTCCGCCTTCGTCCTCGTCAGCGTCGGCGTTCGCGAGCTCGGATTGCACGTAGTCCATGAAGTCGAGGCGCATCTTGACCGAGCGGCCGTGCGCCCAGAGGCTCTCGGCGGCCGCCAGCGTCTGCACCTTGTCGCCCTCGGCCTCGAGCGCGTCGTAGGTGTAGGAGAGTACGGAGGACTTCTTCATGAACTCATCTACCGAAAGCGGGCTCGCGTAGGCCGCCGTGCCACCGGTGGGCAGCGTGTGGTTGGGACCTGCGATGTAGTCGCCGACGGCCTCGGGCGTCCAGGGGCCAAGGAAGATCGCGCCGGCGTTTCGCACCGAGCCCAATAGCTCCCAGGGGTCCGCCATGTCGAGCTCGAGGTGCTCGGGGGCGATGGTGTTGACCGCATCGAAGACCTGTGTGAGCGTCTTGCAGACCACGACCAGGCCGTGCTCGAGGGAAGCCTCGGTGATCTCGCGGCGCTCGCTTTGCTCGAGCAGCTCGCCGAGGGCGTCCTCGACTTCCGGCAGCAGCCCCTCTTCGGTCGTGACGAAGTAGCAGGTCGCCTTTGGGTCGTGCTCGGCCTGCGCCATGAGGTCGATGGCCACGAACTCAGGCACTGCCGTCTCGTCGGCCACGACGCAGACCTCGCTGGGGCCCGCAATCATGTCGATGCCGACGTCGCCGTTGACGATCTTCTTGGCCGCAGCGACGAAAGCATTGCCCGGACCGGTCACCTTGTTGACGGCAGGAACGCTCTGTGTGCCATAGGCCATGGCGGCGATGGCCTGGGCGCCGCCAACCTTGAAGATGCGGTCGACGCCTGCCACGTTCGCGGCGACCAGCGTGTGCGGGTCAATCGTGCCGTCCTTGGAGGGCGGCGTGCACATGACGATCTCATCGACGCCTGCCACGTGGGCGGGAAGCGCGTTCATGAGCACGGTGGAGGGGTACTGAGCGCGCCCGCCGGGAACGTAGATGCCCACGCGCTGAAGCGGCGTGAAGCGCTGGCCGGTGATAGCGCCGTCCTTTCGCGTCGTGAACCAGGACTGCTGGAGCTGGCGCTCGTGAAAGCTCCTGATGTTCTCTGCCGCGTACTTGATGGCCTCCAGGAACTCGTTGTCGACGGCGGAGAATGCCGCCTCGACTTCGGCTTTGCTGACCTCGAGTTCCCCGAGGGTCACGTGGTCGAACTTCTCGGAATAGGCGCGCAGCGCCGCATCCCCCTGCTCGCGCACGGTCGCGACGATGTCGGTGGCCGACTTGAGCGCGTTCGCATCGAAGGCGCTGTCGCGCTCGAGCATGCTCGCGTCGAAGGTCTGGCCTTCCTCGAGAAAGATCTTCCTCATCGTTGTTGCTCCTTTTCTTCGTCTCGCACAGACGCCTTGCCGCTCTTGTTCGCGCGATGAGCCTGCGCGCCTGTACCCCTTGCCGTTCTCGCCGATCTGCTTGCCATCAGCTCATGGTCGGCTCGTTGTCGCGCGTCAGCTCCTCGAGCTTTCCTGCCAGCTCGATGACGCGTGGGTCGGTGCGCACGCTTGCGGCGTTTGCGATGAAGCGCGCCGTCGACCCGAGCACCTCATCGACCACGCGCAGGTGGTTTTCGCGAAGCGTCGTGCCCGTCGCCGTGATGTCGACGATGCGGTCCGCCATGCCGACGATGGGCCCGAGCTCGATGTTGCCGTGCATCCGCACGATGTCTGCCTGCACGCCGATCGACTCGTAGTAGGCCTGCGTGATGTGCGGGTACTTGGTCGCGACGCGCAGGACCCCGAGGCGCTCGTAGCTCTCGTCTGCCTTTCCGGCGGCGGCCTCGGGCTCTGCCACCACGAAGCGGCAGTAGCCGTACTTAAGGTCCACGAGCTCGAGCACGTCGAGCTCGGCTTCCACGAGCGTGTCCTTGCCGCAGATGCCGCAGTCGGCGCCGCCGTAGGCCGCAAAGACCGGCGCATCGGTCGGGCGCACGATGATGAAATCGACGCCGGGATTGGAGATGATCAGGCGACGCCCCGGGTCCTCAAGCCCCGTCGTGTCCAGCCCCGCCTTGCCGAGCAGCTCAACCGTGTCGGCAAAGAGCGATCCCTTCGGCACCGCTATCTTGAGATTGCGCTCGCTCATCGCGCACCCCCTCCCAGCACCGCGCTCGTGCCCTCATCGTGCAGGGCGCGCAGCTTGGAAAACGCCGCCTTCGGGTCCGCCTCGGCAACGACCTGCGGCGCCTCGATTTGAGGAGGACGCACGCCCTGCGCCTCGAGCGCGTGCATGACCTGCTCGATCACGAGCGCGAAACCGGCCGCGGGCGCCGGGCTGCCGAACGACTCGAGCGTGCCGTCGTAGCGCCCGCCGCTCGCGAGCGCCGCGGGCACCTGCGGGGCGAAGGCGCGAAAGACCATGCCGGTGTAGTAGTCGAACGAGGAGATGACGGAGAAGTCGACCATGAGCCGTCCGCCCTCGGTGTTCTCCGTCACGAGCTCGAAGGTCCTCTCGAGGTCGTCGAGTCCGTCCTCGCAGCCGAGCGGCGCCACGAGATTGCGGCAGGTGTCGAAGGCCTCCTTGCCGCCGCGGATATGGGCAAGCTCGCTTACGGCCTTCGCATAGATCGGCTTGGCGCGGCCGTCAGTGCTCAAACGCTCGAGCGCGACCAGGTCGGATCGGTGGAATGCCGAGAAGACCTCGGATTTCCAGTCGGCATCATCGCTTGCCTCGTTGACGAGCGCGTTCAGGACGCCGACCGTGCCGATGGCGACGGTGAAGTCCTTGAGGCCGGTGACGGACAGTGCCTCGAAGAGCAGGCAGAGTACCTCGGCATCTGCCAGATAGCCGCGCGCGCCGATGAACTCGATGCCGGACTGGAAGACCTGGCGGTCCTGGCCGTAAGTGGAATCGTTTTCCGTGAAGACGTGCTGCGCGTAGCACAGGCGAAACGGGCCGTCTTGGCCTTTGAGCCTGAGCGCCGTGAGCCGCGCGACCGGCAGGGTCACGTCGGGGCGTAGCACGAGCAGGTTGTTGTCGCTGTCGAAGAACCGAAACGGCATGTCGGACAGGTCCCCGTCCATCTCGAGTACGTCGAGCAGCTCGACGGCAGGCGTCTCGACAGGCTGGTAGCCCCAGAGCCGATAGCGCTCGTCGACGGCCCGGCGAATCGCCTGCCGCCAGACCTCCTCGGTCGGGAGCACATCGCGAAACCCACGCGGGGTCTTCGGTATCATCGCATCTCCTCGTATCGTCGTTTTCGTATGCGCAAGGTCTCTTGCGTGCGAGCACTTTAGCACAGTAGAGTGATAAAGTCATCGGAATTCACAATATTTTGAGGTGGAGGCGAAAAATCGAGCCTTCCATATCGCACGAGAACTATACGTCAGAACCGCGTTTCACGCCGCTTGGCTCTGTGAAACAGCACGATACCGCCATGACCGCACGAAAGGGAGCTGCAACACGACACTTGCGTGCCGAAAACCGCCGCGACCCGCACACTCGGCACGCCGCAGCGGAGCACCTTCGCAAGAGCGTGCCTCCGCCTTACGCGACACGCTGCCCACGTACCTGATCTTCGATTTCCACCTGATTGGAAAAAGGGGAAGTGTGAGAAGACGCGCCTGCAGGAGAGTGAGTTGCAGGCGCGTTCACTCATGGCTTGAAGCCCCCTATATACTTCAGCATGGGCTACTTCTCACATCATGGAGACAGTTTAGTGGTAACTAATGTATATTTTCAAGTCAGAATTGCAAATTATGTGCAAAGCTCACAGTTCTTCGACACGCTGATGCGCAGGTGAGCAACATCTCGCGAACCTGAAAATTCCGAACGCCTCCCCCACTTGAGGGCATCTGTCGAACGTATTGGCGCTTCTCGTCCAAATCGCCTGCAGCTTTCTCGACTGATGAGACCAAGAGCCTTAAACTGTTGCCTAAAACCTTACACATGTATGGATGGGGCAGCTATGTACATAATTCCAACGCGGGTCCACCTCGGCGATATCGGTCCGGACAATCTCGAGACTCCCTTTTCGATCGTCTCGAAGATGCAGGACTGCGAGATGCAGTGGCTCGAGTCCGAGCCCGAACTCGCGGCCTTCCTCGAAAAGAACAAGAGCGTGCTCATCTGCGCCTCGCGCCAAGTCGATTTCATACGGCGCCCGGCTCTCGGCGAGAGGACCGAGGTGCACTCCTGGGTCTTCGACGCGCGCAAGCGGATGAGCTACCGCAACTCCGCGCTCGTCGGCGAGGGCGGCGAGATCTTGGCCAAGTGCTGGGGTCTCGGCATGTTCCTGCAGCTCGACACCGGCAAGGTGCTCGAGGTTCCCGAGGAACTGAACGCGCGCACCACCATCGACGAGAAGCTCGACATGACCTACCTCAAGCGTAAGATCCTGCTGCCCAAAGTGGAGCCGCAACGGCTCGAATCCATCGCAGTCAAACGAAGCGACATCGACTGCAACGGCCACGTCAACAACGCCATCTACGTGCGCGTGGCCTTCGACCTCCTACCCGATGAGTTCATGCCCACGCGCCTGCACATCACCCACGAGGGACAGGCGCGGCGCCACGACGTCATCATTCCCGAACTCTATCGAGAGGGCGAGCGCAGGGTCTACACGCTCTCGAGCGAGAGCGGCCAGCGTTTCGCCACCGTCGAGTGGAACTAGTTCGCCTGCCTCTCTAGAGCGCTGACGCGCCCAGTGCCCTAGAGCATCTTCTCGGGGTCATAGGTGTTCTTGACGCCGCGCAAGACGAGCTTGGAGTGCATCAGGCATGCCCAGCCGACGACCGCAAGCCCCATCGATGCCGTGATCAGCACGCCGAGCGTCACGATGTAGTTGGAGAGCGGCAGCATCACGAGCACCATTCCCAGCGAGCCGATGAAGACGCGCATGAAGTTGAAGAGCGACGAGATCGCACCCGTGTCGCCGTCGCGCTGGGAGAGCAGGATGTTGAGGCTGTAGGGGCGCACCGCCGTGTCGAAGAACGTGAAGACCAGGATGAAGAAGCAGAAGACGAACGCGTTCAGCTGGCCGAAGGCGATCAGGCACACGCCCACGGCCGTCGAGGCTACGAGCGCGATGGTCGTGAAGCGCCGGACGCTGCAGAACTTCGAGATCTTGACCCAGGCGATCGGCCCGACGGCGGCAATGAGCGAAGCTGCGGCAAAGAAGAGGCTGAAGCCAAAGGAGCTGAAGCCAAAGAAGTCGATGTAGATGTAGGAGCCGGCCGAGACGTAGGCCATGTAGCCGATTTCGCAGGCGCTCGTCACGAGCAGAAAGAGCATGAAGCCGCCGTCGCGTCCCACGACGAAGACGCGCCCGATCGTGGGGGCGATGCCGCGCGTGCTGCGGCTTTCCCGGGGCAGCGTCTCGTGATAGAGGAGCGCCAGGACGAGCTCGACTAGGGAGATGGCCATGAGCACGAAGAAGGTGCCGCGCCAGTCGCTCACCTTGAGCACGCCGGCGCCGATGATGGGAGCAAGTGCCGGACCGACGACGCACAGCGCCTGCACGATGGAGAGCAGCTGCTCGCGCCTGTCGGGACGGTAGGCGTCCTTGACGATGGCCGTGCACACCGCGCTCATCGCGCCTGCCCCGATCGCCTGGACGAGGCGCGCGCCGACGAGCATCCAGATGCTCATGGAAAGCGCGCACAGGACGCTTGCGATGCAGTAGCAGAGCATGCCGCCCACGAGCACCGGCTTGCGCCCGTACTTGTCGGAGAGCGGCCCGAAAATGAGCAGGCCGACGGCCATGAAGAAGTAGAATCCGACGAGCGTGAGGTTCACGATGTCTGCGCTCGTGGAGAAGTACGAGGTCATGCTCGGCACGGCGGGCGTGTACATGTCGATGGAAAGCGGCGCCACGAGCGAACCGGACATCAGCAGGACGAGAAGCCCGATGCCGCCCAGCTTTGGCTGGGGCACGATAAGCCAGTCGCGCATGCTCGCCATGGAGGTCCTCTCTCAATAAACAGCCGCCCGGTGCTCTTGCCCGGACAGTTGGCAAAGGTAGCACAAGCAATGAAACTGGCAAGCGCAGCAGACGCTCGTATTCGCCGAAAACGACGAACACGGAAGCGAGGCAACCCGCGCCGTGCGGCATGGAGCATGCAAGCTGTGCATGGCAGTCCGTGCAATTGTCATGGAAGCACCACAAGAAAAGGGGCGCGTGGTGAGATATAGTTAGCCCTTGTCGGACTGCACATCACTTCCGATTCTTGGACGTGATGTTTCCCCGCACATATCAGAGAAAAGAGGAATCCCATGATCTACAACGACCTTCTCGGCAAGCGCGTCTCGATGATGGGCATGGGCCTCATGCGCCTTCCCGTCCTTGACGACACGTCTTCGAAGATCGACGAGAAAACGGCCAAGCAGATGGTCGACTACGCCTACGAGCACGGCGTCAACTACTTCGACACGGCCTGGGGCTACCACGGCGGCAACTCCGAGACCTTCATCGGCAAGGCGCTCAAGGACTACCCGCGCGACTCGTTCAACCTCGTGAGCAAGTTCCCGAGCTACGACGCGAGCAACTTCGGCAAGCACGAGCAGATCTTCGAGAAGCAACTCGAGAAGTGCCAGGTCGACTACTTCGACTTCTACCTGCTGCACAACATCTGCGAGACCAACATCGAGAAGTACATGGACGAGGAGAAGTACGGCACGGTCGCCTACTTCCTCAAGCAAAAGGAACTCGGGCGCATCAAGCACCTCGGCTTCTCGGTCCACGGCAACTTCGACATCTTCTCGCGCTTCATGGAGCGCTTCGGCGACGTCATCGAGTTCTGCCAGATCGAGCTCAACTGGTTCGACTGGTCGTTCCAAGACGCCAAGGCCAAGGTCGACTACTGCAACGAGCACAACATCCCGATCATCGTGATGGAGCCGCTGCGCGGAGGCTATCTCGTCGACCTCGATGACGAGTACCGCGCCGAGCTTGCCGCGGTCAACCCCGACCACTCGTCGGTCGAGTGGGCGTTTCGCTGGCTGCAGGGCATCGAGGGCGTGACGGTCGTGCTCTCGGGAAGCTCCGCACCCGAGCAGATCGAGCAGAATATCGCGCTCTTCGAGGAGAGAAAGCCGCTGACGGACCCCGAGAAGCAGGCGCTGGCAAAGATCGCCGAGAAGATGTCGCACGAGAAGGGCCTTCCCTGCACGGGATGCCGCTACTGCATCAGCCATTGCCCCGTCGGCCTCGACATCCCCTACCTGATCAGCCTTTACAACGAGCACCAGACCAAGGAGGCCTCCGAGAGCTTCATCGCGCCGATGGCCGTGGCCGCGCTGCCCGCCGACAAGCGCCCGAGCGCCTGCATCGCATGCAACTCCTGCCACGATGTCTGCCCGCAGGAACTCCCGATCCCGGAGTACCTCGCCGAGTTCGCCGCCGCCGTCGAGTGACGGGAGGCTTGCAAACGCCCCTCACCTGCAAGCAACGGTTGCTTGCGGGTGAGGGGCGGCTGCCAATAACGGACATTTGCAGCGAAAATCCCCCGATTCCGCCCGAATTCGCCTGCAAATGTCCGTTATTATTCTACGCACCGGAAGGACCGCCGCCCTCCCATCGCCCGTCGCCCTCCCGCCATTCGCAAGTCCCTAGGAGAGTCGCCATGCAGCTCACACTTTGCAAGCACTCGGCACTACGGCAGCTGCGCGCCATGCGAAAAAATGGCAGCGCGCCGTCCGCCATCCGGAAGCGCTGCGACCTGCTCGACCCCGACCCCTCCCCTCGCTCCCGATGGACTCCCAAGCGCTTCCAGAGCCTCGAGCTTCCCCTTCCCCTGAAAGACGACAAGCACCTCGAGCTCGCGGTCTCGCACCAGCGCCTCCGGCCGAAGTGCAAGATGGCCTCCAGCAAGGTCTACGGCACCGGCCTTCCCGCAGGTGCGTTCATCAGAATCGGAAGCGGCCTTGCGATAAGCTCACCGGAGCTCGTGTTCGTGGAACTTGCAAACGACCTGACGCTCCCCGAGCACCTCCTGCTGGGATTCGAGCTGTGCGGAGGCTACGCCCTCGACCCCGAGAATCCGAACGGCGGTGGGGCAACCATGAACGTCGCGCCTGTGACCAGTGTCGAAAAGCTCGACGACTTCGCCTCCCAGGCAAAGGGCATCGCCGGCGTTAACCGGGCGCGCCAGACTGTGAGGCTGCTCTCGGATGACGCCTGGTCTCCCATGGAGGCGGTCATCGCGACGATGTTCGCCCTCCCCCTGCAGCAAAACGGCTACGGCATCGGACCGTGCATCTTAAACGAGCGGCACGAGACTCCCACAAAGCTCAGGAACACCACACGTCGCAGCTCGCGCGTGCCCGACATCATCATTCCCCATACGAATGTCGGCATCAATTACGATGGCGAAGGACACCTCGACCTCAACTCCATCGTGGAGGCGACGCGCTCTTTCGACGCGAATCCGGGGAGCTCTTCTGCTGACCGCGAGCTCAGGCAGAGCATGGACACCGTGCGCGCCAAGGTGGTGGACGACGTGAAGCGCAACCGCGAGCTGGCAGCTCAGGGGCTCACCGTCTTTCCCGTCGTCAAGGAGGACCTGTACCGGCAAGGCGGGCTCGACGCGCTGGTCGCGCAGGTGGTTTCCGCAATCGAGGCGTACACGAGCACGCACCTCGAGCTGCAGCGCGAGATTCTGGCAAGCGAATTTGCCGCGCGGGAACGCCAGCAGCTCGTCTGGTCGCTGCTCCCCGGCAGCAACGGGAAGCTAGCCGACACCAACATCGACGACGCGATCGTGCGAATGTAGCGCTGGGAGCTGCGAGCTCCCCTCACCTGCAAGCGACGGATGCGTGCGGATGCGAGATTGCGAAAACGGACATTTGCAGAGAAAATCGCTCAATTTCGCCCGATTTTTGCTGCAAATGTCCGTTTTCGCTGTCACCCCCAAGCGACCGCAAGGGCGTCAGCGCTCGCAGGTGAGCGGCGGTCGCGACCCCTAATCCCCGAAGCCCATGGATTCGACGTAGAGTTTGTTGAAGGTCTCGTTGCCGGAAAGCTCGATATAGCTTGCCGTCTCCATCGTGAGCTCGAGGGCCTCGTCGGCCGAATCCGATAGCAGGATCGCGCTCACGCCCTCGATCGCGGAGTTGCCCACGCATTTCGTGCGCGAGAGCAGCTCGGGGGGAACAAGTCCGGTCCTTGCGGCATTCGGGAGGTCCAGGTACTGGCCAAAGCCACCGGCGATCTCGAGGGCATCGACATCATCGAGCCCGAGGCTCTCGCTTTGGAGCATCGTGGAGATGCCCGCGCGAATAGCCGCCTTGGCAAGTTGGAAGTTGCGGATATCCCTTTGGGTCACGCTGATGCCGCCAGCAAGCTGCAAGCAGGGAGCACCGTCCTCTTGCCCCAGATAGCGCTCGAGCCCCTTTGACCTGCTCGTGTCAATCTCGTCTTCCTCGAGCATGCGTCCCGTCTCATCGACGATTCCGCACTCGAACATGAGGGAGAGCGCATCGATAAGCCCGGTGCCGCAGATGCCCGCCGCCGACTCGTTCTCGATCGTCTCGCAGACGAGCTCGCCGTTCACGTAGCGCACCCGCGAGATGGCACCCGCGTATGCCGGCATGCCGTACTTGATGTTGGCGCCTTCGAAAACCGGCCCAGCGGCAGTGGCGCAGGTGACGATGCCGTCCTTGTTGCCAAGTGCCATCTCCCCGTTGGTGCCCAGGTCCATGAAGAGCGTCTTCTTCTCGCGATGGATGATGTCGCGCGCCACCAGCCCGCAGGTGATATCACCTCCGACGTACCCCGAAAGGCACGGCGCGAAGTAGGCAGATCCTGCGGCGATATCCTCCTCGGCAAGCGCGAGGTACTCGATCTCATCGCCGAAATAGCTCGCCGGAGTGAACGGCGCAACGCCGATGGGCGCGGGGTCGAGCCCGATGGCGATATGCTCCATCACGGTGTTTCCCGCGATGCAGACGGTCTGGATGTCGTTGAACGTGAGATGCGCCGCATGCACGAGCTTGGCCACCATCCCGACCAGCTCGTCTCCCAGAAGCGTCGCCATCTGGTGAAGGTGCCCCTCGGAGGCCGCATGGATGCGCGAGATGACGTCGGCACCAAAGATGACCTGCGGATTCGAGTTGCCCAGGGCGCCCAGAAGCTCGCCGGTCTCGAGGTTGTAGAGGCGGCAGACGAGCGTGGTCGTTCCCACGTCGATGGCAACGCCATAGCCCCAGCCGCCGCCGTCGGCGGGCCACTGGTGCGTCGAGCCAGCCGTTGCCACGCTCATGGGGCGGCTCGCCTCGATCGTCACCTCCATGTTCTGCTCAACCGGGGTCTGGCAGGCGAGGCGGTACCCTACACCTTTGGAATCGCGGACCATGACGCGGCACTTGCCGCAGGTCCCCTGACCGCCACAAGCAGCCTCGATCTTGATGCCGGCATCGCGCAGCGTATCAAGAACAGTGTCGCCCGAGATGGCAGCAACACGCTGCTTCTTTCCCTCAGACCGAACGAGTATCTCCATGTGAAGACCACCTGACAGACGCATCTTTCAAAAGAATAATAGAGAACACAAATTCAAGAAGTCTCACATCCACGAGACCCTTAACCTCTCTATGATGCATCCTCGACAAGGAAAGATAGGCGCTCAAATGCCATGCAATCTGCCAAGCGCAACGTTTCTCCCTCAAAAGACACGCGCGCGTGATACCCACCGCAATTGGGGGCGCGCCACGAGAAGTAATCGCGCTCAGGCGAATCGGAAGCAAACGAGGCAAACGCCGCCATCAGCGTGCCCCCATGGCCGACGACGAGCGCCCAGGAAAGCCCCCGCGCCTGCGCATCGCGGCAGACCCACTCGACGGCATGTGCGACCCGCTCTGTGAACTGCGCGCGGTCCTCGCCGCCCGGGCAACGCGTCGTGCAGCCGCTCTCCACCCAGGCACGATATGCCGCATCGTCTGCCATGTCGTCGGCAGACCTTCCCTCGAAGGCGCCGAAGTCCATCTCGCGCAGGCCCTCGACGATGACCTGCTCAGCATTCGGAAAGCAGATCGAGGCCGTCTGGCGCGCCCGAATAAGCGGCGAGACGTAGACGAGTCCCACGTCAGGGAGCACGCCCGCAGCCTGCGCCTCGGCCCTCCCCGCTGCCGTGAGGGGCTCGTCGAGCGCCCCGGCGTAGGCGTGCGCGGCGTTGGCGGGAATCTGCCCGTGGCGCATGATCGCAAGGCGCATGGGACGCCCTCACGCGCGCGGTTCGGGAAGCTCGCCCTTGACCGCGACGGGAATGCCGCAGACCATGCGCACGACGACGTCTGCCCGCTGCCCCAGCTCGATGGCGAGGCGGCCGACCTCCTCGCGCCAGGCGCGCTCGGAGGAGTCGCGCGGCACGACACCCGAGCCTACCTCGGTCATGATCACGACGTCCTTGGCGATGAGGCCCTCGAGCAGCTCATCGAGGTCGCTCGTGAGCGCGACCATGTCCTGCACGTTGAAGACGACCGGCCTCTCGTCGAGCGTGGCATCGGCAAGGTCTTCTTCCTCATAGCCAAGCGAGCGGGCATACGTCTTCTTGCCCGACGCGATGGCACCTGTCACCAGTATCACAGCAGCATCATCACCTTTACCGTAACGACCAGGCCCGCCAGCATGCAAAGCTCGGCGACCTGCAAGAGAAACCCGGCAATATCCCCGCTCATCCCGCCAAAGCTGTACCGGCTCATTTGGCGAACGCACGCGAGCACGACAAACGCGCAGACAAGCTCGACCAGCGCGCAAAGCGGCTGTGCCCAGACCATGACCGCAGCCACGACAACGAGCTCCACGATGACCGCAGCCACGACGCGCTTGGTCTCTGCCGATTCGTGGAACTTCGAGAGCATGCCCTTTGTGGCGCTCAGGGGAAAGCATGTCGTGGCAAGCGAGCTCATGCAGCGGCTCACCACGAAGATGCAGCCGACCAAGACGAGAAGCGTCCCCTCCGCAAGCCCCGTCAGATTCATCGCGAATGCGAAGAACGCGAGCAGGTAGGCGGCCACCGCGACCGCGGCAAACGCACCGATGTGCGGGTCCTTCAAGATCTCGCGGCGCCGCTCGGGCTCAGCATGGCTCGAGAGCGCATCCACCACATCGCAAAAGCCGTCCAGGTGGATGGCGCCGGTCACGAGCACGGGGATGAGCGTCACGCCCGCCGCGCGCAGCGTCATGTCGAAGAGCAGCAGATCGCAGATGAAGTACCACAGCCACAGCAGAAGCGCGATAACTGCGCCGATGAGCGGGAAGAACGCCATCAGGTAGCGCATGCTGCGCTCTTCCCACGAGACCTGCGGCACGGGTATCCGCGAGAACGTGGAGAACGCCATCGCCAGAGAACGCAGGAGCGTCACGGGACCGGCACCCCTTCCGCAAAGCGCTCGGCGCCCTTCACGATATAGGGAGTGCCCGCCACGGTCTCGATGACCACGTCGAAGTCGGCGGCAAGCGCGCAGGCGAGCTTGCCCATGACGCGCACGTAGTCTGCGGTCTCCTCCGAATAGAGAAGCCCGTCTGCCCCCACCTCGTTGGCAACGACGATGAGCGCCTCGGAACCGTTTTCGAGCGAGACGATGTTGTGCACGACCGACCAGATGAGCTCGTCTTCGTCGAGCAGCGTGCCGTCTTCCAAGAAGAGCTCGTTTGCCACGAGGTTGCCGAGGTCTTCCAGAAGCACCGTGGCGCCCGCAACGTCGAGCCCCTCGATCGCCTCGGAAAGGCCCTGCGCGCACTCCACCGTTGAAAAGCCCTTGCCGGCGCGCAGCTGGTGGTGGCGCTCGATGCGCTCGTAATCTTCCCGGTCGCCCTCGTCGTTCATCGTCGCGAGGTAGACGCGCGGGCCGTCAAAGTTCACGGCAAGCGCCTCGGCAAGCTCGCTCTTGCCGCTCGCGGCGCCGCCGATAATCAGAATGTTCATGCTAGATCGACCTCGTAGGCATCGATTCCGGTCTCATCGAAGGTAGTGCCGTGGTACAGGGAAAGCGCCATGCGCAGCAGCGGGATGAGGCAAGCGGCACCCGTCCCCTCGCCCAGGTGCATGCCGGCGTGGATGATGGGGCGAAGGCCGAGCTCCTCGACGAGCGCGGCGACCGCAGGCTCGCTCGAGATATGCGAGGCGAGGATGGCAGGTGCGCACTTCGGCGCGATGCGGCGGGCGGTCAGCGCGGCCACCATGCTGATGAAGCCGTCGATGACGATGGGCACGCGGTGCACGGCCCCGCCTATGAAGATCCCCACAAGCCCGGCGATGTCAAAGCCCCCGAGCTTTGCGAGCACGTCGATCGCATCGTCGGGGTCCGGCTCGTTGACGGCGATTGCGCGCTTGATGGCGGCCACCTTGCGCGCCAGGCCCTCGCTTGAAAGCCCCGCGCCGCGTCCCGTCACCTCTTCGGGCGCAAGTCCTAAAAGGACCGACGTCATCGCAGAGGAGGTGGTGGTGTTTCCGATGCTCATCTCGCCGGTGGCGATGATCTGGTAGCCCCGATCCTTGAGACTTTCCACGAGCTCGATGCCCGAGACGATGCCCGAGACGGCCTGTTCTCGCGTCATCGCGGGGCCGAGCGAGATGTCGCCTGTCCCCCGCTGGATACAGCGGTCGATGACGCCCGGAATGTGGGCGGGCGTGAGCATGCCCATGTCGACGGCCACGACGTCGATGTCCACCGGCTCGCACATCTTGCAGACCGAGGAAGCATGGCGCGCCACGTTGTCGGCAACCGCCGTCGTCACCTCCGGTCCGCTTTGCGATACGCCCTGCGCCACCACGCCGTTGTCAGCGCAGAGCACCGTCGTCACCGCGCGGTCGAGGCGGACATCTGTAGTTCCGGTGAGCGCTGCGATATCGCAGACGAGGTCCTCGAGAACGCCCAGGCTCGCGATCGGCTTTGCAATCGAGTTCCACTGGTCGCGCGCGCGGCTGCGCGCCTCTTCGTCCGGATCGCCAAGACCCGCGACGAACGTCTCGAGGACCTTTTCTATGTCATGACTGCCAGGGTCGTCTGACATGCATCATCCCCCACATCTCATGCGCGCGAAGGTCTCTCTTTTCGCACGCCTCGCCAATAGGTCAGCATCCCTTTCATAAAAAAGGGCAAATCTCTCATCTCGCATCCCGGGAATCGTCCCCGGATAGCCCACCGTCGCCTGCCTGCGGGATACGAGCAAGATCGGCAAGCGCAGAGAACTTCTCGCGAACCAGCTCGCTGCCCCGGTCCCCCTCGTGGAGACGCGTACAGCCCGAGCAGTCCTTCACGCCCGTTTCGGTGTATACGAAATCCCCACCGCAGTCGGGACCGAGCGTGTAGAGCGGACAATAGCAGAACAGGCAGTTGAAGTCGTCGGGATCGACTCCCTCATGACAGGGAAAGTACGGGCACGCGCGATGCGAGAAGAACGGGTACTTGCCGGTCCGTGCCACTGCCTCTCCTTGCCTTGTCCTTTTGCAAAAAGCCTCAATATTGCACAGAGACAAGATAGCGCATTTCGGCGCTCGTGTACGCGAACATCAGATATAGGCGATGAGGTTGCAGCCGATGAGCGCGACGACGACCACGCCCACGATGAGGACGCCGAGCCCCCAGTCGCGGCGCTTTCCCACCCAGACGAGCAGGCAGATGATGATGAGGCTCAAGACGACAATGGCTGCCGTCGAGATCTCGTAGGTGCTGGCGACGCTCAGATTGAGCGAGACGAGCGAAAGCGCCACGGTCAGAAGCAGGCCGCCGATGACGGGACGGATGTAGCGGCGGATGGCGGTGAAGATGGAGAGCGACTCGAACTCCTCGTAGATGTAGGTGACTGCCAGGAAGGTAAAACCCGACATCCCGACGCCGCAGCCAAAGCCCGCAATCGCCGTGCAGACAGCGGCCGTCGTGCCGTACGCGCCGCCCAGAATGTAGCCCACGCCCGTGAGCACCTTGGCGATGATGCTTCCCGGCATGGCGTTTGAGACGGTCACGACCTGCCCGTAGTAGGCCTCGGAGCTGATGAGGCCGGTATCCACGAAGACGCCCTGGCCAAAGACGAGGTAGGCATCCCCGCCGCCAAAGGACATCAGCGTCGAGAGCACGGCGTTGCCGATGAAGGCGAGCGCATCCGGGCAGACGAAAAGCGACGGCACCACGAGTATTGCCATGAACAGCACCCATGCGCCGGCCTCGCGCAGGAACTTCTTGACGGGAAAGCGCCATGCGCCGACGTGCTCGTCGATCAGGCTGCGCACGAAGCCGTAGACGGCCAGGCAGACCATGAGAACGCGCAGCGCGGCGACGATTCCCGACCCCTCGAGCACATCGACGTTCTCGCAGACAAGGTAGGCAACCGCCACGATGATGGCGATGATGGCGCGCACGGGGGACTTGGCGCTCTTGAAGAAGCGGCCTTGCGTGTAGAAGATCGCGAAGAAGACGAGACCGAGGACATCGAGGGTGGCAAGCGTGGGAATCGGACTCGACGAGAACCCGAAGATCTTTGAGAGGCGCTTTCCGCACGTGAGCAGGAAGACGACGATGACGAGCACGACCGCGACCTTGCGCTCCCAGGTTCCCTTGGGCCGCTGGGTCACCGCGCGCACGGTGTAGCCGCACAGGATGTAGACGATGAGCATCGCGATGCCGACGCTCGCGAAGCGCACCTCCTGCATGATGAAGCCGGATGCGCCGGCGAGCAGCGCGAGCAGGATGAAAGTGAGGAGCGCTCCGGGAAGGCCCATGCAGACCGCGCTTCCGACCATGCCGGGAATGCCCGCGACCTTTCGGCCCACGCCCGAGGCAATCTCTATGGGCAGGGCACCGGGCGTGATGTTGGCGACGATGAAGTCCTTGTCGAACTCGTCTTGCGTGATGTACTTGTTCTCGCGGACCGTCTCGCGCTCGATGACCGGGGCAAGCGCGTTTCCGCCGCCAAAGCCGATGAGACCGATCTTTGCCATCGTGGCGTACAGGCGGCCATGCGAAGGCCGTGCCGTCGTTGCGTCGTCTTTTTCCGAAGAAGATTTTCCCGAAGGGGACTCAACCATGCGAAACCTGCAAAGACCTTCCCCGCGCGCACGCGTCGCCGTTTCGAACTTTGCTGACTTGAGGGGCAGTGCCGCCCTTCGCGCGCTGCTGAGCGTCGGAAAGACAAGCGCAAGCCTCGAAGCGCAATTGGAGTAAGAATACACCCCCTGCGCTTTCCAATAGCGTGAATCATACGGAAATTTCGCAGCGCATTTGTCCCAGCGAATAAAACAATCGGTCAGCGCCCTGTCATCCCACGCTGAGGACAATGCGCGCTACACTTGGTGCCTGTCTGTACACGCAGCAGAAAGGATGCGCATGCTCGAAACAGAACTACAGCGAAAATACGAGCAGCTCAAAGAGGAGTTGCGCGAACTCGGAAGCGTCGCGGTGGCGTTTTCGGGCGGTGTTGATTCGTCATTGCTCATGAAGGTCGCCCATGACGTGCTCAAAGACGGGGCCGTAGCGCTGACGGGGAACTCGCCTTCCGTGCCCGCCCGCGAGCTCGAGGAGGCGTGCACGTTCTGCGAGCAAGCCGGCATCAGGCAGATCGTCGTGGAGACGCACGAGTTCGATATCGAAGGCTTCGACCACAACCCCGAAAACCGCTGCTACCTGTGCAAGGGCGCGCTCTTCGACGCCCTCGAGGAGGCGGCCCGGGAACTGGGAGTTTCCCACCTGGCAGACGGCACGAACGCCGATGACGACGACACGCTGCGCCCCGGCTCGCGCGCCGTGAAAGAGCACCGCGTCACAAGCCCGCTGCGCGACTGCGGGTTCACCAAGCACGACATCCGCAAGCTCGCTCGCGAGCTGGGGCTTTCCTGCTGGGACAAGCCCTCGTTTGCCTGCCTGAACACGCGCTTCGAGTTCGGGGACCTCATCACCCAAGAGAAGCTCGACATGGTCAACAGCGCCGAAGAGGTGCTGTTCGACCTGGGGTTTACCCAGCTCAGAGTTCGCATGAGCGGCACGACCGCGCGCATCGAGGTGCCGCCGGAAGATATTGCACGCCTCACGGAGGAGAAGACGCGCACGGCGATCGTCTCCGCGTTCGAGGCAATCGGCTTCAAGCACGTGGCAGCCGACCTAGCCGGCTACAAGACGACGGGCGAGAGCGCCGGGATGTAGAGAACGCCGGCAAAAAAAAGAAGAGCTTGGCACACCCTTCGCATGCCAAGCTCTACTTTTTCGCGTCTCTAAAGTTGTTGCCAGAAAACTGTGGCCCTACGCCGAAGCTTCCTCTTTCTGGCAGTCCGGGCAGACGCCCTCGTAGACGATGGAGTGCGTCACGGCGCTGTAGCCTGTTGCCTCGGCGACCTTTGCGTCCGTGCCCAGGTCGTCTTCAACCATCGCATCGTCCATCGAACCGCACTTGACGCAAACGATGTGCGGATGGGCGTCGGTGCGCTGGTCGAAATGGCAGCCGCCCGCGTAGTTGATCGCCAGGATGTCACCGGAATCGGCGAGCAGCTTGAGGTTGCGGTACACGGTTCCCAGACTGACCTTGCCGTCGTACTGGTGAACCTGCGCGTAGACCTCGTTTGCCGTCGGATGACACCCGGAAAGCTCCTGCACGGCGTCATAGACCATCTGGCGTTGTCGTGTGTGTCTTCTCTGCGTCATCGTTACCTTTCCTAACGTAGAGCTGTTATTCCCATACCACAAATAATGATAATAATTTGCAATAGGAAATCAAGTAATCTTTTACTTAATTGTTACAAGAATTTTGTTGAGCGCAAGGTTTTGACCGGTAAAAGTTATAAGGATACATAAAAAAGCTATACTTTTTCAAGAACCATACACTGGCTCGATTCTTCAAAGGGGCATACTCCCCTGCTCCGCCCACGCCTTCCGTGCACCGGTTTTTCCGATATTCGCGCAACCGCTGCAAGAACCGCCTCCATTTCCCATGCCCAACGCAGACAAGTGGACTACACTTGTTCAACGTCAACCATCGATTCCAAAGAAACAGGCACGGACATGATCAACGAAGAGATTCGCGCCCTCGGCGCCGCACCCAACAAAATCCGCGAGACCTTCGCCTACGGCGAGGCCCGCAAGAAGGAGATCGGCGAGGACAAGGTCTTCGACCTTTCCATCGGCAACCCGTCCGTTCCCTCGCCTGCCATCGTCGACGAGACCATCGAGAAGATGGCGCGAGAGAGTCACGGCCGCAACCACGCCTACACGCAGAGCCCCGGTCTCATCGAGGTGCGAAACGTCATCGCCGACAACCTGAACCGCCGCTTCGGCACCGACTACACCGGCGAGAACCTCTACCTCACCTCCGGCGCCTCCTCGTCGATCGCCATCACGCTCAAGGCGCTCGTGCAACCCGGCGAGCAGGTCATCTGCGTCGCCCCCTACTTCATGGAGTACAAGACCTGGACGCACGACGCCGGCGGCGATCTCGTCGAGGTGCCCGCCCGCGAAAGCGACTTCCAGATGGACGTGCCCGCCATGGAGGCCGCCATCACGGAAAAGACCGCGGTCGTCATCATCAACACGCCGAACAACCCCGTCGGCGCCATCTACTCGCGCGAGAACCTCGAAGACCTCGCCGAAGTGCTGCGCCGCAAGAGCGCCGAGTACGGGCATCCCATCTACCTGCTCTCCGACGAGCCCTACCGCGAGCTCTACTACGAAGATCAGGACAAGCCCTCCTGGGTGCCCGACCTCTACGAGAACACGCTCATCGCCTACAGCTGGTCCAAGAGCCTGAGCCTTCCGGGCGAGCGCATCGCCTACATCCTCGTTCCGAGCCAGGTCGAGGCCTGGCGCAACGTCTACGACGCCATCGTCGGCGCGGGGCGCCTGCTCGGCTACATCTGCGCGGGCAACTTCTTCCAGCGGGTCGTGGCAGCCTGCATCGATGCGCCGGTCGACAAGGAGGCCTACGCCATCAACCGCAAGATCTTCATGGAGGGCCTCGATAAAATCGGCTACACCTACATCAAACCGCAGGGCGCCTTCTACATGTGGATCAAGGCGCTCGAGCCCGACGCCAACGCCTTCTACGAGCGCGCCAAGGCACACGAGCTTCTGCTCGTGCCCTCGGACGGCTTCGGCATGAAGGGCTGGGTGCGTGCCGGTTACTGCTGCAGCAAGGAGACCATCGAGGGTGCACTCGGCGCCTTCCAGGAGCTCTGGGACGAGTACCACGCAGAATAGACGCGGCATCTGACCAGCGTTTATCAGGGGAATAGAGGCTGCCATGAAAATCGCCATCTCGGGCAAGGGCGGCGTGGGAAAATCGACCATCGCCGCGATTCTCGCCCTGACGCTTGCCGAGCGTGGGGAGAAGGTGCTCGCGCTCGACGCCGACCCAGATGCCAACCTCGCGAGTGCGCTGGGGATGCCCGATGAGCTGCAGGATACGGTCGTCACCATCTCCGAGCAGCTCGACTTGATCGAGGAGCGCATGGGCGCCAAGGCCGGCACCTACGGGCAGATGTTCACGCTCACGCCCAAGGTCGACGACATCGCCGAGAAGTACGCCACCGACTTTCGCGGCGTGTCGCTTCTCGTGCTCGGCGCCGCGCACAAGGGCGGGGGCGGCTGCGCCTGCCCGGAAAACGCGTTTATCAAGGCCATCATCGACGATTTGGTCATGGAGAAGGACGAGACCCTCATCATGGACATGGAGGCCGGCGTCGAGCACCTCGGCCGCGGCACGGCAGAGACGGTCGATGCGATGCTCGTCGTCGTCGAGCCGGGCAAGCGCTCGCTTGACTGCGCGCGCCTCATAGAGAAGATGGCAGGAGAGATCGGCATCGAGAACCTGTTCTACGTGGGCTCGAAGGTCACAGGCGATGACGACGAGGCCTATCTGAGAGACGCGCTCGGCGACAGGCTCGTCGCCTGCCTGCCCTACAGCACGGAGATCCGCGACGCCGACCGCGCGGGCAAGAGCCCCTACGACTGCATGGACGCCGTCTGGAAAGAGCGCATCGGTCAGATCCTGGCAGCACTCGGCGCCTGAGCTCTTTTCGCATAGTGCAGGATACAGAGGCGCCCGTCGCCACTCCTTGATGCGGCGGGCGCCTTTTCATGCCCAGATATTCGAAGGCGAAGCTGCCCTCAGAGCGGCGGCTGCACCGTTCCCGTCTGCGCGAGGTCGCGCGCCGTCGCATGCTCGCGACAGGTTGGACAGAGCGTCTGCACCTCATCTGTGCCTGCCAGATCGGCGGCGTAGGCAAGCTCGTCTGTCGTGCCGATGGGCGCGCCGCACTCGGCGCATTTGACCAGCTCGAAGGTACGGTGCCAGATCGTGCGCGTGTCATCGGTGTCGACGCACTCGATATTGCCCGTCGGGCAGATGTGCGCGCAGCTCGCACAGCCGATGCACTCTGAGGAAGGCTCGTCATACGGCGTTGCGACGCGCTTTTCGGTGCCGCGCAAGATCTCTGCGATGGCGCCCGTCCCCATGGTGCGGCACACGGTCATGCACAGCCCGCACAGGATGCACTTGTCCATGTCGATGCCCTTTATGCGCTCGACTTTCGGCGCATCGTAGATTTCTGCCATCTCCGAGATGCGCTCGCTGTTCGGTGCGCGCTTGGCAAGGAACGCGAGCACCATGGAGCGTTCCCGCTTCACCTTCTCGCTTTGCGTGTAGACGCTGCACTCCGAGCGGATCGGGTAGTTGCAGGAGGTGACGATCTTTCTCCTCCCCCGCTCCTCGACCTCGACCAGGCACACGCGGCAGCACCCGCGCCCCGGCACGGCCGGATGGTGGCACAGCGTCGGGATCACGATGTCGTTTCGACGCGCCACGGCCAAGATGAACTCGCCTTTCTCGCAGGTGCACGGCTTGCCGTCGATGGTGACCTCTATCATCGCGCACCCCCTTTGACGTAGATGGCATCGAAGCGGCACACGTTGCGGCAGCTGCCGCAGACGATGCAGGCCTCGGTGTCGATTTCATGCGGCTCGCGGACATCCCCCGAGATCGCGTCGGCCGGACAGGAGCGCGCGCAGGCACCGCAGCCCGTGCACTTTTCCGGGTCGATGGCAAACTTGGTGAGCTCGTGGCAGACACCGGCGCGGCAGCGGTGGTCGCGGATGTGCTCTTCGTATTCGTCGCGGAAGTAGCGGATCGTGGAGAGCACCGGGTTGGGGGCAGTCTTTCCGAGCGAGCACAGCGAGGCGTCGGCGACGGTCTCCGAGATCTGCTCGAGAAGCTCGATATCGCCCTCCTTGCCCCGGCCCTCGCAGATGTCGGTGAGGATCTGGCTCATCCAGCGCAGGCCCTCGCGGCACGGCGTGCACTGCCCGCAGCTCTCCTCGCACAGGAAGTTCACGTAGTAGCGGGCGACGTCGACCATGCAGCTGCGGTCGTCCATGACGATCATGCCGCCGGAGCCCATGATGGTGCCGAGTTCTTTAAGCGAGTCGTAGTCGACGCTGGCATCGAGCTTGCTCTCGGGTAGGCAGCCGCCGGACGGACCGCCGGTCTGCACTGCCTTGAAAGGACGTCCGCCCTTGATACCGCCGCCGATCTTGAAGATGAGGTCGCGAAGCGTTACGCCCATGGGAACCTCGACAAGGCCGGTGTTCTCCACCTTGCCGACCAGGGAGAAGACCTTGGTGCCCGCGCTCTTCTCCGTGCCGATCTTTACGAACTCCTCTGCCCCGTGCTCGAGGATGTAGGGAATCGTGGCGAGCGTCTCGACGTTGTTGAGCACGGTGGGCTTGTCGTAGAGGCCCTTCTCGACGCTTCGCACGTACTTGGGGCGCGGCTCGCCGACCCGCCCCTCGATGGAGGCGATGAGCGCCGTGGACTCGCCGCAGACGAACGCGCCGCCGCCGCGTACGATGGTGCAGTCGAAGTCGAAGCCGCTGCCGCAGATGTCATGTCCCAGATAGCCGTGCGAACGAGCATCCTCGATGGCGCGCTCGACGGCGGCACGTGCCGCTCCGTACTCGTTTCGGATGTAGAGGTAGCCCTGGTGGGCGCCGATGGCATAGGCGCCGATGATGAGCCCCTCGATCACGCTGTGGGGGTCGCCTTCCATGATGGACTCGTCCATGAACGCGCCCGGGTCGCCCTCGTCGCCGTTGCAGAGCATGTACTTGACGTCGGACTCGTAGCTCGCGCACGAGCGCCACTTGCGCCCGGCCGAAAAGCCCGCTCCGCCGCGTCCGCGGATGTTGCTTCTCTCGACCTCGTCGATCACCTCGTCGGGCATCATCGAGAGCGCGCGTTTCAGGCCGCTGTAGCCTCCGGCCTGCTCGTACTCGGCAATCGAGGACGGGTCGATGCGGCCGGTGTTCCTGAGCGCAATCTTGAGCTGCCCTTCGTAGAACGCGTCGGCGTCATCTGCCAGCAGGCGCTTTACCGGCTCGCCGGTCTCGATGCTTTTCAGGATGTCGTCGACGTCCTTGGGCCGGACGTGGTAGTAGGTGATGTTGTCGGGCAGGATGGTGCACATCGGGCCCTTCTCGCACAGGCCGTAGCAGCCGACCTTCTTGACGTGCGGCTCGACGGCAACCGTTGCGGGGTCGAGGGCCTTCTCGAAC
>JBMNPN010000032.1:0-25503 GCA_050943615.1 Coriobacteriales bacterium
CTCTATTTCTTCCCGATGATGAACGAGGACTTGTAAGCGGCAACAGCCTGCTTGAGCTCGTCCTTGAGCGCATCGTTGAGCTTGCCCTCTTTGGCAACGCGCTCCTTGAGGTCGGAGCGAACGGTGTGCATGTACTCGATCAGGCCATCGCGGAAGCGCAGCGTGTCGCGCACGGGCATGTCGTCGAGGAAGCCCTCGTCGCCCGCGAAGATCGCGACGACCTGGTCTTCCACGTCCATGGAGGCGTAACGGCCCTGCTTGAGGAGCTCGGTCATACGGGCACCACGGTTGAGCTGCTGCTGGGTGGCCTTGTCCAGATCGGAGCCGAACTGCGAGAACGCCTGCAGCTCGCGATAGGAGGCGAGGTCGGTACGCAGCGTGCCTGCAACCTGCTTCATGGCCTTGACCTGGGCATCGCCGCCGACGCGCGACACGGAGATGCCGACGTTGACAGCGGGGCGCTGGCCCTGCAGGAACAGGTCGCTCTGCAAGAAGATCTGGCCATCGGTAATCGAGATGACGTTGGTCGGGATGTATGCGGAGACATCGCCGCCCTGGGTCTCGATGATGGGAAGTGCGGTCAGAGAGCCGGCACCGTTCTTGTCGGACAGCTTGACAGCACGCTCCAGCAGACGAGAGTGCAGGTAGAAGACGTCGCCAGGATAGGCTTCGCGTCCCGGCGGGCGACGCAGGGTCAGCGACATCTGGCGGTAGGCGACGGCCTGCTTGGAAAGGTCGTCGTAGACGCACAGGACGTGGCGGCCGGGGTTGGTGGCCGACGCGGGCTGGCCGTTGGCGCCGTTGTAGATGAAGTACTCGCCCATGGCGCAGCCAGCCATCGGGGCGATGTACTGCAGCGGTGCGGACGTTGATGCAGGGGCGGAGACGACGATCGTGTAGTCGAGCGCGTCGTGGGCCTCGAGGGCCTCGACCACGTTTGCCACCGTCGAGGCCTTCTGGCCGATGGCGACGTAGACGCAGATCATGTCCTTGCCCTTTTGGTTGATGATCGTATCGACGCCGATGGCCGTCTTGCCGGTCTGGCGGTCGCCGATGATGAGCTCACGCTGGCCACGTCCGATCGGGATCATGGCATCGATTGCCAAAAGGCCGGTCTGGACGGGCTCGTGCACGGGCTGGCGCTCGATGACGCCAGGTGCGCGAAACTCGACCGGGCGCGTGCCCTCGGCCTCGATCGGGCCCTTGCCGTCGAGCGGGTTGCCCAACGGGTCGACGACACGACCCAGAAAGCCGTGGCCGCAGGGGACCTCCATGATGCGGCCCGTCGTGTGGACCTCATCGTTTTCCTTGATGGCATCGGAGTCGCCCAAAAGGACGGCGCCGACCTCATCTTCTTCAAGGTTCTGTGCGAGGCCGTAGACGGAGCGTCCATCGGACGTCACGAACTCCAGCAGCTCGCCAGCCATGGCGTTCTTCAATCCGTCGACGCGCGCGATACCATCGCCGATCTGGATTACGGAACCGAACTCGCGCGTCTCGACATTGGTCTCAAGCCCTTCGAGCTTCTGACGCAGAATCTCGTCGATTGCGCTCGCGGTGATTTCCGCCATTTACCTTTCACCTCCAGTCGTTACAGAAGAGAGCGCGACGCGGACCTTGTCCAGGCGCGTAGCGGTGCAGCAGTCGATGCGCTTGCCGTTTGCTCTCACATTGATACCACCCAAAATCCAAGGCTCGACGTGCTCGCGGAGCACGATCTCCTTGTCGAACTGGGCGGCGAACTTCGATTTGATCTTCTCGCGCAGCTCGTCATCGAGCTCGATGACCGTGGAAACGTCCAAGATGACGACGTTGTCACGCTCTTGGAGCTTCTGGTCGTAGAGTTCGGCGATGCGTCCCAGATGGGAGATATCGCCGCGCTCGCCCATGACCAAGAGGAACTTAACCAGATCGGGGTCGAATTCCTTGAACACCTCACCGATGACATCAGCGCGCGTGTCTTCGGGGAGCGTGTCGTCGTTGAGCACCTGGTCAAGACCCGGGCTCATGCGAACGACCTTTTTCATCTCCTCGAGCTGCGCGGAGATCTCGTACTCGTTGCCCTTTTCCTTCGCGAAATCGAGAAGGACATCGGTGTACGTGTTGATCTCCTGCTTGATGAGCATGCGGTTCTTAGGCATTGAGGTTACCTACCTCTTCGATGCTGCGCTCGATGAGCCTGCGATGGTCGTCATCGGAGAAGTCCTCCTCGACGACGCGCGCCATGGCCGCGACCGCGATGTCGGCAACAGAGGACTGCAGCTCGACGACTGCCGCCTTCTTCTCGCTCTCGATGGTCTCGCGAGCCTTCGCGATGATGCGGTCGGCCTCTGCCTGGGCCTTTGCCGTGACCTCGGAGCGCATTGCCTCGCTCTGCTGCTTGGCTTCCGAGATGATCGTCTCGGCCTCCTCGCGAGCGGAGCTGAGCTGGTCCTGATATTCCTTCAGGACGCGCTCGCTTTCGATGCGGTTTTCCTCGGCCTTCTCGAGAGCAGCCCTGATGGTGTTCTCGCGCTTTTCGAGGACCTTGTCGAACGCGGGCCAGCCCCACTTGGCGAGAATCGCCAGCAAGATGAGGAAGGCGACGAGCATCGGGATGAACTCGTCCATCTGAGGAAGAATAGCGTTGATACCGCTTGTCTCCCTCTCAGCCGCCAACGCCATACCGGGAAGCGCAAAGACCATGCTGCTAGCAAGCGCTGCACAAGCGCCCAAACGGGCATAAAGCTTCTTGAACTGTGCCTTCACTTACTCAACCTCCCTTTACTAGGCTTCGAATTCCAACAATGGTGTCCGAGCCCTAATTAAAGGATGAAGGTAAGGACGAAGCCGATAAGGGCGAGTGCCTCGGCGAGAGCGGCACCGATGATGAAGTCGGTGAACAGACGGCCGGCCATCTCAGGCTGGCGGGCAGAGCCAACGCAGCAGCCATAGCAGGCAATGCCGATACCAATGCCAGGCCCGATAGCGCCCAGACCATAGCCGACAACCTTGAGTGCCGAGATGATGAGAGTCGTTTCCACTTGTATTCCTCCTTTAGAGACGGGTCCCGTCCTTTTCCGAGGCCCTTCCAACTATGTACTTACCGGACATCCGTATCCGGTGAGTAACCGAACATTTAGGGCAGCGTCCCCTGGAGCTCTTAGCTCTCGGACGTTGCCAGACCGATGTAGACGGCGGTCAGAATCGCGAACACGTACGCTTGGAGGAAGGCAACCAGGCATTCCAGAGCGTACATGGCAATCAGCAGGAGCATCCAGACGATTGGCGGCAACGTGAACAGCATGTTGATGTTGATGCACTGGATGAAGACGCTGGTGAGAAGGGCGAAGATGCCCAGGACCATATGGCCGGCGAACATGTTGCCGTAAAGTCGAACGGCCAGTGTAAGCCAGCGGAGCAGCAGCGAGATGAGCTCGAAGAACCAGATGATGGGCACCATCGCGCCGGGAAGACCGGCAGGGGCGATGGACTTGACGTAGCCCCAGCCGCCGCGGGCCTTGATGCCCTGCCAGTTGAAGTAGAAGAACGAGACCGTGGACAGCGCCCAGGTGACGCTCAAGGTGCCCGTCGGGGTCTTGAAGCCCGGAATCAGGCCGATGAAGTTCGAGATGAGGATGAAGAAGAACAGCGTCGCGATGAGGGGCATGTGCTTTTCATAGCCCTTGCCAATGGCGTTCTGTCCCATGTTGACGGAGATGCGCTCGTAGCCGTACTCGACCATGTTCGCGAACTTGTTGGTCGGGATGAGCTGGAGCTTCTTTGCGGCGACGAGGATGACGACCGCCGTGAGGACAACGCAGATGATCATCCAGAAGATGTACTGGGTAAGACCGGTCCCGCCAAAACTGAAGAGGTACTGCGGATCGAAGGAGCCCTGCAGCTCCTCAAGAGGCGTCTCGCCGCTGTCACCAGCGAACTGGAGCCTTTCTAGCGGATTATCTGGCAGATTCACGCTGTCTTCCTCTCTAATCTTTCTTCCTGTCGCGTCTTGCGCGCATGACTGCGAACGCGGCGGTGACGATGATGAGCGTCAGCGCCTCTGCCAGAACGAAGGGCAGGATTGCAGCACGAGCGACGAGTGCGCACAGAGCCGTGCAAACGGCAAGGATGGCAATCGAACCGGCGACAGAGACCAGAGCGGGACCGACGTAGCCGGCCGAATAGGACTGCGCGTCCATCATTCGGACGCGGCGGACTCCCGCGCGGAGGGGAAGGAAGCTCACGATGCCGACGATGATGCCGACGAGCACTCCCACGACCGAAACGATGTCCACGCCACTCCGTTCTCTCGGAATCGATAACACCTTGCACAAACGGGTACAAATAATAACGATTCGATGACGGGGATACGGGAGAGGAAGCCGATTATCGTCCTGAGTTTCAGGTGAACGGATGATTGTGCGCGGTGGATACCAAACCATCCGCGGTACCTGATAACGGTGCTCTCCTGCCCTGCGGCAGAGCGCGTGCACACGGCCAGAGAAAACGGGCCCGTTTCTCGCGGATTACGGCAAGAAACGGGCCATTCATCCAGCAGCGGATATAAGGGGTCTAGGTCAGATTTGCGGCTCGAAGCGGCGCACTATGATGCCCGATTCGTCCAAGAGCTGCTGGGCGAGCTCGTCGGGATACCCGTTGGCGTAGACGACCTCGGTGATGCCGGCGTTCAAGATCATCTTGGTGCACTGGGTGCAGGGCTGTGTGGTGCAGTAGAGAACGGACCCATCGATGGGAAGCCCGTAGCGCGCCGCCTGGATGATGGCGTTTTGCTCGGCGTGGATGCCGCGGCACAGCTCGTGCTGCTGGCCGCTGGGAATGCCGAGCTGCTCGCGCAGGCACCCGATCTCGAGGCAGTGCTTCAGCCCCGAGGGGCCTCCGTTGTAGCCGGTGGCGATGATCCGCTTGTTGTGGACGATGATCGCCCCCACCTGACGGCGCAGGCAGGTGGACCTTGTCGCCACCTGCTGCGTTATCTCCATGAAGTACTGGTCCCAACTCGGGCGCGTATCGGGCATTGAGATGCCTCCTCGTTAGAGCTCGGGATAGAGCGGATGGGCGTCGAGCAACTCGTTGACCTGGCCCTTGACAGCCGCAAGCTTGTCCTCATCGCCATGGGCGTTGAGGGCGTCGGCGATGAGCGTGCCGACGAGATGCGCTTCCTCGGCGTTGAAGCCGCGGGTTGTCATGGCAGGGCTTCCGACGCGGATGCCGCTCGTGATGGTCGTGGGCTGGGGATCGTTGGGAATAGCGTTCTTGTTGGTCGTGATGCCGACACTCTCGAGCAGCACCTCCGCATCGGCGCCGGTGACCCCGGATGGAGTGAGGTCCACGAGGCACAGGTGGTTGTCGGTGCCGCCGGACACGAGGCGCAGGCCGCCCTCGACGAGCCCCTCCCCCATCGCGCGGGCGTTGTCGACGACGTTTTTCGCGTATTCCTTGAACGACGGCTTGAGCGCCTCGCCGAAGGCGACGGCCTTGCCGGCGATGACGTGCATGAGCGGTCCGCCCTGGCAGCCCGGGAACACGGCCTTGTTGTACTTCTTGTAGGCCTCCTCGTTGTTGGTGACCATGAAGCCGCCGCGCGGACCGCGCAGGGTCTTGTGCGAGGTGGAGGTCACGAGATCGGCATAGGGCACCGGAGACGGATGCACGCCGCCGGCGACGAGCCCGGCGATGTGCGCCATGTCGACCACGAGGTAGGCGCCGACTTCCCTGGCGATGTCGCCGAAGGCCTTGAAATCGATGATACGCGGATAGGCGGAAGCCCCGGCTACGATCAGCTTGGGCTTGACCTCGAGCGCGATGGCACGCACAGCGTCCATGTCGAGACGCTCGGTTTTCTCGTCGATGCCGTAGAAATGCGACTCGTAGAACTTGCCGGAGAGGTTGAACTTGGCGCCATGGGAGAGATGCCCGCCGGCATCGAGGCTCATCCCCAAGATCTTGTCGCCGGGCTTGAGGAGCGCCTGGTAGGCAGCCTGGTTTGCCTGGGCTCCGGAATGCGGCTGGACGTTGGCGTACTTGGCACCGAACAGCTCGATCACGCGCGAGCGAGCGATGCTCTCGACGACATCGACGTACTCGCAGCCGCCATAGTAGCGCTTGCCGGGATAGCCTTCGGCGTATTTGTTGGTGAGGACAGAGCCCATGGCCTCCATCACCGAAAGCGAGGTGATGTTTTCCGAGGCGATGAGCTCGATGGTGCCGCGTTGGCGCGACAGCTCGTCGTCAATCGCCTTGGCGATCTCGGGATCGGTCTGGGTCAGATGCGTGTGGGACATGTTGCTCTACCTTTCGTTTTCGAGTGCCATGATCTTGCCGACGCGCCTTGCATGGCGCCCGCCGGCAAAGTCGGTGGTGAGGAAGGTCTTGAGAATAGCCTTGTTCTCTTCGAGCGAGACGAAGCGCCCCGAAAGCGTTACGACATTGGCATCGTTGTGCTCGCGTGCGAGCTTTGCGAAGGGCTCGGAAGTGACATTTGCCGCGCGGATGCCGCGGCACTTGTTCGCGGCAATCTGCATGCCGATGCCCGTACCGCAGACGAGCACGCCGAAATCCGCCTCTCCTGCCGCGACGGCCTCGCAGACGGGCTTGGCATAGTCGGGGTAATCGCAGCTTTCCTCCGAGTCGCAGCCAAAGTCGACGACATCGAGCCCCTGTTCGGAAAGCCACGAGCCGAGCAAGCGTTTTTGCTCAAAGCCACCGTGGTCGCTTCCGAGCGCGATTATCAGTCGTGCCATGGGAATCCTCTCTTCCTCGTACAGTTACGCGGGAAGTGTAGCACCGCATTGCCCGAGTAGGGCGATGACTTCGGAATCGAGGGGACCAGAGCGCAAGATGCGCGCTGCGCCCGCCCTGCAATCGACGATCGTGGAGGGAGTGCCGCCCGGGCAGCCCGTGGGGAGCTCGTCATAGCCCGCGAGTCCCCTGAGCGCGGGGTCGAGCGCGGATTTCTCCTGCACCGCGGGATACCCGTGGAGGTTCGCGCTCGTGCAGGCAAGCGGGCAGCCGAGCCCGTCGATGAGCGATCGGAGCTTTTCATCGTCGGGTGCGCGCAAGGCCACGCTCCCATCTGGGGCAATACCGCCGAGACGCGCTGCCTCCTCGCTTGCCTCGACGACGAGCGTGAGCGCGCCCGGCCAGAGCGATTCGGCAAGCTTGCTTGCAGTAGAAGCGATGTCCTTGCCGTAGCGCATGAGATCGGCAGGGCCCGAGACGAGCCAGGGCAGGACCTGCTCTGCGGGACGCCGTTTGACCTTGAAGATCTGCTCGTAGCCGGCACTCCCGGGCAAAGCAGCGAGACCGAAGACCGTATCGGTGGCGAGAAGGCAGCACTCTCCGCGTGCGAGTGCCGAACGCGCCGTTTCCGTCATCGCTTGCCTCCGGCGTCTTCGATGAGCGAGCGCGCGTGCTCGAGGGCCGCCTCGTCCACTTTGCCGGAGAGCATCCGGGCGATCTCGGCGACGCGCTCCTCTCCTGTCACCGGCTCCACGATCGTGATGGGAAGGCCCGATGCCCCGCCGTGCTTGCTCACGACGAAGTGGCGGTCGGCGCAGGCGGCAACTTGAGGCAGGTGGGTGACGACGATGACCTGGGAGCTTTGCGCGAGCTCGGCGAGCCGCCGTGCGACCGCTGCTCCCGTCGCGCCCCCGATACCCTGGTCGACCTCGTCGAAGACGAGTGTGCGCCCGTGCACGCCCTCATCGGCACCCGAGCGGACGCATTCGAGCGCGAGCAAGATGCGGGAAAGCTCGCCTCCGGAGGCGATGCGCGAGAGCGGACGGGCTTGAGATGCCGCAGACGGGCGGTACCTGAGCTCGACCTGCTCGGGACCCGCCTCGCTCCAGCGTTCGAAGGGGAGCTCCTCGAACCCGAACTCGAAGCCGGCGCCCTCCATGGAAAGCTCGTGAACCGAGTCTGCGAGAAGATCGCAGAGCTCGGATGCCGCCTCATGACGCCGTGCAGAAAGCGCGGCGGCCTCTTTCTCGAGCGCTCGTTTGAGCTCGGATGTCCTTTCGCGGGCGGCCTCGAGGCGCTCGGGGGACGCATCAGCATCGGCAAGTGCGCGTTTTGCCTCGTCCCATGTTGCAAAGACCTGCTCCATCCCCGGGCCGTAGCGCTTCATGAGGCCCGACAGCTCGTCGAGGCGCGTCAGAGCGTCCTCGAGGCGTCCCGGGTCGTGCTGGACGGTCTGCCCGTAGGCGTGGAGGTCGCGGGCGAAGTCCTCGAGGGAGGCCTGGAGCCCGGAGAGCTCGGACCCGAGCGCGTCGAGGTCGGGGTCGATACCCGCCAGGCGCGCAAGGCTGTCCTCCGCGCGGGCGACCTGGTCGAGCGCACAGCCGTCCCCGTTGAGCGCATCGAAAGCGCTCTCGAGCGACGAGGCGAGCTCCTCGGAGTTCTGCAGGCGCCTGACCTCTGATTCGAGCTCGTCGTATTCGCCTTGAACAGGCGAGACCTTGGAAATCTCGGAATCGGTGAAGCGGTAGAACTCGAGCTGCTTTGAGGCCGTTGCCTGGGCGCTTTCCAGATGCTCGAGGCGCTCGGCGGCCGCAAGGTAGGCGCTCCGCGCGGCACGATAGGCTTCGAGGTGCTCTCCTGTGGCAGAGATCCACGAGTCGAGGTAGCCGAGCTGGGCACGGGAGTCGAGGAGCTGGACCTGCTCGTGCTGGCCGTGGATATGAATCGATGAGGCGCGCTGCGCGAGCTCGCCCACCGTCGCCATCGCGCCATCGACGCTGCAGCGGCTGCGTCCCCGCGCGCTCAGACGGCGCCTGATGACGTGTTCTTCTCCATCCTCGTCGACCAGACGGGCCTCAGCCGTAGCCTCCTCGCTGCCATCGCGGACCATCTGGGAGTCTGCGCGCTGGCCGCTGATGAGCTTGAGGGCGGAGAGCAGCGCGGTTTTTCCCGCGCCCGTCTCTCCCGTGAGCACCGTGAGATGCTCGGAGAAGGCAAGCATCGCGTCCTCGATGAGGGCGAGGTCGTGGACATGGAGCTCGTCGAGCATCGCCTAGATCGCCTCTTCGGTATCGGCGCCGCCGTTGACCGGGCCGCCGAAGAAGACGCGCGAGACGTTCGTGAAGAAGTCCCCGCCGCCGAGGGCGAAGAAAAGCTCGTGTTCCCCGCGGCGTGCGACGATGCGGCTCGCATCGTGGACGCCGAGATCCATACCGTCGACGAAGACCGAGGTCTCGGCGGGTTCTCCGGGACTTGCCGCCTTGATGTCCACCTCGACCACATCTGAGGTACCGGTCACGATGGCGCGCGTGTTGAGCGCATGCGGCGCCACGGGCACGACGACGAGTCCCTTGTAGCCAGGAGAGACTATCGGGCCTCCTGCGGAGAGCGCATAGCCGGTCGAGCCGGTTGCCGTGGATATGACCAGGCCATCGGCTTTGAGATGCGCGATCTTGGTCCCGTTGATGCCGTAGGTGAACTCGACCACGCGCCCCGATCCCCCGCGCGCGAAAACGATCTCGTTGAGACCGGTCACGGGGTGCGCTGCCCCTTCCCCATCGAATACCTCGGCATCCAGCGTGCTCCTCCGCTCGAAGACGACATCGCCGGAAAGCGCATCTGCGATGAGCTCCACCTCGTCGCGCTCGGGGTTGCCGGCCAAAAACCCGAGGGTGCCGTAGTTGAAGGCGAGCAGGGGCACGCTGGCAAAGCCGATGAGGCGGGCGGCATGCAGGAAGGTGCCATCGCCTCCCATCGGAACGACAAGGGCCAGCTCCTCGACGGCGACGACGGGGTCGTCGTCCTTTTCGGGGTCTTGGACTTCCGTGTCGATGCCGGCGATGATGAGACGCGAGCGCAAATAGCGCGCAGATTCCACCGTCTTGGGGTTTGCGCTGGGAACGAGCAGGACCTTCACTGAACAGTCTTCTTCCTAGTCGAGACGGGCGTGCGCCGCGCGCACGACCCGGGAAACGTCATCGGCATATATACTACCCTGCCGCTCTCCCTTGGAGGCGGCGCGTTTTGCCCAGCAGAGAAACTCGATGTTTCCCTTGGGGCCCTTGAGGGGAGAATAGGTCAGTCCGCAGGGATAAAGCCCCTGGTCTGTCAATGCGCAGAGCGCATGCTCTATGGCACGCTTGTGCGCCTTTTCATCGGTCACGACACCGCCCTGTTCAATCTCGGATTTCGCAAGTTCGAACTGGGGTTTCACGAGTCCGATGAACGAGCCGCCCGGGCGGACGAGCAAGACGATGCTCTCGCTTGCGCGCGCGAGGCTCACGAAGGACAGGTCGGCGACCACGAGGTCGAAGGGCCCGCCGATAGCTTCCGGGGCAAGCCCGATCACGTTGGTGCGCTCGTAAAGCGACACGCGCGCGTCCTGTCTGAGCGACCAGTCGAAATCGGCATGGCCGACGTCGACGGCGCTCACATGCATCGCCCCGTGCTGCAGCAGGCAGTCCGTGAACCCGCCGCTCGAGCAGCCCAGATCGGCGCAGGAAAGGCCATCGACCTCAAAGGAGAACGCCTCGAGTGCCGCCTCGAGCTTTCCGCCGCCACGGCTCACGAACCCGAGACGGTCCTTTTCCTTTCCCCGCTTGAGGCGCACGGGAACCTGGGGGTCGACTCTCAGCCCCGCCGATGTCTCGCGGTGCTCGCCCACGACGACCTCGCCGGCCAGAATCGCGGCCTGGGCATCGTGCACGTTGTCGAACAGCCCACGCGAGACCAGCAGCTCGTCGAGCCGGGGCCGCTTCGTCATCGGCCGAGCCCCTCGCGAACCGAGGCGGCTATACCTTGCGCATCGAGCCCGAGTTTGTGGTGGAGCGTGGCGACATCGCCTTGCTCGACGAAGGAATCGGGAAGGCCGAGGGAGTTCACCCGGGGATGCAGGTTCAGAGCCGCGAGCACCTCGAGCACACCCGAACCGAAGCCGCCGACCTTGGTGTTGTCCTCGACCGTGATGATGTGCCCCGTCTGCGCCGCGGCAGCGACGGCGTCCGCGTCGATGGGCTTTACCCAGCGCATGTCGTAGACGCTTGCATGGATTCCCGCATCGGAAAGCTGCTCTGCCGCCTTCAATGCCGCAGGCACCAGCGCCCCGGTCGCAAGGATGGCGGCATCGGAACCGTCGCACCTCTTCCAGGCCCTGCCATATTCCCAGGGCGCGGGCGTGTCCTTTTCGACCGGGGCGCTTCCGCGCGAATAGCGGATGGCGACCGGCCCTTCCAGGTCGAGCGCCACGCGCAGAGCGGACCTGAGCTCGACATCGCTTGACGGCGCAAGAATCTGCATGTTCGGCATGAGGCGCAGATATGACAGGTCGAAGGCGCCGTGGTGCGTCGGGCCGTCGGCGCCGACCAGGCCGGCGCGGTCCAGGCAGAAGACGACATGCTGCTTTTGCAGGCAGACGTCGATGAGCATCTGGTCGAAGGCGCGCTGCAGAAACGTCGAGTAGATGGCGACGACCGGCTTCTTGCCGCTCTGGGCAAGCGAGCTTGCCAGACCGACGGCGTGCTCTTCTGAGATGCCGACGTCGACGAAGCGCTCGGGAAACTTCTTCGCGAACTTCTTGAGACCGGTCCCCGATGCCATGGCCGCCGTGATCGCGATGATATCGTCATCATCTGACGCGCATTCGATGAGCTCGTCTGAAAAGACCGACGTCCAGCTCGGAGCGCCATTTTTCTTCTTGACCTTGCCGGATTCGATGTCGAAGGGGCCGACGCCGTGGAAGAGGTCGGGGTGCTTTTCTGCCGGAGCATAGCCCTTGCCCTTGGTCGTGACGGCATGGACAACGACCGGACCCTCCATCTCCAGGGCGTCGGAGAAGATCTGCTCGAGCGTCGGGATGTCATGGCCGTCTACCGGGCCGATGTAGGTGAGCCCGAAGCTCTCCAGGAACGTATCGCCTGGCAGTACGAACTGTTTGACCGACTCCTTGACGACGTTTCCGCTCTTGACGAGCAAGCGCCCCATCTTTCCCGAGGCGTTCATGGCATCCTCGAGCGAATTGCGGGCCGTGACGTATGTACGCGACATGCGTGCCTTGGCAAGGTGCGCGGCAAGGCCTCCCACGCTCGGCGAGATGGACATGCCGTTGTCGTTGAGCACGATGAGAAGCTGGGTATGTTTGTGGCCGATGTTGTTGAGCGCCTCCATGCTCATGCCGCCCACAAAGGAGGCATCTCCGATGAGCGCGGCCACGTGAGCGTCGCTTTCATCGAGGTCGCGGGCGAGCGCATAGCCACACGCGACGGAAAGGGAGTCGGAGGCATGCCCCGAATTGTGCGCATCGTAGGGACTCTCGTCGATTTTCGGAAAGCCCGATATTCCGCCATAGGTGCGCAGGGTGGTGAAGCGGTCCCTGCGACCCGTGAGAAGCTTGTGAGCGTAAGCCTGATGGCCCACGTCGAAGACGAGGCGGTCCTTGGGGCAGTCGAGCACGCGGTGCAGGGCGATGATGAGCTCGACGGCACCGAGCGAGGGCGCGAGATGTCCCCCCGTCACGGATGTGGTGGCGACGAGCTTTGCGCGGATCTCGAAGGCGAGGCGGTCGAGCTCCTCGTAGCTCAAGTGCTTCAGGTCCTTGGGACTGTCGATGGAATCGAGAATATCGGTTGACACGAAAAGCTCACCTCCTCTCCTCTCGCACAAGCGCCCCGTCATGTCAGACGAAGTCGGCTTTCACACCAGCGCGTTCAGCTTTGCTCCTCGGTATCCGCATCGGAAGGTGCGGGTGCATCCCCCTCGGCGGGTATCGTCTTGCCCGAAAGCCCGACGTCGGGGGTTTCGTTTCCAATGGTTTCCTTGGCGGCGAGCGCTTCCTCATCAGTATAGTCGGCCTTGTCAACCAACTCGGCGCAGCGGTTGCCGATCTTGATGGCCTCCTCATAGAGGTCGAGGCTCTTCTCGAGCGAGAGGTCCTTGTCGCGGACCTCGACGACGATCTGGTCGAGGCGCGCGCGCAGCTCTCCGAAGCTCTCGTAATCGTTTGCTGCCATGCTCGCTATTTCCCGTCGCTTTCCGTTGGGGCGACGCCTTGTCCGGCGCTCTTCTCCTCGGCCATGCTCGCGATCTTGCCGAGCACGCCGTTCACGAACTTCGGCGACTCATCGCCGCCGAAGGACTTGGCGATCTCGACGGCCTCGTTGATGGCGACGCCCGTCGGGATGTCGGGGCAGAAGCCGATTTCGTAGGCGGCGATGCGGATGATGTTGCGGTCCACGATCGGCATGCGCTCGAGCGTCCAGTTCTCTGCCGTGTCGGCAATCCAGCGGTCGATCTCGTCGAGATGTGCCACGATGCCGCCGATCAGCTCGTTTGCATAGTCGGCCATGGAGACGCCGATGAGGTCGTTGTCCTCGACGCCTTCCGGGCGCTCGGGGATGAGCAGCATGCTCGTCTCGCCCGTGCCCGCCACGAGCTCGCACAGCGGCGTGCCCGTCAGCTCGTGCTGGTACATTGCCTGCAGCGCCTCGCGCCGTGCGCGCGTGCGCTCGTTTCCAGAACCTCCCACTTGCGTGCCGATCCCTACTCTTCGAAGGCCAGCCCGTCGACGTAGATGTCGACGGAGCTCACCTCGGCGCCGATCTGGCCCGAAAGGGCATCGGCGACGGCGGCACGAACCTTGTCTGCCACCTCTACGAGCCTGTAGCCGTAGAAGCACTGGATCGTGAGCTGGACGGCGACGGTGCCGTCATCGGCGACGGCCAGCTCGATACCAGTCGTCGGGATGGGGCGTCCCGCATTGAACGAGGCGAGGATGTTCGATATGGTGCCCGCCGTGCCGACCCCGGCAACCCCGGGAACCTCGGCTGCGGCAAGGGAGACGATCGTCTCGATCACGCCGGGGGCGATTTCCACGCCCTCGATCGTGAAGCCCTTGTCGGACTCTTTTTCCTTCACAGGTTTCCTCCGTTCATTTCGGTCTCGATGAAATCAGTGTAGACCTTTCCAGAGCGGAATGTCTCGTTCTCAAGCACCGCGCGATGGAAGGGAATGGTCGTGGCCACGCCCTCGATGACGAACTCGTCGAGCGCGCGCTTGCCGCGGGCGATCGCCTCTTCGCGCGTGGAGCCCCAGACGATGAGCTTTGCCATGAGCGAGTCGTAGGTGGGCGGGATCTTGGAGCCCGCGCGCAGGTAGGTGTCGACGCGCACGCCCGGTCCACCGGGAAGGTCGAAGCGCGTCACCGTGCCCGGACAGGGCCTGAAGCCGTGTGCCGGGTCCTCGGCGTTGATGCGGAACTCGATGGCATGGCATTTCGGCGACATCGGGGCGAGGTCTGCGCAGCTCATTGGCTCGCCGGAGGCAATCCTCAGCTGCTCTTTGATGATGTCGACGCCCGTGATCTGCTCGGAGACGGGATGCTCGACCTGGACGCGCGTGTTCATCTCCATGAAGTAGAACTTGCCGTCGGTGTCGAGCAGGAACTCGATGGTGCCTGCGTTCTGGTAGCCGACGCCGCGGACCGCCTTGAGCGCGGCTTCGCCCATCTGCTGGCGCAATTCTTCGGTGAGCACCGGGCAGGGCGCCTCCTCGACGAGCTTTTGGTGCCGGCGCTGGATGGAGCAGTCGCGTTCGCACAGGTGCATGGCGTTGCCATGGGAATCGGCGAGCACCTGGATCTCCACGTGCTTGGGGCGCTGGATGAGCTTTTCGAGGTAGACCTCGTCATTGCCAAAGGCAACGGCGGCCTCGCCGCGCGCGGCGTTGAAGTTCTCCTCGAGTTCGGCATCGTCATGGGCCTCGCGCATTCCCTTGCCGCCGCCGCCGGCAGATGCCTTGATGAGTACCGGGTAACCGACCTCATGGGCAAAGGCACGTGCCTCATCGACGGTCTCGACGGGACCGTCGCTTCCGGGCACGGTGGGAACACCGAGCTTCTTCATGGTCGCCTTGGCGGCAGCCTTGTTGCCGAGGGCATCGATGCAATCGGCGGAGGGACCGATGAAGATCAGGTCGTTGTCGGCGCAAGCGCGGGCGAAATCGGCGTTTTCCGAAAGGAAGCCGTAGCCGGGGTGTATCGCCTGGGCACCGGTGGTCTGGGCCGCCGCTATGATGTTGGGAATCACCAGATAGCTCTGGTTGGAGGGCGCAGGTCCGATGCAGACCTTCTCGTCTGCCAGCTCGACTGCGCGCGTGTCCTTGTCGACCGTCGAGTAGACGGCGACCGTCTTGATGCCGAGCTCGCGGGCCGCGCGCACAACGCGCAGGGCGATCTCGCCGCGGTTGGCGATGAGGATCTTGTCTAGCATTGTCCCGCCCCTACTCGGCCGCGGGCTCGACGTAGAACATCACCGTGCCGAACTCGACGGGGTCGGCGTTCTCCACGCAGATCTCGCGTACGGTGCAATCGCTTTCCGCGGGAATCTCGTTCATGAGCTTCATGGCCTCGACGATGCACAGCGGATCTCCGGCCTTGACCTCGTCTCCGACCTTGACGAAGGGGTCGGCATCAGGGGACGGAGCGGCATAGAAGGTACCGACCATCGGTGCGGTGACGGCAACCCAGCTGTCCGGGCGGTCGTTTGCAGGTGCTGCGGCAGGTGCAGCCTGGGCGGCAGGTGCGGCAGCGGGAGCAGTTGCGGCGGAGGGTGCTGCTGCGACGACGGACGCCGCCGGTGCCATCTCCGGAGTGCGGATGGTGACCTTGGAGCCATTCTCCTCGACGCTGATCTCTCCAACGCCGGACTCCTCCACGAGTTTCACCAGGTCACGAATTTGCGAGATATCCACGTAGTCCTCCTCTTTGGTTATGCTGACCGCTTCGTTCATCAGGAAGTTGGTCTTTTCGATCTTGCGTTGCTTTTCGAGAAACGCGCGTCCCTCGACGGGGAACATCGCGTAGGTGAGAACGTCCTCCTCGCTGCTCGCGAGGTCCCCGATCTCCTCGGCGAAGTCATCGAAGCTCTGCGTGACCAGCGAGCCGGGGGAAATGCTCGGGTCGAGCGGCTTTTCGTCGCCGAGCACGAGCTTTTGAATCTTGGGGTCGATCTTGCCGGGCGCCTTGCCGTAGTAGCCGGCGATGTAGTCCTTCATCTCCTTGGAGATGACCGACCAGCGCTTGCCGGTGAGCACGTTGAAGACCGACTGCGTGCCGACGATCTGCGACATCGGCGTGACGAGCGGCGGGAAGCCGACCTCCGCGCGGACGTGAGGGATCTCGGCGAGCACCTCGTCGAGTCGGTCGGTGGCGTGCTGGACCTCGAGCTGGCTGATGAGGTTGGACATCATGCCGCCCGGGACCTGGTGGCTGTAGACACGCATGTGCTGCAGGGTGGAGATGCCGCGCTTGAAGCCCTTCTTCTTGCGGACCTCTTCCCAGTAATCGGCGATATCGAAGAGCGCATCGAGGTCAAGGCCGGTGTCGTATTCCGATTCCTTGAGCGCGGCCACTATCATCTCGACCGCCGGCTGGGAATTGCCAAAGGCAAGCGGCGCGGATGCCGTGTCGACGATGGCGGCACCCGCCTCGGCGGCCTTGATGTAGTTTGCCGGCGCCATGCCGCCCACATAGTGGCAGTGCACGTGAACGGGAAGGCCGACTTCGGTATCGAGGGCCTTGACGAGGCGCTCGGTCCTGAAGGGCGTGAGCATGCCCGCCATGTCCTTGATGCAGATGGACTTGGCACCGAGGTCCTTGAGCTGCTGCGCGTACTCGACGTAGCTGTCGAGCGTGTGGACGGGGCTCATCGTGTACGAGATGGCTCCCTCGAAGTGCGCGCCGCATTCGTTGAGCGACTCGGCGGTGTCGGCAATGTTGCGGATATCGTTTAGGGCATCGAAGACGCGGAAGATGTCGACGCCGTTTCTGTGGGACGCCTTTATGAAGTGGTCCACCACGTCCTTGGAGTAGTGGTGGTAGCCGATGAGGTTCTGGCCACGCGTGAGCATTTGCAGCGGCGTGTGGGGGCAGTGCTTCTTGATGATGCGCAGGCGCTCCCACGGGTCCTCGTCCAGGAAGCGGATGCAGGTGTCGAAGGTCGCTCCGCCCCAGCATTCCAAGGACCAGTAGCCGATCTTGTCGAGTTTCTCCAAGATCGGGAGCATATCGCTTGTCTCCATGCGCGTCGCCCACAACGACTGGTGGGCATCGCGCAAGGTCGTGTCTGTGATGTAGAGAGGTCTCACAGCTGCCGCCATCCCTTCTTTCTCAACGCGCGGCAAACCTCGCCCTAAGCGGAAAGTTTTGCCTTTGAGTTCAGAATTCTACTCTATAGCCTTGCCGACGTGCGCGGCGTGCATGCAATTCACACAGCACGCCTCATGGCTTCATGTACCAGCTCATATTGTGACCCTTTGGCCCGGATGCGTGGACGACGGACAGGTCCACATCACCCGAAATGCCCGAAACCTTTCCCACACTGGTGTACTGCCACATATCGTAGGGGTACGCGGGCCTGTTCTTTTTCTTCTTGGGAATCTTGCCGTTGTTCTTGCCGTAGATGGCAAACCAGGCAAAATCGAGGTACTTCTTGAAGGTCTTCTTGCCCGCCTTCTTGGTGAAACCGTAGGTCTTCCAGTGGTCATTGCTGATGTAGATGCCGAGTTTGATGCCGTTCTTGAAGCCCGCCTTCTTGGCAAGCGACTGCACCTTGATGGCCGCCGCACGCGTCCAGGCCGCGATCTTGGACTTGTGCCTGTCCATAGAGGAGGCTTCCAGGTCGAAGGCGAGGAAGTTCGGGTAGTACTTGACCGAGCCTGTGCCCTTGACGTTTCCGTAGACGGCGCAGTTGAAGAACTCGGTCGCCTGCTTGACGGCATCCGCCTTGCTGTGGAAGACGACGAAACCATAGGACCCGAAGGGAATGCCGAGCTTCTTGCACTTCTTCGCAAACGAGAGGTATCTCTTGTCGATGCGGTGCTTGGTCGAGTCCTTGGAGGTACGGTCCCCCGCCTTCGTATGCGAGGAGTACATCACGTACGAGCGCAGTATCGCGACATCTATCTCGGGAGCTACCTTTTTCCACTTGACAGATCCCTGCCATTCGCTGACGTCGACGATCTTTCCACCGCTTTTCGTGATCTTGAAGTGTTTCTTGAACGAGAAGTGGTAGCCGTTCTCCCCCTTGAACGAGATCGTCGCCGTACCGACCTTGATGTTGTTCGAGTACGAATAGGTGTAATCGGTCTTTGTCGAAAGCTTCTTGGAACCGTATGTCAGCGTGGGAACGGGCTTTCGGGCGGTCCCCGTATAGGCAAAGGTCTTGCGGGACAGGGAGGTCTTGACGTTGGCACGCAAGTTGGTGGAGATGATGAAGGTCTTGGTCAACGTGCCCTTGTAGCCGCGACGGCCCTTTACCGTAACGGTCGCCGTTCCCTTATCCACGTTGTTCTTGTAGGAGATGCGGTAGTGCTTGCTTGAAAGCTTTTTATTGCGGTACTTGACCTTGACCGACGGCTCGATTGCCTCGCCCGTGTAGTAGTAGGCCCTGTACGGCAGGGTCACCTTCCCGTGCTTTGCCAAGCTGTAAGCGATTTTGAATGTAACCTTGCGCGTCTTCTTGAAGGACCTCATGCCTTTGATGATGAGGGTGGCGGTGCCGACCTTTACGTTTCTCTTGTAACTGAGCGTATAGTCCCGGTTCCTCTTGAGTTTCCTGTTCTTGTAGGTCAGAGTCGGCTTGGGCTTTACGGCCCTGCCCGTGTAGCTATAGGCCTTCTTGAGCTTGGTGACCTGCACCTTGGAACTTGCGATACTGGTCTTTGCCTGGGCAACCCCCACAGGGCTTGCCGCCCACGTGCTCGGCAAGGTAAGTGCAAGGGCAGTGAACGAGCAGGCGCACAGAATGAGAACGCCAAGAGCAATAAGCGGCAGACGGAATGATTTCTTTATGGTTGCATTGGTGTCGTCGTGCACAGGCCTACCGATCCTTTCTCCTACGTGTTGGGAAACTTTGCCCTGAGCGCCTCTTCTACCCGCGGTGGAACGAGGTTGTCGACCTTGCCACCCAACGAAGCAAGTTCCTTTGCAATCGAAGAGGAAACGTACATGTAGTCGGGGGATGACATGACGAAGACCGTCTCGAGCTCGGGAGCCAGATGGTAGTTGAGAATCGCCATCTGGAACTCGTATTCGAAGTCCGTCGTCGCGCGCAGCCCCTTGACCACTACCTTAGCACCAATGGACTTGGCAAAGTCCACGAGCAAGTTCTCGAAAGGCATGATGGTGACGTTGGGGATATCGCAGGTGACCTCTGTTGCGAGCGCAACGCGCTCGTCAAGTGAGAAAAGGGGGCCCTTTCCCTTGTTGCGCGATGCGGCAACGCCGACGACGACCTCGTCGAACATCTGGCTTGCGCGTTTGATGACGTCGAGATGCCCCAGCGTGATGGGATCGAAGGTCCCGGGGACCAGTACCTTGCGCATTCAGTTGACTCCTCTCATCCCCTCGGCCTGCACGTTCGTCCGTCAGCACGGACTGGCAATATGCGGTGCCGTCACTTCACGTATTTGAGATAGCTCACCGAGATTTTGCCATACTTTTTCTGGCCGGTGAGCTTGAAGGGGTCCCCCTTCTCCACGAGCAGGGAAAGAACGTCCCTGTTGGCAAGCGCGTGCTCGTAGACGATCGTGCACCCCTCCTCGAGACATCCGACACCGGCAAGCGTCCCCAGAAACGCGAGCACCTCCTTTGGCTCGAGCGCATAAGGTGGGTCAAGCAAGACGAGTCCGAAGGTGCCCGAAGGCGCGTGGACCATGTCGTTTTTCGCCGCGATGAGGACATCTGCACCTTCGACACAGGCGCGCGGATGGCCAAGCCGCAGGTTCGAGAGGTTCTTCTCCAGCACGGCGCGAGCAGAGACGTCGCGCTCGAAAAACGTGCAGCTCATCGCCCCACGTGAGAGCGCCTCGATGCCGAGGCCGCCGCTTCCCGCGAAGGCGTCGAGCACATCGGTTGAAGACAGGTCGGGCTTTCGCGAGTACACCGACGAGAATATTGATTCGCGAACACGGTCGGTCGTCGGGCGCGTGCCGCTTCCCGCGGGCGCCTCGATGACCCTTCCCTTGAACTCTCCTGCAACGATTCGCATGGTGTATCAGATCACGCTCCCCTGACCTCGTCTTGTTCGTATCCTGAGAAGAGCACCTCTATCTCGTGGGAGAGGCGCTCGTGCTCCGGGGCGGAAAGGTCCGGGTCCCCCTCGAGCAGAAAGTGGGCATCGGCGTTCGCGGTCTCGATGAGGGAGGCATCGTCGATGACATTCACGAGCTTGAGCGTCGATGCACCGTGCTGGGTGAGCCCGAGCACGTCTCCTTCGTGGCGCGCCCTGAGGTCCGCCTCGGCGAGCTCGAATCCGTCGGTGCTGTTCACGAGGGCATCGAGACGAGCCTTCAGCTCGTCGTCATCCTTGCCCGGATCGGCGACAAGAAAGACCTGCCCCGGATACTCCCCACGTCCGACACGGCCCCTGAGCTGGTGCAGCTGCGAGATCCCGAAGCGCTCGGCGTCCTCGACCATCATGACGGTGGCGTTGGGCACGTCGATGCCCACCTCCACCACCGTCGTGGCGACGAGCACCGAGGTAGCGCCCGAGTTGAAGTCGTTCATGGCCCGCTGCTTTTCGGCCGAAGACATGTGCCCGGTCAAAAGCCCGACACTCATGCCCGGAAAGACTTTGTCCGCAAGGTAGGCCGCCTCCTGCTCTGCCGCCTTGGGATCGGCGATGTCGCGTCCCGAGAAAAGCGAGGCCCGAAGCTCGCCCGACTCGGCGCTCTTGGCACGCTGCTCGCGGCTCACGCCCACGAGCGGGCAGATGATGTAGGCCTGGCGTCCCTCGTTCACGGCGTTGCGGATGGCATCGTAAGCGCGCCCGCGCGCATTGCGCGAGATGACCTCGGTCGTCACGGGCGGGCGCGAGGCGGGACGCTTGCGGATGTAGCTTGTCGAGAGGTCCCCGTAGAGCGCGAGGGCAAGTGTGCGCGGGATGGGCGTTGCCGTCATGACGAGCAGATCCGAGCCCGGCCCTTTGAGGCGCAGGGCACTGCGCTGGCGCACGCCAAAGCGGTGCTGTTCGTCGATCACGACGAGCGAGAGGTCGGAGAAGACGACGGTCGGCTCGATGAGGGCATGGGTGCCGAAGAGGACCTCGAGCTCACCTGACTGGAGGCGTTCGAGCAGATCCGAGCGGTCCTCGGCAGGCGTCGAGCCCGTGAGGATTCCCCAGGTGATGGAGCAGGCATCGAAGAGCGGACCGAGCTTTTCTGCGTACTGGCGCGCGAGCACCTCGGTAGGTGCCATCATCGCCGCCTGATGCCCACTGTCCGCGGCCAACGCCAAAGCGAACGCGGCAACGGCCGTCTTGCCGGTGCCGACATCGCCCAGAAGCATGCGGTTCATGGTCCGCGGTGCGCACATGTCGTCAGAAATCGCCTGAACTGCTGCCTGCTGCTCGTCGGTGAGCTCGAAGGGAAGCGCTTCTCTGAGCGCCGCGGTCTTTGCACCCGCTTCGTGCACGATGGGATGCGCCTCACCCGCCTCGGCACGCCTCCTCTGCATCATCTCGAGCTGCAGGCATAACAGCTCCTCGTAGGCAAGGCGGTAGCGCGCCCGGTCGCGTTGGGCATGTGTGTGCGGAAAGTGCAGCCAGCGAAGCGCGAGCTTCTTGCTCATGAGGCCACGGGCGCGAACGAGCTCGGGCGGCAGCGGGTCGCTGATGTCGGAGGTCTGCTCGAGGGCATTTGCCACGAGACGGCGCATCCACGAGGTCGAGAGCCCTTCGGTGGTGGGGTGCACGGGCACGAGCTGCGGCGTGAAGCGGTTGGAGCCGTCTTCGCCCAAAAACTCGACAAACGGGGAATTCATGCGCTTGAACCCGTAATCGAAAGTGACTTTGCCGGAAAGCGCGACGCGCATGCCGCGCTGGAAGCGCTTGGCCATCCACGGCTGGCGAAACCACACCCCGATGATGACGCCGGTCTGGTCGACCACGGCAACCTCGAGGATGTTGAGGCGCGGCCGGGGCTGCTTTTCGCGAATCTCATCCACCGTTCCCACGACCGTGACCACCTCGCCCAACGGCGCAGAGGCGGCCGATGCGACCTTGGACAGGTCGATATAGCGGTGCGGGTAGTTGGAGAGGAGGTCGCGCACCGTTCGCACGCCCAGCTTGGCCAAGATCCTTGCACGCCCAGCGCTTACCGCGCGGATGTTCTCCACCGAGCTGTCGAGCAGTGCATCCTGATCAGAGCGGCTCTGCATTGCCCACCCCCATCTTCGGGATATACGCAAAGCCCACGCAGCCGAGACCGACATGCGTGGCAATGACGGGGCCCACCTGGCGCACGCCGAGCTCGGTGAAGTCGATGCCGCGTTTTTCGAAGAGCGCGCGCAGGCGCTCGACGTCCGCGTGGTTTCTCACGTTGATGAAATAGCCATCGAGCGCACCGAAGTTCGCGACGGCCTTTTCGGCGAGGTCCGCGATCTTTGAGAGCGCACGCTTCATGGACTTTGCCTTGGCTATCGTCACGACCTGGCCGTCGTCTCCCACCGTCAGCACCGGCTTGATGTCGAGCAGGCTTGCGGCAAGTCCGAGCGCATGGCCCGCGCGCCCGCCCTTCACTAGGTTGTCGAGGGTGTCGAGGGTGAAGATGACGTTGGTTTTCTCGATGAGTGATTCAATGGTCTTCACGAGCCGCTCGAAGGGCACCCCTGCGTCGCGCAGGCGGCAGGCCCGCTCGACGAGCAGCTCGAGTGCCCAGGTGTTGCGCGCCGTCTCGGGGATGGAGACGGTGATGCCGACGGTCTCTGCCCCGAGGATCGCACTCGTGTGCACACCCGACATGGCCTGCGTGATGTGCAGGGAGAGCACGTGGGTATAGCCTTCGCGGGCAAGTTTTGAGTAGAGCTCGCCGAACACGATCGGCGAGGGCATGGACGTTGTCGGAAGCTCCTTGCAGGTCTGGAGATAATCGTAGAAGAGCTCTATGTTCTCGGGAGCGTTCCCCGATGGAAAGGGCGTGCCGTCTGCCTTGAGGACCTCGAGGTTCACGCAGAAGACGCCGAGCTTCTCGAGCCACTCGGGACAGGCATCGCACGTGCTGTCCGTGACGATGGCGATCTTCTCGTTATGCACGCGTGTTCCTCTTGTCCAAATAGAGCGCCTATTCCAGCGAGAAGACGATCGGGTACAGAGGCTGCTCCCCGCGCTGCGCGTCGATCTCGATGTCGGGGAAGCGCTCCTCGATCTTCTTGGTAAGCCCGTCGAGTGCCTCGTCATCGAAGTCCTCGCCGGCAAGAAGCGTGAGGGTGTCGTACTCGTCTTGCCCGCTGAACTCGTCGATAAGCGCAAGCGTCACCTCGTCGACGTCATGGCCCACCACATCGAGCGACCCTTCCGCGATACCGATGACGTCTCCGGGGGCAATCGGGTCTCCCGAACTGGTCTTTGAGTCCTTGATGGCGGTCGTGACCTCGCCGCAGACGACGTCTTCGAGCGCCGCGGTCATGGCCTCGGCGTTCTCCTCGAGCCCGGCGTCCAGATCAACGGCGAACATCGCCGTGAAGGCAGAGGGCACGTTCTTTGTGGGTACGACCTTGACCGGGATATCGGCGTTTTCGGCAGCGGCGTTGGCCGCCATGATGATGTTCTTGTTGTCGGGGAGCAGGATTGCCGCATCGGCGTTGACCTTCTCGATGGCAGAGAGCAGGTCTGCTGTCGAGGGATTCATGGTCTGCCCGCCGGAGACGACGTAGTCCACGCCGAGCGACTTCAAGATGCTCGCCATGCCCGAGCCGGCAGCGACGGCGATGAACGCGAGCGGCTTGTGCTCGGCGGCGGCAGCCTCTTCCCCGGCAGCAATTCCCTCGGCACGCTCTTCGGACTCGAGCACCATGTTGTGGATGAAGACCTCGGAGACCTGGCCACGCTCGGTCATGTAGTTGAGGACCTCACCGGGAGTGTCGGTGTGGACGTGAACCTTGAAATCGGGGTGATTTCCGACGAGCAGCTCGCAGTCGCCGATCGAGGCGAGAAACTCGAGCGCCGCCTTGGTGTCGACATCGGCGCTGTGGAAGAGGAACTCGGTACAGTACATGTACTTGGATCCCGCCCAATCGTGGACCTGCTCGATGGCGACCTCGGCGGTCGCCTTCGTGAAGTCGGCAGAGGACGCAAGCTCACCTTCGTCGCCGGTCACTGCGGCAACGAAGCTCTGGATGAGGATGGTCAGCCCAAAGCCACCGGAGTCGACGACCCCGTTTTCCTTGAGCACGGGGAGGAACTCCGGAGTGCGCTTGACGGATGCCAGCGCCTCATCCGATATCGCGCGCAGACAGTCCATCGCATCGAGCCCGTCGTCGACTGCCTTGTGCGCGGCAGCCGCAGAGTCCTCGAGCACCGTGAGAATCGTTCCCTTGACCGGCTTGCGGACGGCCTGGAAGGCCACCTCGACGGCACGGTCGAGTCCCTTCGAGATGGTGGCGGCGTCGAATTCGCTCGCATCTGCGAGCCCCTCGCACAATCCGCGAAGGATCTGGCTCGTGATGACACCCGAGTTTCCGCGCGCGCCCATCAAAGAGCCATGCGTTACCGCCTTGCGCAGCGCGGCGGAGTCGCAATCTGCCGGCAGCGCGTTCACTTCCTTGACAACCGATTCCATGGTGAGCGACATGTTGGTACCCGTGTCGCCATCTGGAACGGGGAAGACGTTGAGTCGGTTGATCTCTTCCTTGCGGGCGCTCAACGCCTGTGCAGCGCAGACAATGTAGCTGCGCATGTCGCGGATGTTCATATAAGAGTATCCCTTACCTGTATCTAGCTAGCAGACCTAATCGCGAACCTTCACGCCCTGGACGTGGATATCGACCCCGTCGACATGGATCTGCGCGGAGTCTTCGAGCACGAACTGGACCTTCTCGGCCAGCATGCGGCTCACCTCGGTGAGGTTCGTGCCATGCTCGACGATGATGTAGAGGTCGAGGTGCACCCCGTTTTCCGTCATCGTCACCTTGATCCCGCGGCGAAGCCTGCTCGCAGGAAGCAGTTTTGCGATACCGTCGGACAGCGTCGGAGACGCCATGCCCACGACGCCATAGCTCTCGAGGGCGGCGTAACCGGCCATATCGGCGATGACGTCATTTGCGACGGACAGACCGCCGGGAATGGTCTCTGCCATTTCTTCAGCTCCTTACTGGGCACAGGCCCGACAACTCACAGGGAGTCATTGTATGACACCTGCCCTGCGCACCTCAAACATGCAGAGTTTTTGCACAAAATAACGTTAGTAAAGAAGATGTTACAGCAAAGGAGGAGTAGCGCGGGAAAGGCGCCCCGCAAGCTTACGCGAATGTTCGCATGAGAAGGTTCGACGCGCGCAGAGGCGCAGCGGGCTCCGGGGGCCGCGCACGTTATTTGCCCGATTCCCGCCATTTGGGCTCTGGTTGTGCGCGGGAGCGTTGAGACGCAGAGCACGCGCACAGTATTTGCCCGCCTCCCACCATCTGGGCCGTGGGTGTGCGCGCCGCCCGTGGACTGCTGAGCCCGCGCACAGTATTTGCCCATCTCCCGCCATCTGGGGAAATACTGTGCGTGCGGT
>JBMNPN010000033.1:0-25232 GCA_050943615.1 Coriobacteriales bacterium
TCGGCACGCTGGGCATGGTCCTCGATGAGGTGCATGACCGCGTGCATGCAGCGGTGAACCGCTCCGCCATGGTCGTCCTTGCCGCAGAAGTCAGTGCGCAGCGGGGGCTCCTGGTACTTGGCCACATGAAGCGCGTGCATGACGAGCTCGTCGACGCCCTCGTTTCGCATGGCGGAGATCGGGACGACGGGGATGCCGAGCATCTGCTCCATGAGGTTGATCTTGACAGAGCCGCCGTTGGCAATGAGCTCGTCCATCATGTTGAGCGCGAGCACCATCGGGATGCCGAGCTCCATGAGCTGCATGGAAAGATAGAGGTTGCGCTCGATATTGGTGGCATCGACGATGTTGATGATGGCATGCGGATGTTCTTCGAGGATGAACGAGCGCGAGACCACCTCCTCTGCGCTGTAGGGAGACAGCGAGTAGATGCCGGGTAGGTCGACGACGATCGTGTCGTCGTGACCGCGGATCGGCCCGCTTTTCTGCTCGACGGTCACGCCGGGGAAGTTCCCCACGTGCTGGTTGGACCCCGTGAGCTGGTTGAAGAGCGTCGTCTTGCCCGAGTTCTGGTTTCCTGCAAGCGCAAAGCGCATCGTCGTGCCTTCCGGCAGAGGATGCTCGTTCTTACGGTCGTGGAAGATACCGGGCTCGCCCAGGCCGGGGTGCTGCGTGGGCTCGAAGTCGCTCGAGACGCGCTGTGAGGCGGGATGCGCTCCGTGATGGCCGTGAGCCGCGGAGTTCCCATGCCCGTGGCCTCCGCGATCATGGCCATGTCCCGGATGCGCATGAGCCGGGGCGTGTCCTTTCCTGGGATCGGTATCGCGAACGTCCTCGATGCGAATACGCTTTGCCTCGTCTATGCGAAGCGTCAGCTCGTAGCCGTGGATGCGCAACTCCATGGGATCGCCCATAGGCGCGTACTTGACGAGCGTCACCCGGGAACCGGGGATGAGCCCCATATCGAGAAAATGCTGCCGCAGCGCTCCTTCGCCCTCGACGGAGGTCACGAGCGCGTTCTGGCCAATCTCCAGTTCTGATAGGTTCATGTAGTTCCTCTTGGAACGCTTCCGATCCCGGCCCGGGCAACGCACGTCAAGCCGTGGAAATCCAAAGCGATTCACCTGCAATCATATAGTTTGCTCTCTCAAACTCTATTGTAGGCAATACGCACGGTATTCACAGGAAAATAAGTTAATTATTGCAAACGGATATTTGCCAAGGTCAACGGAACATATATACCCCTCAGGGGTATTTGTTGCCATTCTGTCATGTTCTAATACCCCCATGGGGTATATAGTCTCGTTTGTGAAAAACGTATCCAAGGGGGTCGCAACTATGGGAACCCATGAAACCGAAGCCAAGCAGAGCTGCCAATGCGCGCGCTACAAGAACACACCGCGCGAGGCAGAGCTCCAAAAGGATCTGCAGAAGCGACTAAACCGTGCTATCGGCCAGCTCAACGGCGTCAAGCAGATGATCGATGACAACCGCTACTGCGGAGACGTGCTCGTCCAGCTTTCCGCTGCGGTCAGCGCACTTAAAAGCGTCGAGCGCATTGTGCTCCAGAACCATCTTGAGACCTGCGTCGTCGAGCAGATCCGCGAGGGCAACGACGAGATCGTCGATGAGGCCATGGACCTCATCATGCGCGTCGCGAAATAAAGGAGGTGCCGAAAAGCCCATGAAGCAGACTTTCGATATCACCGGGATGACGTGTGCAGCCTGTGCGGCACGCGTCACAAAGACCACCGAGGGAGTCGACGGCGTCAACGAGGCCGTCGTGAACCTCTTAAAGAACAGCATGGAGGTCGACTACGACGGAAACGAGGAAACGCTTTCAGCGATCTCGTCTGCCGTCGACAAGGCGGGATATGGCGCTTTCCCGCGCGCCGAGAAAGGACAGGCTGCCGCCGCAAGCCAGGTCAAGGGCCCATCCACGGCCGAGCTGGCCGCAGCCGAGGCAAAGAAGGTCCGCACGCGCCTCATCGTCTCGATCGTGTTCTGCGTACCGCTCTTCTACCTTTCCATGGGGCACATGTTCGGCTGGCCGCTCCCGTCGGTCTTTTTGGGAGACGCGAACCTCATCACGCTCGCGCTGACCGAGATCCTCCTGCTCATCCCTATCGTCGCCGTCAACTTCAAGTTCTTCCGCAACGGTTTCAAGGCGCTTGCCTACCGCTCGCCCAACATGGACTCGCTCGTCGCGCTCGGCGCGAGCGCCTCGATCATCTACGGTGTCGCCGCGGTCTACAGGATCGGCATCGCCTACGGCGCCTCCGATTTCATGGGCGCACACATGGCATCCATGGATCTCTACTTCGACTCCGCGGGCATGATCTTGACGCTCATCACGCTCGGCAAGTACTTCGAGGCGCGTGCCAAGCGCCGTACGACCGATTCGCTCGACAGCCTCATGGACCTCGCGCCCAAGACGGCAGTGCGCCGTCGTGACGGCGTGGACGAAGAGGTTCCCGTCGAGAAACTCTCCGTGGGAGATCTTCTCGTTGTCAAGGCAGGCGAGGCGATTCCCGTCGACGGAAGCGTCGTGGAAGGGGAGGGCGCCGTGGACGAGTCCGCCCTCACCGGCGAGCCCATCCCAGCTGCAAAGCAGGTGGGAGATGAGGTCACGGGGGCCACGCTGTTGAAATCCGGCTGGATCCTCATGCGCGCCTCTGCCGTCGGCTCCGACACGGCACTTGCGCGTATCGTCAAGCTCGTCGATGACGCCACCTCCACGAAGGCGCCCATCGAAAAGACCGTTGACAAGATCGCGGGCATCTTCGTTCCCGCCGTCATCGGCGTTGCCATCGTGACCTTCATCGTCTGGTTGATCGTTTCCGGCGACCTCGGCAAGGCCGTCACCTACGGCATCTGCGTACTCGTTATCTCCTGCCCTTGCGCGCTCGGCCTGGCAACTCCCACCGCCATCATGGTCGGCACGGGACGCGGCGCCAAGTCCGGCGTCCTCATCAAGAGCGCCGAGTCGCTCGAGGTCGCCCGCGACGTCAAGACCGTCGCACTCGACAAGACCGGTACCATCACCAAGGGCGCACCTCAAGTAGTCGGCGTCGAGCCGGTCGAGGGCGTCGATGCACGGAAGCTCGTCGCGCTTGCCTATGGCCTCGAGGAGAAATCCGAGCACCCGCTCGCCCAGGCGATCTGTTCGTATGCCAATCGACAGAACGTCAAACCGCTTGCCATCGAAGGGTTCGAGACCCACGCAGGACGCGGCGTCTCGGCAGATGTCGAGGGAAAGCGCGCCTATGCGGGCAATGCCTCCTTCCTCGAGGAGAACGGCATCGACGTCAGCGCGTTTTCCGACAAACTGGAAAAGGACGCCTCAACTGGTGCCACGCCCCTCCTCTTTGCCTGGGGCGACAGGGTCTACGGCATCATCTCGTGCGCCGATGTGGTCAAGCCCACGAGCAAAGCGGCAATCGAAGACCTACATTCCATGGGCCTCAAGACCGTCATGCTCACCGGCGATAACGAGCGCACGGCGCGCGCAATCCAGGCACAGGTCGGAGTCGACGAGGTCGTCGCGGGCGTGCTCCCCGAGCAAAAGGAGGCAAAGGTCCGCGAGCTTTCCGAGCAGGGGAGAGTTGCCATGGTCGGCGACGGCATCAACGACGCACCCGCACTGGCGCGCGCGGACACCGGCATCGCCATCGGAGCCGGCACCGACATCGCCATCGAGAGTGCCGATATCGTGCTCATGAGAAGCGACCTCCAAGACGTCGCAGTGGCGCTCGACCTCTCGCGTGCCACGATGCGAAACATCAAGCAGAACCTCTTCTGGGCGCTCATCTACAACACGATCTGCATCCCGCTTGCGGCAGGCGTCTTTGCCTGGGCAGGCATCTCCCTGAACCCGATGATCGGCGCGGCGGCCATGAGCTTCAGCTCGGTATGCGTCGTCACCAATGCGCTCAGGTTGCGCGCCTGGAAGCCGAAGTTCGACGTTATCGAGGAAGATGAAGCCGATGAGGGCACGACCCTGCAGGAACCTGAGCTCCCTGCAGGTCAAGATACAAGTTCCGATATTGAGGAGGATATGATGGCTCAAGAAAAGAAACTCGCCGTAGAGGGAATGATGTGCGAGCACTGCGTGGCGCATGTCACCGAGGCGCTCGAGGGCGTCGACGGCGTCGAGAAGGCAGATGTCGACTTGGACGGAAAGAGCGCCGTCGTGACACTCGCCAAGGACGTATCGGACGACGCGCTCGTCAAGGCCGTCGTCGATGCCGGGTACGAGGCAAAGATCGCCTAAGGGCTATCTGATATGCGCGGCTGATACGCCATTCAGGCGAAGTTTTTGGGGGCGTCGTCCATGTGCACCTGGCACGGGCGGCGCCCCCGAACTGTATTGTGGGCGGGGTCAATGGAGGGGCAATGCGTGAATCTTCGCTATTCCGTGAGCCCCATCTGGAGTAGATAGACCTCCTCGCGCATCTCGCGCGCAGCTGAGTTGCTGATCTTCCCACGCTCGTTCATCGACTGGATCTGCTCGAGCTCGAGGCGGAATGCCTCTGCCTGCACGTCGGAGAGCCCCTCGTACTCTTCGTCTTCCCCGTCATCGCTTTCCTTGTAGAGCGTGCCGCTGTCGGTGCGGATGAAGCGGGTGCTCTGCAGATCGGCGGTCTCGCCGGCATCTAGGGACTCGGCGCGGTTGAGCGATTTCAGCTGCATCTTCAGGGCATTGAGCAGGGGCAAGTGCTCGCAGATGAGCGCTTCGGCCGCATCGGCACGTTCCGGATCGGCCGCCTTTTCCACCTGCTGGAGATACTCGACTGCCACCTGCTCGATGGCGATCTTGAACTCGATACGCGCGCGCTTTGAGTTCTTGCGATCGCTTGCCTTGCGCGCAACGCGCCGCATCACCGTCGTCGAGCTTGCAAGCGGGCGGTTCTCGGTGTTATCGCTCCTGTTGAACTTGGACGTGCGCATGAGCGTCTCTTTCATCTTGTCGATGCGCTTGAGGTAGGTCTCGCCGAGCCTGCGGTCGACATCGTCTGTCTGCATGGCGGCCTTGATGTAGTTCTCCTGCTCGACGAGGACCTCCTGGCGCAGGTAGCGCAAGGCATGAGAGCTCGCCGCCTTCTTCTTGACATTCGCGATACGCGCCTGGTAGGCCGAGACCACCTGGAATGTCGCGCGGCGGTTGGTCTCGTCGGCGGCGTTCTTGAGACCGGAGATGACGTTCTCGAGCATCTGGGTCTCGAGATCGGGGTCGATGTTGGAGCTGTCCGAATCGTCCTTTCGCGGCGAAAGCGCTGGGACGACGAAACTTGCCAGCAAGAAGGTGACGAGGATGACCCCGCAGGTCAGAAAGAGGAGCAGGTCGCGTTGGGGGAAGGCATGTCCAGAGGCAAGCTTGGTCGGGATGGTGAGCATAATCGAAAGCGAGACGGCGCCCTTCGGCCCCGAGAGCGTGGTCACGAGCACGTTCTTCAGGAAGTCCTCGCCAAAGGAAAATCTCTTGCCCCCGGTCTCGGGTTTGTCGGAGAGCCAGTCGGTGATGAACACCCAGACAAAGCGGATCGCCTCGATGGCCAGCGAGAGCACGAGCACAAGGCCGATGAGCCAGAACAGGTCGGCGGAGTTCTCCTCGATGGCGGGCTCGATGGTGGAAGGAAGAATGTAGCCGAGCACGGTGAAGATGGTGCCGTTCAAGATGAACGAGATGACGCCCCAGACGTTCTCCGAGGCGATGTCGATGCGGGAGTGCACAGTGGAGAAGCTGACCGCATTGCGCTTGAGAATCTTGGGCCCGAGAGAGAACACGAGGCCACAGGCAACGACGGCCAGGATGCCGCTCACCTCGAGCGTCTGGGCGATGAGATAGCTCGCAAAGGGCAGAAACAGCTCGTAGCAGACATGGAAGGTGACGCTCTCGACACCGATACGGCGGATCTTGCGGATGAGCCAGACGGCGATCACGCCGATGAGAAGACCGATGCCGAGCCCTCCGAAGAACTCGATGGCAAAGGTGCTGCCCGCCTCGGCAAGGCTGAAGGCACCCGTCGTCGCGGCGGCGAGCGCGAACTGAAAGGAGACGACGCCCGAGGCATCGTTCAGGAGCGACTCGCCGGAAAGCTGGGCCTGCTGGCGCTTGTTGAGGCTAATCTGAGACCCGAGCGAGGCGACCGCGACGGCATCGGTCGGCCCGAGCGCAGCTCCGAGGGCAAAGGCCGCGGCAAGGGAGATGGAGGGTACGATCCAGTGGAGCAGAAAGCCGATGCACAAGACGATAACGAGCACGAGGCCGATGGCAAGCGAGAGCACCGACTTAATATTGTCGAAGAGCGCGCGGTTGTCGATGTTTTTGGACTCGTCGAACAGGAGCGGTGCGATGAACATCGCCAAGAAGAGCTCCGAGTCTATCGAGATGTCGGTGGGAAGCTGCACGAAGAAGTACATGCACACGCCCACGAGCATCTGCACCAATGGGAGCGAGACACGGGGCAAGAGCGGTTCGAGAACCGCCGAGACGAGAATGGCGGCCATGATGATGAGCACGAGTTGGAAAAGTTCCATGCTGGTAATGCGCTTCCTTTTAGTACATCCGATAAAGCTTCGTTTGAGCGCCAAGCGAAAGGTCGTATCGCGTGGAATATCTATCTAAACACAAGTTTTGGTCCCCCATGTAAAACGCACAGATGATTTACAAGACTGCAAACTGTTTTCATGGACACGGCGCGCACGCTTAATGCTAGACTCATGGGACTAAGGGTCGGCGCGTATAGCGCGCAGACTTGCAACACGTACCCTCTTGATTGAAAGCTTGGCAATTTCACGTATGGAAGCCGGAATCCTTCTTGCTCTGCAATCGGCGCGCGTCGCTGGTGTCACACAGCTCATGGCATTGATATCTGCCCTCGGCAACGCCGCCTTCATCTGGGTCGTCGTCGCCGTCATCATGCTCTTCTTCGATGAGAAGCGCATGTGCGGCATACTCTCGTTGGTCTCGCTTGCCCTGGCCTTCGTGCTCTGCGAGCTCATCTTGGGCCCGATTGTGGGAAGGGCACATCCCTTTGAGGCGGGCATCGGCGTCACGGCATACTACGGCGTGAGCCATGCCGGGTGCACGTTCCCGAGCATCCACGCGGCAAGCTCCTTTGCAGCTGCAACGGTCATCGCCGTCATGCTCGGCAGACATTATGGAATCCCGGCCGTCATCACGGCGATCCTCATCGCATTCTCACGTCTGTACCTCGGCATGAACTATCCGACCGACGTGCTCGCGGGCATCGTTCTCGGCTTTCTGATAGCAATCTTGGTCGTCTGGGCCTTCAACACATTCTTCAGAAGCGCGCTCTTGGAGCGAATAGGGACCCCCAAGAAGAACGCGCGCCGATCGGTGCGCGATTCGCGCGGTTTCCGCCGCTAGATGTCCTTTAGAGATTTCCACGTCCCATCCCGATGCTAGCTTTGTCCTGTGCAAGCAGGGGAGGGGAGACGTTGACGGCATGCCCCACGCAAAGAGAAAGGTACATGAGATGACCGAAGACGAAGTTTCACCTGAAGACGCCCGCGCACAGATCGAAAGACACCGTGCGCGCATCGACGAGCTCGACGAGGAAATCGTGAAGCTCCTCAACGAGAGATCCGCCGAATCCATTGCCATCCGAAAGCTCAAACCAGCCTGCGGCATGGAGCTTTACGACCCGGGCCGTGAAGAGCGCATCTTCGAGCGCATCGGCACGCTCACGCAAGGTCCTATGACGGCAGCCGACCTGCGACGTATCTACGAGACGCTTCTCGTCGTCATGAAGGAAGTCAAGGCCTAGACAGGCGACCTGCCACCGCACGTCACCTCAAGCCAACAAAAGGAGAACTTGCAGCAAGATGATCGACCTCACAGCCTTAAACGAAGCGCAGCGCCAGGCAGTGCTCACCACCGAAGGACCGCTTCTGGTCCTGGCGGGAGCGGGTTCGGGAAAGACCCGCGTCCTGACCTACCGCATCGCCCACCTGGTGGAGGACCTCGGCGTCGCCCCCTGGAGCATCTTGGCCGTCACGTTCACCAACAAGGCGGCCACCGAGATGCGCGAACGGCTCTCGAGGCTGCTTCCCGGCGGGGTGCGCGGCATGTGGATCTCGACGTTCCACAGCATGTGCGTGCGCATGCTGCGCCGCTACGCCGACCGGCTGGGCTACACCGACCGCTTCACCATCTACGACTCCGATGATTCGAAGCGCCTCGTCAAGCAGTGCCTGGCCGACCTTGGCTACGGTTCTTCGAGGAGCATCTCGGAGGGCGCCGTCCGCGCACGCATCTCGCAGGCGAAAAACGAGCTCGTGGGGCCGGAGGACTTCCAGCCCCGGCTGGGGGATGCGCTCGACAAGGCTGTTCAACGCGTCTACCGCCAGTACCAGCATCGCCTTGCCCGCGCCAACGCCTTCGACTTCGACGACCTGCTCTTTTACGCCTATCACTTGCTAAAGGACAACACTGACGTCCGCGACGAGTACGGAGCCCGCTTCCGCTACATCCTGGTCGACGAGTACCAGGACACGAACCGCGCCCAGTACCAGATCACGCAGCTTCTCGCGAAGTCCCACGGCAACCTCATGGTCGTCGGCGATGACGACCAGTCCATCTACTCATGGCGCGGCGCCGACATCAGGAACATCCTCGACTTCGAGCGCGACTGGCCGGATACGACCACAGTGAAGCTCGAGGAGAACTACCGCTCCACCGGCATCATCCTCGACGCGGCAAATGCCGTCATCTCGCACAACGAGAACCGCAAGGACAAGCGCCTGTACACCACCGGGGAAAGGGGAGAGAAGATCCGCGTCTTTCTTGCCGCCGACGAGCGCGACGAGGGGCGCTGGATCGCCTCCGAGATCGAGAAGCTCCACGACGCGGGCGAATCCTACGACGACATCGCCGTCTTCTACCGAACCAACGCGCAGTCTCGAACGCTCGAGGACATGTTCCTGCGCGCGGGCGTCTCCTACCGCATCGTGGGCGGCACACGCTTTTTCGACCGCGCCGAGATCCGCGACGTGAGCGCGTACCTCAAGCTCGCGCTCAACCACGATGACGACGTGAGCTGCCGGCGCGTCATAAACATGCCCAAGCGCGGCATTGGAAAGACCACCGTCGAGAGAATAGCTCTCACCGCCGACGAGCGCGACCTCTCGTTTTTCGAGGCGGCGCGCGAGGAGTCGCTCGACCCGAGTTGCCGCGCCTCCACAAAGCGGGCCCTTTCCGAGTTCGTCTCGCTTATCGACGAGATCTCCGGATTCTCAGGTGACCTCGACAACGTCGTGGACCTGATCATCGAGCGCACAGGGATCTTCGACTACTTCAAGGCCCAGGGAACCGACGAGGCCTTCGGCCGTGCGGAGAACATCGACGAGTTCCGCGGCGTCGTCCACGACTACATGGACGGCCACGAGCTTGTCCCCGACCAAGACGACATGGACCTTACCCAAGAAGCGCTCGACGGCGATGCCCCACAGGGCGAAGACGGCATCCCCGCGGGGTACCATGCGCCCACGCTCGCGGACTTCATGGAATGGCTCTCGCTCAGAAGCGACCTCGACTCCCTCGATGGGGAGCAGGGCGAGGCCGTGACGTTCATGACGGTGCATTCCGCCAAGGGCCTGGAATTCAACGACGTCTTCGTCGCGGGAATGGAGGAGTCGATCTTCCCCCATGCGACCTCGCTTCAGGAAAACGGGGTGGAAGAGGAGCGTCGGCTCGCCTACGTGGCCATCACACGCGCGCGAAAGCGCCTCTATCTGAGCCACGCCGAACGCAGGCGCATCTACAACCGCGAGCAGGCAAACCCCCGCAGCCGCTTCATCGACGAGATCCCCACAGAGCTCGTCGAGCACGAGGGCGTGGGGTCTCTCGGCTATGCGGGAACGGGATGGGAGAAGCGCGGCGACAGGCGCGGGATTTCCGGCTCGGGCCGCGGCGAGGAAATGTACGGAGGCCGTGTGTTCGGTAAGATCGGCCACACGGGCGCGGGAAACGGACGCTCCTCCGTGCGCTCAAAGCGCAGCTCGACCGACTACAACGTAGGCGACAAGGTCGACCACAAGGTCTTCGGCATCGGAGAGGTCGTCGGCGTAGACGAGGAGACGGTCACAGTCACCTTCGAGAAAACCGGGAGGACCAAGCACCTGCTCAAGGACTTCGCGCCAATCGTCAAGGTCGACTGAAATCTCGCATCGCGGCGCCCCGTTCGCTCCTGCTTCCGCCTTGTGGGCATGTGCATACCATGCACTCCCGCAAAGCGGGACGCGCCGAGCGCTATAATCCCATTCGAATATCCCGTCAACAGGAGGAATCACCCATGTCACAGATTCTCGTAGTGGGCCATCAGAACCCCGACAACGATGCGATCATGTCCGCATACTGCTTTGCCGCCCTCAAGAACAAGCTCGATTCCGACAACGAGTACAAGCCCGTGCGCTTGGGGCCGCTGCCCGCCGAAACGCAGCTGGTCTTCGACGAGTTCGGCATCACGGCACCCGACCTCATCGACCACGTGGACGAGGGCACCAAGCTCGTTTTGGTCGACCACAACGAGCTCGGCCAGGCAGTTCCCGGCATCGAGGGCGCGGATATCGTCGAGATCGTCGACCATCACCGCATCGCCGACGTGACGACGGCCGCTCCAATCGCCTTCATCAACCTCCCGCTCGGCTCGACCTGCACAATCGTGACCAAGCTCTACGAGTACTTCGGCATCGAGCCCGACCGCGGCACTGCCGCCTGCCTGCTCGCGGCCGCGCTCACCGATACCGTCATCTTGAAGTCGCCGACCGCGACCGACATCGACCGCGAAGTCGTAGAGAAGCTCGCCGGCATCGTCGGCGTCGACTTCACCGAATTCGGCATGAAGCTGTTCAAATCGCGCGGCGGCGACGATGACGTTACGGCCGAGGAGATCTGCAAGCGCGACTCCAAGGAGTTCAACTTCGGTGGGCGCAAGGTCTGGGTCGCCCAATACGAGACCGTCGACCTCGAGGGTCTGCGCGCCCGCACCGACGAGATCACGGCCGAGGTCCAAAAGGTCCAGGAAGACGGCGGCTATGATGCCGCGCTCATGCTGCTCACCGACATCATCCAGGAAGGCTCCGACTTCATCGGCGCCGGCGACATCGGCTTCATCGAAGACGCGTTCGGCATCTCCTTTGCCGATGGCCCAGTCTGGATGCCCGGCGTCCTCTCGCGCAAGAAGCAGGTCGCCGCAAAGCTCATCGAGTACGCCGGCTAAACGGAAGCGTTCTTCCGTACCCGAAATCTTCTGCGAGCGAGAATGCAAGCGCGCGGTTCGAGCCTCATCGCCTTGAGCCGCGCGCCGTTTTTCCAGAGGCACCGTTCCAATCCGAATGCCTCAGTACCCGTGCCCCTCTGCGGTACGGGTCTTCGAATTAGCAAGGAGCACCTGTGAACCCGCAATCGACCACCCTGTACCAGGCCTTCGGTTGGCCCGGTACCGTCATCGGCGCCATCTGCATCGTCATCATAACCGCCGTCATCTGCCATGTTCTCGTGAAGCTCGTGCGCCGCATGCTCGACGAGGCAACCGACGGGCGCGTGGGCGGGTCGATTTTCGCCAACGTCACGCGCGTCGTCATCTGGATGTGCGGAATCGGCGCGCTGCTGTTCTTCTGCTTCGACTTCAACCTCGGGGTCATCTGGGGCGCCCTGGGCATCGGCGGCATTGCGCTCTCCCTCGGCGCGCAATCGACCATCACGTCCCTGATCGGCGGCTTTCAGGTCTCGGCATCGCGTGAAGTGGCGGTGGGGGACTGGGTCACCATCGGCACGACGACCGGCGTGGTAAAGGACATCACCTGGCGAAAGATGATGGTCGAGGATTCCGCGGGGAACCTCTATAACATCCCCAACTCGATACTCACGACCACGACGCTCGAGGTGCTCGCCCCCTTCGATATCGTGAACGTCCCCCTCGTGCTCGATTCGAACTGCGATCTTGCCGCAATCAAAGAAGAGCTTCCCGGGGTCGTCAAGGCGGCGCTCAAAGAGAAGGGCATGCTCTATCAGGACCACGACGTGCGCTTCTCCATTACCGGCACCGAGATGACAGGCATCTCTGGAATGCTGAAGTGCTTCGTTTCCCGCGAGTGCTTTGCCGATGTCGTGAGCGACGTCGCGATGAAGGCAGCCGTCTCCTGCCTGCGCGCCCACGATGCGCTTCCCAAGGGACTGGCGGAAGGCAATGAGACAAGCCCCCGGACGGCGCGATGATGGGGTCTGGCCAGTCCCGACGATCGCACCCGATAAAAATTCATCTGCTCGTTATATTCGCTTGCCTTCCATGCGCTACCTTAAACAGTGCGTCCGCTCCCCGTTGTCTGTGTCACATGGCACTTAACCTGCGCCAAATAGAGCCGTGAGAACACTGTTCACGTGTAGAATGGCAGCATCTATGCCGTCGAAAGGAAACTTGCAACTTTGCGTACTCTGGTTGAACAGCTGATAAGCTCTGCCGTCAACAAGGCCATCGAGGCAGGGGAGCTTCCCCTCGATGAGGCCCCCGAACCCGAACTCGAACGCCCGCGCGACATCTCGCATGGCGACTGGGCGTCCTCCATCGCGATGCGCTCCGCCAAAAAGGCGCACATGAACCCACGTCAGATTGCCGAGGCCATCGTCTCGCACATGGATGAAGACCCTGCAATCGAGTCCGTCGAGGTCGCAGGCCCCGGCTTCATAAACATCAAGCTCTCCAATGCGGCCCTGCAAGGCGTCTTTCGCTCCGCACGGGAACAAGATCGAGACTACGGTCGCACGCACGCCGGCGATGGCGTGAAGGTCGACCTCGAGTTCATCTCCGCCAACCCCACCGGCCCCATGCACGTCGGGCACGGCCGCTGGGCCGCGCTCGGGGACGCCATGGCAAACGTCCTCGAGTTTGCCGGCTACGACGTCACGCGCGAGTTCTACATCAACGACGCGGGAAACCAGATGAACGTCTTTGCAGACTCCGTCTCGCGCCGCTACCTTCAAATCGACCGCCTTGTGAAAGAGGGAATGAGCTCCGAGCAGGCCCATGACGAAATCATCGAGAACGCCGATACCTACCGCTCCGAGCTTCCCGAGAACTGCTATGCGGGCGCCTACGTCGTGGACATCGCGCTCAAGATCTACGATGCGGAAGGCGATGTGTGGGCATCCCGTCCCGAAGAAGAGCGCGACGCGCACTTCAAGGAGGTCGCCTACACGACCGAGCTCGACCACGTCAAGGAGGTCTTGCGCGGGTTCGGCCTCGAGTTCGACGTCTGGTACTCCGAGCGCACGACCTACGCCAAGGACGCCGATGGGAGCTCGCGGCTGAGCCGCACCCTCGATGCGCTGAGAGACGGCGGCTACCTCTACGAGAAGGATGGGGCCACTTGGTTTCGGACGACCGACTTCGGCGATGACAAGGACCGCGTGCTCATCAAGGCAGACGGCTCCTACACCTACTTCGCCCCCGACATCGCCTATCACAAGAACAAGATGGACCGCGGCTTCGACCGCTGCATCGACATCCTGGGCGCCGACCACCATGGCTACATCAAGCGCATCCAGGCAACCGGCCACGTGTTCGGCCATCCCGGTCAGCCCGAGGTCGTCATCGGCCAGATGGTGAACCTCTTCAGAAACGGCCAGCCCGTGCGCATGTCCAAGCGCACCGGCGAGATGGTGACCTTCGAGGAGCTCATCGACGAGGTCGGCGTCGACGCGACGCGCTACCTCATGCTCTCGCGCTCGACCGACCAGACCATCGACTTCGACATCGAGACCGCAAAGAAGCAGGACTCCACCAACCCGGTCTACTACGTGCAGTACGCGCACGCGCGTATCTGCTCGCTTCTGCGCCGCGCCGCCCGCCTCGACAACGCCGCGCCCGAGGACTGCGACCCCGACAGAATCGCCGCAGAGCTCATACCCGAAGATGCGGACCTCTCCCTTCTCACCGACGAGGCAGAGCTTTCCCTGGCACGGCGCATCGACGAGTTCGGCGAGCTCGTCGCCGGCTGCGCACGCGACCTCGCGCCCTTCAGGCTCACGCACTACGCGCAGACGCTCGCAAGCGAGTTTCACCAGTTCTACACCAAGTGCCACGTGCTCACCGAAGACGAGGCGCTCACCACCGCGCGCCTCTACGCCGCCGACGCCACGCGCCGCGTGCTCAGAAACGCGCTTTCGATGATGGGCGTATCCGCCCCGATTTCCATGTAAGAGACGCAACGACGAGAAAGGACGGCACTTCAATACCATGTCAATCGCACCGACACGCGAGCACATCCTTCCCGATATGCTCACAGCATCCGACCTTCTTGCGGTCGCGCCCATGAGCATGCGCGTCGAGGACGGGCACGTCACCTTGGGCGGCATCGACCTCATCGACATCGCCGAGAAGTTCGGGACGGCGCTCTACGTCTATGACGAGGCGCACATCCGCCGCCAGCTGTCCGAGTACCGCGAGGAGTTCAAGCTCTGCTACCCGCAGAGCAGCATCATCTACGCTGCCAAGGCCTTCTGCTGCGTCGCCATGGACCGCATCGTGGCCGACGAGAGCTGCTACATCGACGTCGCGAGCGGAGGCGAGCTCGCCATCGCGCGCGCCGCTGGGTTTCCCATGGAGCACGTCGTGGCGCAGGGCAACAACAAGACGCCCCGAGAGATCGCCGAGGCCATCGAGTCCGGCGTCGGCCTGTTCGTCGTCGACACCATCGAGGAGCTCGACCGCATCTCGGCCTGCGCCAAGGCAAACGGCGTCGAGCAGACGATCGTCCTGCGCATCTGCCCGGGCATCGAGGCCGACACGCACGCCTATATCCAGACGGCGAACGAAGATTCCAAGTTCGGCTTCAACATCCGCAACGGGGCAGCTCAAGAGGCCCTCAAGCACGCTCTCGGGCTTCCCAACCTCGACGTAGCCGGCTTCCACTGCCATATCGGCTCGCAGATCTTCGAGCTCAACTCCTACGTCGAGGCCATCAACACGATGTTTGCCTTCATGGACGAGATGCGCCATGTGGTCGGATTCACGGCGCGCATCCTCGACATCGGCGGCGGGCTCGGCATTCCCTACACGGTCCACGACGAGCCGGCGAGCATCGCCCAGTTCGCAAAGACCGCGACCGACGCCGTCCACGAGAACTGCAGCACCTACGACTATCCGTACCCGCATCTGTTCACCGAGCCGGGTCGCTCGATTGTGGCGAACGCCGGCATCACGCTCTACACGGTGGGTTCGGTCAAGGTCAACGAGGGCATCTGCACCTACGTCGCCATCGACGGCGGCATGACCGACAACATCCGCACGGCACTCTACGGCTCCAAGTACGAGGCCTTCGTCGTCGACCATGCCGACGAACCGCGCTCGGTCATCTGCGACATCGTGGGCAAGCACTGCGAATCGGGCGACGTGGTGGTCAAGAACTCGCCGCTTCAGCCCTGCAGGGCAGGCGACACGGTCTGCGTCCTTGGAACCGGCGCCTACTGCAACGAGATGGCGAGCAACTACAACAAGCAGGTCCGCCCGGGTATCGTCTTCGTGACCGACGGCGTGGCACACGAGGTCGTGCGCCGGGAAACCTACAGCGACCTTCTCATGAGAGACGTACTCTAGAGACGAACGGGCAAAGGGAAGGAAAGAGGCGCGTATGAAGACAGTCAAGATCGGCCTGGTGGGTTGCGGAACGGTCGGAAGCGGGCTGATCCGCATCCTGCAAAAGCACGAAGATGATTTCAAGAAACACGTGGGCGTCGACATTCAGCTTGCCAAGGCGACGACGCGCACCCTCTCCAAGCTCGTGGAGGCGGGTGTGCCCGACAGCTGTATTGTCGAATCTTACAAGGATATCGTCGAGGACCCCGATATCGACATCGTCGTCGAGCTCGTCGGCGGCGTCGAGTTCGCAGCCGACGTCGTGTTCGACGCGTTCGAACATGGCAAGAACGTCGTCACGGCCAACAAGGCGCTACTCGCCACCAGCGGAAAGGAGATCTTCGAGGCCGCCGACAAGGCAGGTGCCGAGCTCGGATTCGAGGGCTCCGTGGGCGGCGGCATCCCCATCATCCAGCCGCTCAAGCATGCACTCACCGGAAACGAGATCAGCTCGGTGCTCGGCATCGTGAACGGCACGACCAACTACATGCTGACCCGCATGCGCGATGGGCTCGACTACGAGGCCGCGCTCAAGGAGGCACAGGAACGCGGCTTTGCCGAGGCCGACCCGACGGCAGACGTCGACGGCCTCGATGCCGCGGCAAAGATCGCGATCCTGGCATCGATCGCCTTCAACTCGCGCGTGACCATGGACGACGTCTTCGTCGAGGGCATCCGCAGCATCTGCCCGATCGACTTCAAGTACGCAGACGAGATGGGATACGCCATCAAGCTCCTTGCCATGGCGCACAGGAAGGACGGCCGCATAGACGTCCGCGTGCATCCCACCATGTTGCCCAAGACGCACCAGCTTTCGCGGGTCGACGGCGTCTACAACGCCATCTACGTCACCGGGGATGCGGTGGGTGACTGCATGTTCTTCGGCGAGGGCGCCGGCTCCGGCCCTGCCGCCTCTGCCGTCATGGGAGACATCATCGAGATCGCCCGCCACATCGCCAAGGGAACCGGTCCCATCGTCGGCTGCACCTGCACCGACACCCTGCCCTTCAGGCCCATGGGAGACCTCGAGACCAAGTACTACCTGCGCCTGCTCGTAGAGGACAAGCCGGGCGTCCTGGCATCCACCAGCAAGGCCTTCAGCGACTGCGGCGTCTCCATCAGAAGCGTCGTGCAGCCCTCTGACGACAAGGACACCGCAGATCTCATCTACATGACCCACACCGCAAAGGAAGAGAACTTCATCAGCGCGCTCGAGCAGATCAAGCTCCTGCCCACCGTGAAGAACATCGGAACCATCATTCGCATCGAGGGGGAATAGCACGTGCCACTAACCGAAAAGGACGTTCGCGATATCGCCGAGTACGTCCGCATCGGACTAACCGACGACGAGGTCACGCAGATGACGACCGACCTCAACTCGATCATCGAGACCCTAAAGCCCATCACCGAATACGACCTCGAGGGAGTCGAGCCGACCTTCCATCCCATCGGCGACCTCTCCAACGTCATGCGCGAAGACGTCATCGGAAAGCCCTTCCCGCGCGAGGTCGCGCTCGAGAACAGCGACTCCGTCAAAGACGGGTGCTTCGAAATTCCCTCGATCCTGGGCGAGGGAGGGGACCGCTGATGAACTTCGACGAATACGCCTCCCTGTCCGTCGCCGACATCCACGAGGGACTTGCCAAGGGCGATTTTTCCGCCGTCGAGCTCGCGCAGGCGGCCCTTGCCGCCATCGACGAGCGCGACAAGGATATCCACGCCTTCCTCGAGCTCACGCCTGAGCTTGCCCTAGAGCAGGCAAAGAGGGTCGATGCGGCGCGCGCCGCAGGAGAGGAGCTCGGCTGGCTTGCCGGCGTTCCCATCGCCTTCAAGGACAACATGAACCAGATCGGCACGCACACGACCTGCGCGAGCCGCATGCTCGAGAACTACGTGAGCCCCTTTGACGCCACTTGCGTCGCCAATGCCATCGAGGCGGGCGGCATCCCGCTTGGAAAGACCAATATGGACGAGTTCGCCTTCGGCTCTTCCACCGAGACCTCGTACTTCGGCAAGACCATGAATCCGTGGGACCTCGAGCGCGTGCCCGGTGGCTCCTCGGGCGGATCGGCGGCCTGCGTGTCTGCCGGCATGACGACCGTCTCGCTCGGATCCGATACCGGTGGCTCCATCCGCCAGCCTGGAAGCTTCTGCGGTGTGGTCGCGATGAAACCCACCTACGGCGTCGTGAGCCGCTACGGCGTGGTCGCCTTCGGCTCCTCGCTCGACCAGGTCGGTCCCTTCGCCCGAAGCGTCGCCGATGCAGCGGCCACGCTCAACGCCATCTCCGGCCGTGACCCGCTGGACTGCACGAGCCAGGAGTGCACGGTCGATTTCACCGCCAACCTCGGCTACGGCGTCGAGGGCATGAAGATCGGCGTCGTTCCCGCGCTCATGGAGCTCGAGGGCCTACAACCCGAGGTGAAGACCGCGTTCAACCGGGCACTCGGGGACCTCGAGGGGCTCGGTGCCGAGATTGTGGAAGTTGAGCTCCCGAACGCCGATGCGGCCATCAGCGCCTACTACGTGCTCGGGCCCTGCGAGGCCTTCTCCAACCTCTCGCGCTTCGACTCCGTGCGCTACGGCCACCACGCCCACGGCGCCAATCTCGAGGAGCGCTACGAGAAGTCCCGTGCCGAGGGGTTCGGGCCTGAGGCCAAGCGCCGCATCATGCTCGGAGGCTACCTGCTCGCAAGCGGCGTCTACGACAAGTACTACTACCCGGCCCAGCAGGTCCGCACGCTCATCACGCGCGACTACACGGAGGCGTTCAAGAAGGTGGATGCCATCGTGCTCCCGACGAGTCCGCGCACGGCCTTCAAGTTCGGCGAGATCTCAGACCCGGCGACGATGTACCTCTCCGACATCTACACCATCAGCATCAACATCGCCGGAAACGGCGGCATGAACCTGCCCATAGCACTGGGGGAGGACTCCGGCCTTCCCATTGGCCTGCAGATCGTCGGCCCGCAGTTCAGAGACGAACTCATCCTGCGCGTCGGCGCCGCCTTGGAGTCGGTGCGCAAAGTTCCCACGCTCGCCGTCAGAGGAGGTGAGAGCCGATGAAGTCTCTGGAAGAGGTGCTCGAGAGCTGGGAAGCGGTCATCGGCCTGGAGATCCACGCCGAGCTCACCACCTTGAAGACCAAGATGTTCTGCTCGTGTCCCATCGAGTTCGGAGCAGATCCCAACACGCACACCTGCCCGGTCTGCCTGGGCCTTCCCGGTGCGCTGCCTGTTCCCAACAAGGCCGCCATCGAGAGCATTGTTTTGGCTGGCCTTGCCACCAACTGCGATATCGAGAAGCATTCGATGTTCTACCGCAAGGGCTATTTCTACCCTGACATGGCCAAGAACTTCCAGACCACGCAAGGCCCGGTCGCCTTCTGCATGAGGGGGCATCTCGACCTCGAGGTCAGCGGCAATGCGGCCAAGGAGCGCACCGACGTCGAGAAGGATGAGGACGGCGGCTATATCGCGCATGTCGGCATCACGCGCATCCACATGGAAGAGGATGCGGGCAAGATGACGCACCTGGGCGGCGCGGAAGGCCGCATCGACGGTGCGGACCGCTCGCTTGTCGACTACAACCGCGCCGGCACGCCGCTCATCGAGCTTGTCACCGAACCCGACCTGCGCACGCCGGAAGAGGCGCGCCTGTTCATGCAGAAGCTGCGCCAGATCTACCTCACCCTCGGGATTTCGGATTGTTCGATGGAAGAGGGGTCGATGCGCTGCGATGGCAACGTCTCGCTCAGACCTCGCGGTTCCTCCGAGTTCGGCGTCAAGACCGAGCTCAAGAACATGAACTCATTCAAGAGCCTGCACGACGGTCTTGCCTACGAGATCCGCCGCCAGGCTGAGGTGCTCGAAAGCGGCGGCACGATCCGCCAGGAAACGCGCCACTGGGAGCCGAGCGCAAAGCGCACGATCGTAATGCGCGTCAAGGAGACTGCCGACGACTACCGGATGTTCCCCGACCCGGACCTGGCGCCCTTCGACCTCACCGACGAGTGGATCGACAACGTCCGAAAGAAGCTCCCCGAGCTCCCGGACGCCAAGCGCGACCGCTTCATCAAGACCTGGGGACTTCCCAAGGCAGACGCCGCCGAGATCGCCGGAGACGTCGACCTTGCGGCGCTCTTCGACAAGGCGGCTGAGGGCCTTGAGGCCCAGCCAGCAAAGAAGCTCGCCAACTTGCTACTGAACGACCTGGTTGCTTGGCTGCGCGAAAACGAGCGCGAGCTTGCCGACCTCGACTTCGAGCCGACGTATCTCTCGACCCTTGCAACGCTTCTTACCGAGGACAAGATCTCATCCAAGCAGGGCAAGGAGGTGCTCGACGCCATCCTCTCGAAGAACGCCGAACCTGCCGCATACGTCAAAGAACACGGCATGGAGCAGACGACCGATACCGCTCAGATCGAGGCCCTCATCGACAAGCTCATGGCTGAAAACCCCGACAAGGTCGAGGCCTACCGAAACGGCAAGAAGGGCCTGCAGGGCTTTTTCATGGGCCAGATCATGAAGGAGCTCAAGGGCCAGGGCAACCCGAAGGTCATCTCCAAGATCGTCGCCGCAAAGCTCGAGGGCTAGATAGCGCTTTGACACTCGATTACGTTCACTGCCGTCTCTGCCCCCGCTCATGCGGCGTCGACCGCACGGCGGGGGAGCGGGGCGTCTGCGGACAGGGCGATACGCTGCGCCTTGCCCGCGCCGCGCTGCACCATTGGGAGGAGCCGCCCATCAGTGGGCAGGCGGGAAGCGGCACCGTCTTTTTCAGTGGCTGCCCTCTGCGTTGCGTCTACTGCCAGAACCGCGAGATCGCGCTCGGCCAGTTCGGTCGAGAGGTCTCTGTAGAACGCCTCGCTCAGATCTTTCTCGAGCAGCAGGCCCGAGGCGCACTTAATATCAACCTCGTCACCGCCTGCCATTTCATGCCCCAGGTCATAGAGGCCATAGACCTTGCGCGTGCCGGAAACGTCAGGGCACGCCCCGGGATGCTCGAGAAAATCGAGCACCCCAAACCGGCAGAGCGCCTCGAGATTCCCATCGTCTACAACACGAGCGGCTATGAGACCCCCGAGGCAATCGAGGCGCTCGATGGCTATGTCGACATCTACCTCACCGACTTCAAGTACGCTGACAGCGAACTTGCAGCACGCTATTCCCATGCGCCCGACTACCCCGAGGTCGCCTCCAAGGCACTCGATGCGATGTTTGCCCACGTCGGACCCGTCCGTATGGGAAAACGTGCAGATGAGCCAGACGAGGTCATGGAGCGCGGCGTCATCGTGCGACACCTCATGCTGCCCGGCAATCTGCAAGACTCGGAGCGCGTCATGGAGGTCTTGGCGGCAAAGCCTTATGCCGATGACATCATCGTGAGCCTCATGAACCAGTACACGCCACTTGCTGGTATTGAAAAACAGCATCCCGAACTAGCCACAACCGTCGATGCAGATGAATATGACGAGCTTATCGATTACGCACTCGGCCTGGGTCTCGAGAGAAGCTTCATGCAAGAGGGCGGAGCAGTGGGGGAGTCCTTCATCCCCGCCTTCGACTACGAGGGCATCTAATTTCTCCTCGCTTTTCAAATTCCCTGTCTGACCTCTCGTTTGCGTTTTTAATAGCGACATGCTATTATGTCCTTGTCAAGTTGGGGTTTAGTTGCTCTTTCACAATTTTGACTCACTTGGTTGCCTGTGGATTTAGTGAGTATCCGTCCTGGTTCTAGATAGCGGTGAGAAGTTCACCCCGCGGCCCTTATAGCCCTAAAGAAAAAATCAGGACGGATGAGGTAAAGACGTGAGGGGATACCAGACCACGAACCTTGTATTTGTCGGACACCAACCATTTTGTACGACGAAAAGCAAAACCGCGATGAGCAGGCAACCATGAAATAAGGACCTCCGCCGATGAGTGATTCCGGCGGAGGTCCTCGTGTATCTGGACGTATATAATCGTCTCCATGGAAACGACGAATCTCATCATCGGCGCAGGGCTCGCCGGCTCGACATGCGCCCACCAGCTCGCACGAGCCGGACAGCGCGTCCTCATGGTCGACGCATGCGACCTTTCAAGAAAAGAGAAACTGTGCGCAGGGCTTCTGACGCCCCGTGCACAGCGCGAGCTGGCATGTATATACGGCATGCCCGCCCAGACAGTCATCTCGGAGCGCTTCACGAGCATGCACACGCTTGCGGGAAGGCACGACGTTGCGATCGAGCCCGTCACCATGGCCTGCACGGACAGAAAAGCGCTCGATGCCTTCTGCCTGAACGCCGCCCTGACAGCCGGTGCCCAGGCAAGAGACAGGTTCAAGATCCGCGACATCGACACGCGCAACAAGACAGTCACCGGTACCTTGCAAGGAGAGGGGCTCGCCGAGATACCCTACGAGCATCTGATCGTTGCCGATGGCGCCCTGTCTCCCACGAGAAAGCTCCTCACCGGTGCTTCTCCCGATGCGGTGCTCGCGCTCGAGACGCCCGTCGAGAAGAACGCAACACCGCTCACCTTTGCCTACCTGGATGGTTTCTTCGGATACTTCTGGTATGCGCCCTGCGCAGACCACGCGAAGATCGGTTGCGGGTCGTATGGGGGAGACGAGCTCAGAGAGCCACTCGAGCGCTTTGCGCGCGCATGTGGCGTCGAATTGGGCAAGGTGCGTGGCGCGTACATTCCCACGGGCAAGGACGTGCTCCTCAGGACAGACGCCGCGTACTTTCTCGGCGATGCGGCGAGTCTCGTCTGCCCGCCTTCCGGGGAGGGCATCTACTTCGCGCTCCACTCCGGGCGCATGTGCGCCAAGGCGATACTCGCACATGCAAGCTACGAGGCGCTGATGCGCCCGTGCGCCCTGCAGGTGAAACGCCAGTTCAAGACACGCAGGGTCTTCTTCAACGCGACGTTCATAGACAAGAGCCTCGAGGCTGCTGGGCACACGCCCTATGGCAAGCAGCGTGCCATACAGTTCGCCCTGAAGAACTTCGCGAGCTTTTCGTGAGCCCATCTGCAGCTGGTGCCTGGCATCTTTTCTGCTGTTCGCTTGTTGATAGGTTCCCATAGGACAAACGCGCGGCAAACGGGTAGTATCTTTCGCCGTGACAAACAACACCGGGACGCATGACCAAAGGGGAGTTGCACATGCCAGAAGAGAATCGAGAGCATTTCGCCTCGCGCATCGGGTTCATTCTCGTTGCCGCCGGCTGTGCGATCGGCATCGGGAACGTCTGGCGCTTCCCCTACATCACCGGCGAGTACGGCGGGGCCGCCTTCGTCCTGCTCTACCTCATCTTCCTCGTCATCTTGGGACTGCCCGTACTCGTCATGGAGTTCTCCGTCGGCCGCGCCAGCCAGAAAAGCGCAGCCCAGGCCTTCGATATCCTGATACCCAGCCGAAGGTACCACTGGTTTGGCTGGTGGGGGTACATCGGCTGCATGATCTTGATGATGTTCTACACCGTGGTCGCGGGATGGATGCTCGCCTATATTCCCAAGCTCGCCTCCGGGCAGTTCACGGGCGCGAGCGTCGAGACGACATCGCAAGTCTTTGCCTCCCTTTGCGCAAACCCCGCAGAGCTCATCTTCTGGATGGTTGTCGCCATCGTCATCGGCTTTGCCATCTGCGCCGTGGGGCTTCAAAAGGGAGTCGAGCGCGTGACCAAGGTCATGATGGCCGCGCTCTTCGTCATCATGCTCTTGCTGTGCGTGCGCGCGGTGACGCTTCCCGGGGCAGGCGAGGGCGTCGCCTTCTACCTGCTCCCCGACTTCTCCCATCTCTTTGCCGGAGACACGGCATCCGAACAGTGGGGGACCTTCGGCGAAGCGGTCTATGCCGCCATGGGACAGGCGTTCTTCTCGCTGTCGCTCGGCATCTCCGCAATGGAGGTGCTCGGCTCGCGCGTGGGAAGCGAGCGCAGCCTGACGGGGGAGTCGGTGAACATCGCCGTGCTCAACACCATCGTCGCCATCCTCGCGGGCCTCATCATCTTTCCCGCGTGCCTTGCCTACGGCGTGAGCCCCGATTCCGGACCTTCGCTCGTCTTCGTCACCCTGCCGATGGTCTTCGGCCAGATGCCGCTCGGAAATGTCTGGGGCGCGCTCTTCTTCGTCCTCATGAGCTTTGCCTCGCTTTCCACGGTAATCGCCGTCTTCGAGAACCTCGTCGGCTGGTCGATGGACAAATGGGACATGCAGAGGGGACGTGCCGTCATGCTCAACGCCGTGCTCGTCTTCGTGCTGAGCCTGCCGTGCGCGCTCGGCTTCAACGTCTGGAGCGGCGTGGGGATTCCCGGCATCGGCGATATCCAGTCCATCGAAGACTTCATCGTGAGCAACAACATGCTGCCGATCGGCTCGCTCGTATTCGTCATCATCTGCACGAGAAAGCATGCTTGGGGCTGGGATAACTTCGTCAAGGAGGCCGACAAGGGCGAGGGGCTGGCGTTTCCCAAGCGCTTCCGCCTGTGGTACAGCTACGGCATACCGGCGCTCATCATCGTCATCTTCGTGATGGGCTATGTACCGAAAATCGCAGGTTGGATGGGACTCGGCTGAGCGCCTTTTGCAAAGCGTGTGGAAAACGGTCCCGTCACTTGCTCTCGACGACCGGGATTTCCTCGTCGAAGCTCTCATCGAGATGGTCTTCGTAGATGTAGTACCTTGTCGCCTGTGCGATCTCTCCTGACAAGAGCAGCACCAGTATGATGTTGGGAATGGCCATGAGCGCGTTTCCGATGTCCGAGATGGTCCAGACGAAGTCCCCGACGCCGATTGCGCCGAAGAATCCGACGACCACGTAGACGATCTGATAGGGGAGGATGGCGCGCTTTCCGAAGAGGTAGGTGACGCAGCGGTTGCCATAGTAGCTCCACCCGAGAATCGTGGAATACGCAAAGCTCACCATGCCGATGACGAGAATCGGGGTTCCGACGAAAGGTATGGTCGCAAAGGCCGCATTGGCGAGGTCGGCGCCCTGCTGGAGCGTCTGCGAGTTGACGATCTCGGGGTGGGCGAGCATCGTCGACACCAGCACGACGCCGGTCATGAGGCAGATGACGACAGTCGACCAGAACGTTCCCGTCGAGGCGATGAGCGCCTGGCGTGCGGGGTTCTTCGTCGATGCCGCAGCAGCCACGATAGGGGCGGTACCAAGGCCCGACTCGTTTGAGAACAGGCCGCGTGCGCAGCCGAACTGGAGCGCGCAGATGATGCCGCTTCCGAGCGCGCCGCCAAAGACCGCCTTACCGGTGAACGCGCAGTCGAGGATCATCCAGAGCGCCTCGCCGAGGTAGCCCACGTTGATGACGAGGATGACGATGCAGCCGCCAGCGTAGAGGACTGCCATGATGGGGACGAGCTTCTCGCAGACATTCGAGATGCTCTTCACCCCGCCGAAGATCACGAGCGCAACGAAGAAGCAGATGATGAGGGCGAGCACCCACTTGGGAATGAAGGGGAAGTTGCCGCAGATGATGCCCGTCATGGCGGAGGACTGTACCGCAGAGCCCGTCCCGAGCGTCGCGATGACGGCGAACAGGGCAAAGAGCACCGCACCGAGCTTTGC
>JBMNPN010000034.1:0-25117 GCA_050943615.1 Coriobacteriales bacterium
CGCAGCTGGACGACTTCGCCTGCCACGGTCACGCGGGCTGCGTCGAGGTCGATGATGAGCTCGCCTGCCTCGATCTTGCCGGTGTGCCGCGAGGAGTTGATGCCGGCGCGCCGCATGTTGGCGCGGATGCGCGCGAGCAGCTCGTCGGTCGAGAAGGGCTTGGTGATGTAGTCGTCTGCCCCCGCATCCAGTCCGCGGATCTTGTCCTCTTCGCGGTCGAGCGCGGTGAGCATGATGATGGGGACCGTGTCGTTGTGCGCCCTGAGCGTGCGCGCGACGTCGAGCCCGGAGATCTTCGGGAGCATGAGGTCGAGCAAGATCAGGTCGGGGTTCGCGGTGCGCGCGTACTCGAGCGCGCTCTGCCCGTCGGGCGCCGTCGTGACGGCGTACCCGGCCTTCGTGAGGGCGAACTCAACGGTCAATCTGATTGTCTGGTCGTCTTCTACCAGCAGAATGCTTGGCATGTCAATCGCTTCCCTGTGCCTGGTGTGGATAGGATAACTATCGCGCAAATGACAAACCTCTGACGCAATTTTACATATAGTTCACGCGCAAGGGGCGAAGAACAGCCGGATGTTGCGTGGGGAGGGTCGCATGCTAGTCAGAAAGCGGCCTGTATTATCCTCGGAGCGGGGATAGAGTTCGGTTTTGACCGCTCAGAGAGTGCGAAATGCCAACAGGGCGGATATCGACGATGCCCTGACCTGCTGCTTTTATAGCGTCGTCGGGAAGATAGCATCGAAAAATCCGACTCGAGCGGTCAAAACCGGCTCCGAACCGCACCCGCAAGTCGAATGGGTCCCAAATTTCCCACCAGCTTGCGGATTGAGTTTGGTTTTGACCGCTCGGAGCCGTCCTACGAAACGAGCCCGATTATCCGCAACCCCGATGACCTGCGGTTTTTCTGCAGGCGGTGAGAGAACGGCACCCCATTTCCCTGGTTTTGCGGTCAGAACCGGCTTCTATCCCCGCGTTATACGCGCCTCGCGCTGGTTGCGTGCATTTCGTCGAACGTGTGCCCCACGCCAGACACCCGCATCGCGCTCTAGGCAAGACGCGTACCAAAGCCAGTTTTCATTTTTGTCACAGTAATTCACATGGGTTCAACCACCTGGCCGAACGACTTTCTAATCTGATATCTGGGGCCCGCCTTTCCTGGTGTGGCGGGCCCTCTCTATCACCAGGACCACCAGGGCATCTGTTGGAGTGAACGATCATGGTTTCATTCTCTGCCTTTGTATCGGCGCTCATCTCTAATCCTCTCCTTTTTGGGATAACGGTCCTCATCGTGGGGACCATCATCGTCAACGGGGCAACCGACGCCTCGACGGCGATTGCCACCGCCATCGGGACGCGCTCGATTGGACCGGGCGCGGCCATCGCGATGGGGGCCGTCTGCAACTTCGTCGGGCTCATCGTCATGACGATGCTGTGCACGGCGGTTGCCGACACCATCGGGGAAATGGTGAACTTCAACGGCCAGGGGGGACACGCGCTCGTCGCGCTGGCGGCGGCGATGGTCGCCATCATCGTGTGGGGTGTACTGGCCTGGCGCTTCGGGATTCCGACCAGCCAGACGCATTCGCTGATCGCGGGGCTCACGGGCGCTGCGCTTGCGGTGCAGGGCGGCTGGGCCGGCATCAACATGGACGCTTGGATAAAGGTTATCTACGGACTTGTGGTCTCCTCGGTCGCGGGGTTCGCGGTCGGCTGGCTGCTCGCCAAGCTGGTGCCGTTGCTCTTCGGCGGGGTGAAGCGCTCGAGTGCCAACCATTCCTTTGCGGCGCTCAACGTCATCGCCGCGGCGTTTCTCGCGATCATGCACGGAGCGCAGGACGGGCAGAAGTGGATGTCGGTTGCCATGCTCGGCATCGCGCTTGCCGTGGGCGCGGGGACACCGACGGGCGATTATCCGATGTGGATCGTGGTGTTCTGCGCGACTGTGCTCGCGCTCGGGTCTGGCATCGGCGGCAAGAAGATCATCAAGTCCGTCGCGATGGACATGGTCTCCTTCGAGAAGTACCAGGGCTTCGTCGCTTCGCTGGCTGCGGCGCTCTGCCTGCTGTTCGCCTCGCTCACCGGCATGCCCGTCTCCACGACGCATACCAAGACGACAGCCATCATGGGAACGGGCGCGGCCAAGCGGCTGAGCTCGGTCAAGTGGAGCATGGCCGGCAACATGGTACTTGCCTGGATCTTCACTTTCCCCGGCTGCGGTCTCATGGGCTGGGCGTTCGCGAAGCTCTTCCTGACGTTAGCTGGCTAGGCGAACAATCCACGCGACCATCCACCGCACGCGACCACTCCGCGCACAATATTTCCCCGATTCCCGCCATTTGCGCCGAGGATGCGCGCGCGTCTCCCCACCGCCATGGTCCGCGCACGGTATTTCCCCATCTGGTGCCAAATGGGGCGAGGATGTGCGCGTGGCTCTCCAAGTTTCGCTCTCCCTGCTAAGGGACAGTGCGCTATCCAAAGAGCTGCAAGGTAATCGAATTGGTGCGCAGTTCTTCTTCGAGCCATCGAATCTTCGCTCCTCGCTTCTAGGCAGGGGAGTAGTAGCGCGTCCCTGTGACCTTGCAAATCGTCCTGACCAGTTCCTCAAACTGGCGCGGATCTTTCATCTGCTCGTTTGTGACCGTGATCATGCTGATTCCCCGGCTGAGCAGGAAATTTCGGCGCGCCGCGTCTTTGCAGACTCTGTTTGGGTCGGAGTGGAGCTTACCATCGTACTCCACGCAGAGCCGCTGTTCGGGCCAATACATGTCGAGGCGCAGTGTGCTCTTCTTGAGCGCAAGTCTCGTCTTTGTGTCGAGCCGAAAAGCAGGGTTGACGCAGGGAGTGGGAATGGCACGCCCACCCCAGCGCAGCGGAAGTGTCAGTCTCAGAAACAGGTTCACCTCTTGAGGAGACTCTGACCCAGCAGGCGCGAATCCCAGAAATCGACGTGCTGCTTTTGCCCCTGGGATATTTTCTGCGGAAGCGAGAAAATTCTCCATCGCTTTCGGAGAGGTCAGCGGGAAGTTTCTCTGAACAAGGCCCATCTCGCAGGTGGGGTCTGGGGTGAATCCGCCAAAAGCCATTCCGAGGAGTTTCAAGTAGGCAATTGGCGAGAACTTGAGCGCGAGCTCGGATAGCCAAAGTTCGGGACATGCTACCCATACTTTGCCAAATCGGACAAAGGATCGATTGGGCAACGGCGTCTTGTGCACCCGATATTCGATAGAGTTCCGCATTAGCCTGTGCTGCTCGCTGGAAACAATAAGGTGCAACGTTTGGTTTTGAGATGGGGCGAAAAGCATTCGCTCGATTAACTGAGGGTCTGAACTCATCCTGGAGTCTATATGCGAACAGAACTGGTGTTCCTGCGCAGGGTCCGCTAACCACGTGTTATTCAACGTGATCTTTGCTGCCGATTTGTCATCCAAGTACAACATCTCGATGCATATGATGAACTATCGACCTTGCGAATCTCCGACTCGTTTCTGGGGTCGAACCCAACTTTTCTCCGAAAAATGCAGGTCAAGAGCGAGAAATTTCATTCCCGGGAATCTTTGCCGCTAGCTTGAGCTAATAGTGTGGTGGCGACTTGAATTCTGGAGGTGAAGGGAGAGCTGCGAAACTAGTGCGTCAGGTGAAGAGCACGCACAACATATGCTCGTCTGGTGCCAGACGGGCTCAGGGTGTGCGCGGCGTGGCGGATTCCGAGCTTCGCGCACAACATGCCCCCATCTGGTGCCAAACGGGACGAGGATGTGCGCGCCCCTTGCGCTCGCCTGCCACGTGCCGCTCACCTGCGGGTTCACATTGATTTCACCCCAGTTCACGTTGGTTCAACAGTGGTTCACATCGGTGCAACCAAAGCTCGAGTGCGGGTTTCTAGCATGTGGACGTGCAATGGATACGAAACCTACATCAGGAGCAGTGAGAGCGTGCCAGGAAGTTTCACGCTAGAAGACGTCTCGGTGACCTACGGAACCGAAACGGCCGTCGCGGGAGTCAACAGCTTCATCGAAGCCGGCAAAGTCACCTCGCTCATCGGGCCATCGGGCTGCGGGAAATCAACTCTGCTGCGCTGCCTCAACCGCATGAACGACATGCTCGGCAATGTCACCGTCGGCGGCACGCTCAAGCTCGATGACGAGGACATCTACAACGGCAACCTCGATGAGGTTGAGCTGCGCATGCGGGTCGGTATGGTCTTCCAACAGCCCGCGGTGTTCCCGCTCTCCATCTACGACAACGTCGCCTACGGCCCGCGCCTGCGTGGTCTGAAGCGCGGCCCCGAGCTCGACGACCTCGTCGAATCCTGCCTCACGCGTGCCGCACTTTGGGACGAAGTCAAAGACGACCTCAAGAAAAGCGCTCTCGGCCTGTCAGGCGGCCAGCAGCAGCGCCTCTGCATCGCACGCGCGCTTGCCACCAACCCCGAGGTACTCCTCATGGACGAGCCCTGCTCGGCACTCGACCCCATCTCCACCAGCCAGATCGAGGAAACCATTCGCACGCTTGCCGGTCAGATGACCATCGTCATCGTCACGCACAACATGCAGCAGGCAACGCGTGTCTCCGATAACACGATGTTCATGCTCCGCGAGTCGATGGAGCGCCCCGCCACCCTCATCGAGCAGGGCCCCACCGACCAGATCTTTTCGACGCCCAAAGACGAGCGCACCGAGAACTACATCACAGGGCACTTCGGTTAGGCGTCGCCTTCGCCTGATCTGTGCATATACCGGTTCAAAGGGATTTTTCGGAGGAAAAGATGAAACAGCAATTGAAGGCAAAGTCGCCACGCAAGGCCGTCAAGGCCATCGTCGCGGGCGCTGTGGCCGCCTGCATGGTCGCCTCGTTCGGCCTGGTCGGCTGCGGTGGTGGCAGCTCCAGCTCGAGCTCCAGCAGCTCTGCTACCGCGAGCAGCGCTTCCAGCTCTGCGTCCACGTCCGGCAACTCCATCACGGCCGTCGGCTCCACCGCTCTGCAGCCCCTCGTCGAGGCCGCTGCCGAGCAGTACATGAACAGCAACAGCGGCGTTCAGGTCACCGTCCAGGGCGGCGGCTCTGGCCAGGGCATCACGCAGATCGTCTCCGGTGCGGTCCAGATCGGCGACTCTGACGTCTTTGCCGAAGACAAGGTCGAGAACGAGAGTGACCTGACCAAGATCAAGGACAACAAGGTCGCCGTCGTCGGCATGGGCCCGGTCGTCAACAAGGACGTCGACATCGACAACATCAAGATGTCCGACCTCAAGAAGATCTTCATGGGCAAGATCACCAACTGGAAGGAAGTCGGCGGCCAGGACGAAAAGATCACCGTCATCAACCGCGCTTCCGGCTCCGGCACGCGCGCGACCTTCGAGAACGCCGTCTTCGACGGCGATACGGCCCCGTCTGACTTCACCCCGCAGGAGCAGGACTCCTCGGGCACCGTCCAGAAGATGGTCGCCGAGACCCCGGGCGCCATCTCCTATCTCGCCTTCTCCTACTTCGATGACAGCATCAAGGCGCTGAGCGTCGACAACGTGAAGCCGACCTCTGAGAACGTCGAGTCCAACAAGTGGGTCATCTGGTCCTACGAGCACATGTACACCGCTGCCGACCCCGACTCCACCACCCAGGCGTTCATCGACTACATGATGAGCAGCGACGTGCAGGATTCCCTCGTCGAGAGCAACGGCTACATCCCGATCAAGAAGATGAAGGTCGAGGTCGACGCCTCCGGCAAGGTCACCAAGCTCTAAAGAGTTTCCCGCGAATGCGGACCGCGCCCGAGCGTACCGCCACTGCACAGGAGCGGAAGAACTTGGGCAGGTCTGCATGAAGCGGCGCCGATGAGCTGGGCGGGAACTCCCGACTCGCCCCGCAAAAGGCGCCCGACCCTTCGTGTCAGGCAGGTGCACTGGGCAAGGCGGCCCGTAAAACGGGCAGCTCGCGCACCTGCTGACATCACGGGAGCGCGCCTCCGGGGACGCATCGAACATGCGACTCGCACGATGCGCCGCCGAAGACGCGCGCCACTCACATCTCATTCGAGGAAGGTACATGAACAAACTTGCGAAAAAGCAGGTCGAGAGGGTGGGGAAGCTCCTCACAGGCTTCTGCATCATCATCGTCATCCTGGTGGTCTTCTCGCTCATCATCATGGTGGCCCAGCGCGGCATCTCGACCTTCACCAACGACGGAGTCGACTTCATCGGATTTCTGACGGGGACGGTGTGGAACCCGCACCTCCTCGACGATATGGGGATGCCCACCGTGGGCGCCCTGCCCATGATCGTCGGCTCGTTTTCCGTCACGCTGCTCTCCTGCGTGATTGTCATTCCGTTTGCCATAGGCTCGGCGGTCTACACCGTCGAGGTCAACCCCTCGTTCGGCCAGCGCGTGTTCCGTCCCGCACTCGAGCTGCTCGTCGGCATCCCGTCAGTCGTCTTCGGCCTCGTCGGCCTGACGATCCTCGTGCCCTGGATCCGCAGCTGGGCGGGCGGCACGGGCTACGGCGTCTTGGCAGGCTCCCTGGTGCTCGCCGTCATGGTGCTGCCGACGGTCACCTCGCTGGTGATCGACGCGCTCGAGGCGGTCCCCGATTCCTACCGCATGTCCTCGGCCGCTCTCGGCGGCACGCGCTGGCAAAACACCTGGCACATCGTCTTGAAGGCGGCCACGCCGGGCATCCTGACCGCGATCATCTTGGGGATGGCACGCGCCTTCGGCGAGGCGCTGGCCGTCCAGATGGTCATCGGCAACGCGGCGGCCATGCCGGATTCGCTGTTCACGCCGGCGGCAACGCTCACTTCCGTGCTCACGACGAGCATGGGCAACGAGCCCTTCGGCACCGTCTACAACGACGCGCTGTGGTCGCTTGCCCTCATCCTGCTCGTCATGTCGCTCGTGTTCATCCTCATCGTGCATCTCATCGGAAGGCGTTCGGCGGTGAAACATGACTAAGCCAATCAAGGACGCGGTCGCGTCCGCAAAGCGCTCGGACCGCATCGCGACGGGCATCCTCACGGCAATCGTGGTGCTCATCTTCGCGCTGCTCGCCGCGCTCATCTGCTACATCATCATCTCGGGCGCGGGAAAGGCGTTCGACCCGCACTTCCTCACCGCCAAGCCCGAGCAGTTCAAGGCGGGAGGCGGCATCGGACCGGAGCTCTTCAACTCCTTCTACCTGCTCATCTTGACGCTGATCATCTCACTGCCGCTCTCTCTGGGCGCGGCGATCTACCTGGAGGAATACGCGCCTGATAACGGCGTGACGGCCGCCATCAAGACCGTCATCGAGGTCCTGAGCTCGCTTCCCTCCATCGTCGTCGGCCTGTTCGGCATGCTGCTCTTCGTCATCTACTTCGGGTGGGGCTACTCGATTGCATCGGGCGCGCTCGCGCTCACGATCTTCAACATCCCGCTTCTGGTGCGTGTCATCCAGCAGGCCCTCGAGCAGGTCCCGGCCACGACACGCGACGCCGGCCTGGCGCTCGGCCTTACGCGCTGGGAGACCACGATCCACATCCTGCTCCCCACCGCCATGCCGGCCATCATCACGGGCGTCATCCTGTGCTCGGGCCGTGTCTTTGGCGAAGCTGCCGCGCTGATCTACACCTCAGGTCAGTCGGCGCCAATGCTCGACTTCACCTGCCTCGACTTCTCGAGCGCGTCGTGCCCGTGGAACATCTGGCGCCCGGCAGAGACACTGGCCGTCCACATCTGGAAGATCAACTCCGAGGGCGTCGTGCCGGACGTCGAGGCCGTCTCCAACGGCACCGCCGCCGTCCTCATGATCTGCGTGCTGCTCTTCAACCTACTCGCACGCTGGGCGGGCAAGCGCGTCGGAAAGAAGCTGGTGGCAGAATGAGCGTAAACGAGACCGAGACACTGCTCGACAAAGACACGCGTCCCGCTGAGGGCGTGCCGCTCATGACGACCCATGACGTGGGCGTCATCTACGGCAGCAACGAGGCCCTGCGCGGGGTGAACCTCGAGTTCGGGCAGGGGCAGGTGACGGCGCTTATCGGGCCTTCGGGCTGCGGCAAGTCGACCTTCCTTCGCTGCCTCAACCTGATGAATCGCGAGATTCCGCACTGCACCATCGAAGGCGAGATCTACTTCGAGGGCAGAAACATCAACACCAAGGAAGAGAACCTCTACGACCTGCGCCGTAAGATCGGCATGGTCTTCCAGATCCCGAACCCGTTCAGGAAGTCCATCTACGACAATATCGCCTTTGCACCGCGTCAGCACGGTCTGAAGGACAAGGACAAGCTCGACGAGCTCGTCGAGTCCTCCCTCAAGCGCGCGGCACTCTGGGACGAGGTCAAGGACAAGCTCAACAAGAGCGGATGTGCGCTTTCCGGCGGGCAGCAGCAGCGCCTGTGCATCGCCCGCACGCTGGCGATGAATCCCAAGATCGTGCTCATGGACGAGCCCTGCTCGGCGCTCGACCCAATCGCCACGTACGCCATCGAGGAGACCATCGGCGAGATTTCGGCGCAGGGCATCTGCGTCATCATCGTCACGCACAACATCGAGCAGGCCGCGCGCGTCTCCAACAAGACGGCGTACTTCCTGCTCGGCGAAGTCATCGAGTGGGGCGACACCGAGCAGATCTTCTCGAACCCGCAAGACAAGCGCACGCAAGACTACCTCAACGGAAGGTTTGGCTGATTCCATGGATATGAGAACCGATTACGTCCGCCAGCTCGAAGAGCTCGACCGCGACGTCAAAGAGATGTCCGAGCGCGTCCAAGAGCTCCTGGAGCGCGCGTGCGCATCGAAAAGCGACGAGTCCGAAAAGCTGATGGAGGCCGATCAGATCAACTCGGAATCTTCCAATCTGTCGGCAAGCGAGCGCTCCATCGAGACGCTCGCGCTGCGCCTGCTTCTGCTGCAGCAGCCGCTTGCGGCCGACATGCGCAAAGTGTCCGGCACGCTCAAGGCGGTCACCGATCTCAAGCGCATCGGCGAGGAATCGCTCGACATCCTGCGCATCCGCCTGGAGATCTCCGAGCGCAAGTACAAGGTCTCAAAGGGCGCGCGCAAGGAGATGGGCGAGATGACCGACGTGGTCTGCAAGATTGTCGACACGGCCGTCGCGTCCTACCTGGAAGGCGACCTCGAGAAGTCGAAGGCCGCCATCGCCATGGACGACGAGGTCGACGCGCACCTTGGGGGATTGCGCAAGAAGTACGTGAAGAACATGCTCGACGAGAAGGTCGACGTGGACACGGGCGTGGACCTGCTCATGATCGCCAAGTACTTCGAGGGCATCGGCGACCATGCGGAAAGCCTCGCGTACTGGGCCGAATACGTCGTCGCCGGCACCCGCGGCGGCGAGCCCTTCACCCTCGAGGGGTAGCCTCACGGTTTAGCAGGACATTGTCTCGGCAGTCATCAGCATTTTCCCATAGCACATTGAGGACGAACGCGGTCTTGCCCATGAGCATTCTTTGCAAATCGATTTGGACAACCCGCAATCGCGCGCCTGCACTATCTTCAAACGCTTAAAATCAAATAACGCTACATGTAAGCCAAGCCAAAGGAGCTGTATGAAGGGCATCATCCTCGCGGGGGGCAGTGGCACGCGGCTCTACCCGCTCACGTCGGTCACGAGCAAGCAGCTCCTGCCGGTCTACGACAAGCCGATGATCTACTACCCGCTCTCCGTCCTCATGATGGCGGGCATCCGCGACATCCTCATCATCTCCACGCCGCAAGACCTGCCCAACTTCGAGCGCCTGCTGCGCGACGGGTCCGATTACGGCGTGAACCTGTCCTACGCCGAGCAGCCGAGCCCCGACGGCCTGGCGCAAGCATTCATCATCGGCGAGGACTTCATCGCCGGCGAGCCCTGCGCGCTCGTCTTAGGCGACAACATTTTCTACGGCAACGGCTTGGGCGCCAAGCTCACCGCCGCTGTCTCGCGCGCCGAGTCCGGCCAGGGGGCTACGGTCTTCGGCTACTACGTGGAGGACCCCGAGCGCTTCGGCGTCGTCGAGTTCGACGCCAACGGGCGCGCCGTCTCCATCGAGGAGAAGCCTGCACATCCCAAGAGCAACTACGCGGTGACCGGCCTGTACTTCTACGACGGCCGCGTCTGCGACTTTGCAAAGCAGGTCAGGCCCTCCGCGCGCGGCGAGCTCGAGATAACCGACCTCAACCAGCTCTACCTGGCCGATGGATCGCTCGACGTGGTGACGCTCGGGCGCGGCTACGCCTGGCTTGACACGGGCACCATGGAGTCGCTCTACGAGGCTGGCGAGTTCGTCCGCGCCGTCGAGCGCAGCCAGGGCATCCCGGTCTCTATGCTCGAGGAAATTGCCTACGAGAACGGCTGGATCGACCACGAGACGCTTGCGGCCTGCGCCGAGCGTTACGGCAAGAGCGAGTACGGCCGCTACCTCAAGCGCGTGGCGGAAGGCCAGATCATCGACCATGCAAGAGGGGAGCTCTAACGTGGCAGACGCCTTTATCCCCAAGCACCTCGTCGTGACCGGCGGGGCGGGATTCATCGGAAGCAACTTCACCCACTGGGTGCTCGAGCATCACCCGCAGACCCAGATCCGCGTCCTCGACAAGCTCACTTACGCGGCCAACCCTGCCAACCTCGATGGCCTGCCAAAGGACCGCTGCGAGCTCGTGGTGGGCGACATCTGCGACGCCGCTCTCGTCGATGAGCTCTTCTCGTGGGCGGACTCCTGTGTGCACTTTGCTGCCGAGAGCCACAACGACAACTCCATCGCAAACCCCGAGCCCTTTCTCGAGACCAACGTGCGCGGCACCTTCACACTCGTCCAGGCCGCCGTCAAGCACGACATTCGCTTCCACCACATTTCGACTGACGAGGTCTTCGGCGACCTCGCCTTAGACGACCCGGCACGCTTTACCGAGGAGACGCCCTACCACCCCTCGAGCCCCTACAGCTCCACCAAGGCAAGTTCCGATTTGCTCGTGCGCGCGTGGGTGCGGACCTACGGGTTGGCGGCCACGATCTCCAACTGCTCCAACAACTACGGGCCGCGCCAGCACGTCGAGAAGTTCATCCCGCGCCAGGTGACCAACATCCTCGACGGGCGGCGCCCCAAGCTCTACGGCGACGGCAAGAACGTGCGCGACTGGATCCACGTCGACGACCACTCGAGCGCCGTGTGGGAGGTTCTCACGCGCGGGCGCATCGGCGAGACCTACCTGATCGGCGCCGACGGCGAGAGGAGCAACCTCGAGGTGCTGCGCGCCATCAACGTCGCCTTCGGGCGCGAGCCAGACGACTTCGAGTGGGTGCGCGACCGCCCCGGCCACGACCGCCGCTACGCCATCGACTCCTCCAAGCTGCGCGCCGAGCTTGGCTGGCAGCCCCAGCACCGCGACTTTGCTGCGGGGCTTGCCGCGACTATCGAGTGGTACAGGGAAAACGAGGCCTGGTGGCGCCCCGTCAAGGAGGCCACCGAGGCGCGCTACAAGGCGCAGGGTCAGTGAGAGGGAAGAGAGGATAGCAGTGGAAGGTACGAGCAGGACATTCGGCAACTTCACGTTCACGCAGACCTCCATCGAAGGCGTCATCATCGTTGACGTGAGAAGCTACGGAGACGCGCGCGGCTACTTTATGGAGACCTACAAGCAACCAGACTTCGAGGCTGGCGGCATCGGCTGCGAGTTCGTGCAGGACAACCAGTCCTCCAGCACCAAGGGCGTGCTGCGCGGACTGCACTACCAGATCTCGCACCCGCAGGCAAAGCTCGTGCGCGTTGTCTCGGGTCGCGTCTTCGACGTCGCGGTCGACCTGCGTGCCGGCAGCAGCACCTTCGGCAAGTGGGAGGGCGTGGAGCTCACCGCCGAAAACCACCGCCAGTTCTTCATCCCTCGTGGTTTTGCGCACGGCTTTCTGGTGCTCTCCGACACCGCGGAGTTCTGCTACAAGTGCGATGACGTCTACCACCCCGACGACGAGGGCGGCATCATGTGGAACGACCCGGCCATCGGCGTCGAGTGGCCCGCGCTCGAGGGCGACGCGACCTTTGACCCCGCCAAGGTGGTGCTCTCCGAGAAGGACAAGGTCCACCCGCCCTTCGACCCCGACCGCTGCAAGTTCTAGCGGCTCCACACGCGGGCGGCGCATCGAACCCTGCTGCGTGTGCGCATACCAATCTGGGTTCTGCGCACGCTGCACGGAACTCCTGCAAGTGCGCGCACACCAAGGCAGCTTCCGCGCGAGAATCCGTGCACGAGCTGGGCTTCAGCGCAAATCAGACCAATTCCTTCGCAGGACTTCTGCTCGTGCGCGCGCACTAAAGCGAGTTCCGCGCACCGTGCATCGAACCCCGTCACGTGGTCGACCACCAAGGCCGCTTGGATGCAGAAAGCGCATCGAACCTGTCCACGTGGGCGAGCAATCGGGCGGAATCCGCATCGAACTCCGCCACGTGGTCGACCACCAGGGCCGCTTGGATGCACGCCGCGCCGAACCCAAGGATGTGGTCGACCACCAGCGCCACTTCGATGCACGCCGCACGCTACCTTACTCTTGCAGCGTGCACGCCAAGCCACCCTCTATCTAGTATCCTGTTTGCAGGTAAACTCTGCTCATCAACCAACTGTTTTGACACAGGACAGGAGCTGAAGATGGACAAGAACGACAAGACGCTGGCAGAAGACCTGACGCTTGCGCTGCTCTATCTTTCTTCGTGGGAGGTGCATGGGTCAAAGGGCACCGTGCTCCGCACGCGCAAGGATTTCGACCCCGAGATTCTCAAGACACTGCAAGCTGACGGCGACATTACGATCGGCAGAAAGACAAAGGCCATCGAGATCACCAAGGCGGGGCAACGCGTGGCCGATGGCCTCCTCCGGGTATTTGCCTCCCGTGAGGGAGAGGCATTTTCGGCGATGACTGAAGTGTTGCTGGACGCGCTTCCAAAAGGCGGCTTTCGATTTCGAGTCACCCTCGACTTGTGGGGCGAGTTTACCTGCTGGCGAGAGATCGTGGTGCCAAAGTGGTTCACGTTCCTTGACTTCCACGAGGCAATTCAAGCGTCTTTCTTGTGGTGGAACTATCACTTGTTCAACTTTGAATTGCACTCGCAGGGCAAGGACTTGCTGATCACAACCGATGACACATCGATTGACTCGATGTTCGGTCCTTCATCTGGCGATCGCGAGAAAGTCAGCGCAAGCTCCCTTGCTCTTGACAGCGTGTTCCCGCGCACGAGAAAGGCGACGTACTGTTACGACTACGGCGACGACTGGCAGCACAGCATCGAGTACCTCGGCGCCGACGATGACTTTGACCAGAGAATCCCCCTATGCGTAGACGGTGATGGGGATGCACCCCCGGAGGACGTTGGCTCCGTGCCAGGCTTCAAGCATTTCCTCGCGGCAATTGGTGACCCATCGCACGAGGACCATGAGGCCATGACCGATTGGGGATACGGGCAGTTCTACGAGCCGTTCAGCCTCGACGCCGTCAATGCGCGCATTGAGAAGTGGTTTTCTGGCGAGCTGCTTGACGAGTGGGACGAGCGCAACCCCCCGATGTAGCCGCCGCCTCGCAACCTACGGCTTCTACACCCTTTCACCAGCAACTGATTTGGGCTGGTATTGGCAAGGTGCTGCATAAGATGTGCGGCTGGGACCAAAAGCAGGGTGCCTTTGCGCAGCCGGCGCTAGAGAAGCTGCAGGTCGAGGGGCCGGATTTTCGGAGCCGTGGTGGCGTCGCACCCGAAAATTAGTCCCAGCCGCACATCTCATGCAGGAGGGCGGCTATGGCCGCCCTCCTGCAGGGGTCGAGTGCACCAAAATGACGGCTGGGACCAAAATCTCGGTGCCAGCTCCCCAGAGCTGCCAGAAAACCCACAGGTCAGCGAGGCGTCTATTTCCGACAGTCCCGAAAACCGCGTCTCGATTTGGTCCCAGCCGCACATCTCGTGCAGTGGCATTGCCGCTGCACACCACCTTACAGCAGCAGGAACATCACGACGAAGGCGGCCGTCGCAATCCACATGAGCGGGCTGACCTTCTTGCCCTCGCCCTTGGCCAGCATGATCAGGCAGTAGGAGATGAAGCCGAGGCCGATGCCGTTGGTGATTGAGTACGTCATCGGAATGCCCACGATGATGAAGAACGCGGGAAATGCCGTCTCGAGCCTGCTCCAGTCGATGTTGACCACGTCGGAGAGCATCAGGTAGCCGACGACGGTCAGGGCGCCGCAGGTCGCCGCGCTGCTCACCATGTTGATGATGGGGGATAGGAACGCGCAGATTACGAACATGATGGCGATCACGACGTTGGAAAAGCCCGTGCGCGCGCCCGCTGCGGCACCGGAGCTGGACTCCACGAAGGTCGTGATCGAGCTCGCGCCCACGAAGCCGCCGACGATGGCCGCGGCTGAGTCGGTGACGAGGATCTTCTGGATGTCCTCGACGTTGCCGTCCTTATCGGCGAACTCGCCCTGTTCGCCGACGGCGACGACGGTCCCCATCGTGTCGAAGAAGTCGCTCATCAAAAGTGAGAAGACCATCAGCAGAAGCGCCGGCTGCGCAAAGACCTGCACGAGCGCCATCGTGTTCGTGGCGGGGTCGGTCTGGAACGGCGCGGCGAACGTCGAGAAGTCGAGTCCGAAGTTCCAGTTGCTGGGCATCGGCGTCACGCCGAGCGGGATGCCGATGATGGTGGCCGCCACAATCGAGATGAGCAGGTCGCCCTTGACGTTGCGGGCGCGCAGAATCACGGCGATCACGATGGAGAGCAGCGCGACGATGCAGGTGGGGGAGGTCACGTCGCCAAAGCCCAGGTAGGTGTCCTCGTTGGAGACGATGATGCCGCCGCCCTTGAGGCCGATGAAGGCGATGAACAGGCCGATGCCTATGCCGATGGCGTGGCGCAGGCTGGCTGGAATCGCATCCATCACGGCCTTTCTCAGGCCGCAGAGCACGAGGACGAGGATGACGATGCCCTCGAGCAGGACGACCGCCATGGCGACGCGCCAGTCGACGCCGAATTCTCCTCCGCACAGCGTGAAGGCCACGATCGAGTTGATGCCCATTCCCGAGGCAAGTGCCAGCGGGCGGTTGGCGAAAAGGCCCATGGCCAGCGTCATGACGGCGGCGCCCAGACAGGTTGCCGTCAGCGCGGCATTGAACGGGACGCCGGCGGCCACCAGCATCTGCGGGTTGACGGCGATGATGTAGGCCATTGCCAGGAACGTGGTGAGACCGCCGACCACCTCTTGGCCATACGAGCTCCCACGTTCCCTGATCTTGAAGAACTTCTCCATGTTTTCCTCTCATGTGTCTGCAGGTCAGCGCGTCCCCTCTGACGCGCACCAATGCGCACTAGTATAGCCGCGGACGCGCCCGGCACAGGGCGGGCAGTTGCCGCGCGTGCGCCCAATGGTGCGCCTCATCTCGCCGTTTTCGGCAACGGCGCGCTCGTGCTGCGAAGCTGCGTGCTACTATAGGTGGCCAATGTCGTGCGGGCCGTTGCGCTCATCCGCGCGTTATTGCTTGCCGACACTGCTAGGGGCCAGCTAGAGAGATTGCGAGAAAAGACCGTGGGCTTGCTTGAGCTCTTCTTGACGGGCGTGGGGCTTTCGATGGACGCGTTTGCCGTGGCCATCTGCAAGGGGCTCTCCATGAAGCGCGTCGATTACCGCGCCTCGCTCATCATCGCCCTCTTCTTTGGCGGCTTCCAGGCGCTGATGCCGCTCATCGGCTGGGCGGCGGGCATCCAGTTCGCCTCCTACATCACCTCCATCGACCACTGGATTGCCTTTGCCCTGCTCGCCTTCATCGGCGGCAAGATGCTCTGGGATGCCTTCCACGAAGACGACGGGGAGGATTCAGGCGAGTTCAAGCTCGACTACCGCGAGCTTCTCACGCTTGCCATCGCGACGAGCATCGACGCGCTCGCCGTCGGCATCACCTTCGCGTTCCTGCAGGTCGACATCGTCGTGGCCTGCTCGATCATCGGCGTGACAACCTTCGTGCTCTCGTTTGCCGGTGTGAGCGTGGGAAACGCCTTCGGCTCGCGCTTCGAACGCCCCTCGACCATTGCCGGCGGCATCGTCCTCATCTTGATCGGCGTCAAGATCCTGCTCGAGCACCTCGGCATCATCTCGTTCTAGGCGCGCGACTGGCCACCTACGGCTGCTGCCGCACGTCGGCTACATTGTGCGCGATATCGCGCGCTTCCACCCGGCTAGAAGCTCGGCGACGTGTGCCTTGTCCATCTGCGGCTTGAAGATATCGTCTGTCGCGCGCAGCGCCGTGAGCTCTTTGGTGTCCTTCCAGAAGCCCGACTGCAGCCCCGCCAGAAACGAAGCGCCCAGCGCCGTGGTCTCGATGTTCCTCGGTCGGCGGATCTTGGTCTCGAGGATGTCGCTTTGGAACTGCAGCAAGAAGTTGTTCCTCGACGCGCCGCCGTCCACGTTGAGCTCGGTGAGCGGCGTGCCCGCGTCCGCGCCCATGGCCTGCACGAGGTCGTAGAGCTGGTAGGCCAGCGCCTCCAACGAGGCGCGTACGATGTGGGCGCGGCTGGTCCCGCGAGTGAGGCCGCAGATAAGGCCGCGCGCTTCGGGTACCCAGTAGGGGGCGCCCAAGCCGGTGAATGCGGGGACAACGTAGACGCCGTTGGTATCGGGCACGGTGTTTGCCAGGTACTCGGTCTCATCGGCGGACTGGATCAGTCCGAGCTCGTCGCGCAGCCACTGGATGAGCGCACCTGCCACGAAGACGGAGCCCTCGAGCGCGTACTCAGTATGCCCGGTGCCAGGCGCCGAGGCGGCAATGGTGGTCACAAGGCTATGGCTCGAGGCCTTGGCCTCGGCTCCAGTGTTGAGCAGCAGAAAGCAGCCCGTCCCGTAGGTGTTCTTTGCCTGTCCCGGCTCAAAGCAGCACTGCCCGAACAGTGCCGCCTGCTGGTCGCCGGCAACGCCGCAGATGGGGATGCCGGACGGCAGGTTGGGGTACAGCGTCGTGCCAAAGTCGCTTGCGGACGGCTTGACCTCGGGCATGAGGGACGCGGGAATGCCGAACAGCTCGAGCAGGTCCTCGTCCCAGCAGCCGCAGTGGATATCGTAGAGCATCGTGCGGCTCGCGTTGGTGACGTCGGTGGCGTGCACCTTGCCGCCGGTCAGGTTCCAGATGAGCCAGCTGTCGATGGTGCCGAAGCAGAGCTCGCCGGCCTGAGCCCGCACCCGCGCGCCGGCTACGTTGTCGAGAATCCACTTGATCTTGCTCGCGGAAAAGTACGCGTCGGGAAGGAGCCCCGTGCGCTGGGCGATGCCCTCGCGCATGTCCTCGCCCGCGCAGAGCTCCTCGATAATCGGGGCACCGCGGCGGCACTGCCACACGATGGCGTTGTAGACGGGCTCGCCGGTCTTGCGGTCCCAGATGACGGTGGTCTCGCGCTGGTTGGTTATGCCGATGGCCTGGATCTGGCTTGCCTCCAGGTGCCGCTTGGTCAGAAGCTCGGTCAGCGATCCCAGCTGCGAGAAGAGGATCTCCTGCGGGTTGTGCTCGACCCAGCCGGGCTTGGGGTAGATCTGGCCGAATTCGCGCTGTACGGCATCGACGAAGTTCCCCTCATGGTCGACGAGCACGGCGCGCGAAGACGTCGTCCCCTGGTCGAGTGCGATCACATAGCTTTCGGACATGGCGCGCCCTTTCAAGTTCCCGGTGACGTTTTATGGGCAATTGTAGTCCATGGGCGCGGGCGCCGACGCAGCTGCCCGCCAACGACTAGGAGTGCTTGGAGGAGGGTCTGCGCCGTGCGTGGTCCTTCAGCCAGGCGTTGACATCCTCGTAGACCGCCTCGTGTCCCGTCTCGTTCAAAATCTCGTGGCGCATGCCGCGGTAGAGCTTGAGCTCCGTGTCGAGCACTCCTGCGCGCTGCGCCATCTCGCAGGCCTTGCGCACGCCCGCGCCCTGGCTTCCCACGGGGTCCTCGTCACCGGCGATGTAGAGCAGCGGCAGGCTCTTCGGGATGCGGTTCGCGCTCTTGAAGGAGCACACCTCTCCGGTGATCTGCGCCACGACGCTCATGGCGCCGACGGAGAACTTGAAGCCGCACCGCTCGTCTGCGATGTAGGCGTCGACGTTGTCGGTGTTGTGCGAAAGCCAGTCGAACGGCGTGCGCGCATCGGGTACCGCCTTGGCGTAGCCGCCCACGCTCATGTCGTCGAGCAGCGTGCTCACGGAGTCCTCGCCGTCCTTGAGCGCGATGGCCCGCGCGAGCAGGACGCCTGCCTTGGAGACGGCAGGCTCGACGTGCCCGGTACCGCAGATGATCGCACCTGAAAGCCCCTCTCCATGGGTGGTGATGTAGGAGCGCAGGATGTAGCTTCCCAGCGAGTGGCCGAACATGAAGTAGGGGACGTTGGAGGGATAGTGGCCGCCCACGACGGAGCGCATAGTGTGCAGGTCCTCGATGAGGACGTGCTTTCCGTTTGATGCGGGTATGCGACCCCACTGCTCGGGACTCGAGACGCTGTTGCCGTGCCCGATGTGGTCGTGTCCCGCCACGACAAAGCCCTGGCGCACCAGCCAGCGCGCAAAGTCATCGTAGCGGCCGATGTACTCCGCCATCCCATGGGCAATCTGCACGATTCCCGTTGGCGTCACGTTCGCGGGGTCGTACCAGATGCACCCGTGAATCTCCGATGTTCCATCGTGCGAGGTGAAGCGCACCGGATCGCGCACGATTGTCTGTTGCATAGTTCCCCTTCGGAATTTCTCTCTTTATGGAGTGAAATGATAGACGAGTGTGAAAGCATGGTCATCATGCTCTCGGTATGAGTTTGCATGCTCTTGACAAATAACCACACCCGAAAAGGGTATTTTCTCTGATTGATGTGGTACTTTACTGAGGTTGTCTGAACACGTCATAAGCTTATGAACGATGAGGAGGTGCTCACATGATCGAGTGCTACAAGACGAGTGCCGGTGTCACGCAGATAATCGAGGCCCCCGAGCCGGGCTGTTGGGTCAACGTCGTGTCCCCGACATCCGATGAAAGGGAGTGGCTCAGAAACGAGCTTGGCATCGAGCCGGAGTTCGTCAACGCCACACTCGATGATGAGGAGCGCTCCCACGTCGACTACGATGACGACTCGCGCCAGACGCTTGTCATCGTTGACTGCCCCTCCATCGAGGACGCGGCCGACACCAAGAGCCCCGACATCGTGCAGTACGACACGCACCCGCTGTCGTTTCTGTTCCTGCCCGAACAGGACATGCTCGTCACCGTCGCGCTGCGCCACAACCTGACCATCGATGCGTTCGTGGAGAATCGCCTACAGCGCATCAACACCAACCAGCGCACACGCCTGCTGCTGATGATGCTCCTCAACGTGGCGCACCAGTACCAGATCTACCTGCGCAACCTGAATCGCCAGTTCACGCGCGTCGAGCGCGAGCTCAGGCAGTCGATGCGCAACAACGACCTCATCAAGATGCTCGGCTTCCAGAACTCGCTGGTCTACTTCTCCATCTCGCTCAAGGCCGACGAGACGATGCTCCAGCGCATTCAAAAGGGCCGCGTCATCAAGATGTACGAAGAGGACCAGGACCTGCTCGAGGACGTGCAGATCGAGTTCAGACAGGCCATCGAGATGTGCACCATCAACACCAGCATCCTCGAGGGCACGATGGACACCTTCTCCAGCGTCATCAACAACAACATGAACCAGGTCATGCGTCGCCTGACGCTGATCACGCTCATGATGGCCATCCCGACGATCGTCTTCAGCTTCTACGGCATGAACATAGAGGGGCTGCCGGGCGTGTGCAGCTGGATCATCCCCATCATCGTCGCCATCGTCGCCTGCATCGTCGCGGGCATCATCATCCACCGAAGTAAGGCGCTCAAATAGCGCTTGCATGACGTCTGCCGATGGCAAGTGGGCGTGTGCCCGAGCTGCAATGGCGATGTTTTCAAAGCATGCTTAAGCACTGAATTTATCAGAGTAGCCTTATCATATAATACCGTATTATTCTTATCATTTTATGAGTTAGAAATACGGTAAAACAGCACTTTAAATATAGTAAACAGCAATAATAAGCCGCCTCCCATCACAATGATGAGAGGCGGCTTGCAAGATGCCCGTCTGCTCTCAAACCAGTGCAGGTACTATGCAAAATCGATCTTGCTGCGGCGGTCGATCGAGGCGCTTATCGCATCGTAGACGCCGTCGTAGAGCGACATGTAGAGCCCATGGGTGAGGCAGGGGATAAATCCCGTCTTGCGGTCGACGGTATCGAGGACCATGTCGACCTCGTCGTCGACTTCCTCCTGCGTCCAGCCCTCGTGGTCGATGTGCGCGTCCTCGATGCCGCCCATGATGGTGATCTTGTCTCCGTAGTTGTCGACGAGCTCCTGGATGTTCTGCGTGTCGAAGAGCGCGCCCTGCCAGATGTCGATGCCCATCTCGATCATATGGGGAACGAGAGACGCGCCCCAGGTGTCGGAGTGGTGGACGATGAGCTCGACGCCATGGTCCTTGTAATAGCCGTAGACGCGCTGGTAGCGGGGCAGGATGAATTCCTTGAACATGTCATCGCTCATGAACGTGGACTCCTGGGTGCCCCAGTCGTCGTGGTGGAAGAGCGCGTCGGGCTTGACGTATTTGCAGATGGCCTCGGCGAGGTTCATCTCGTATTCCTCGATGCAGTCGAGTAACTCGTTGCTCTCCTTGGGGTGGATCATCAGGTTCATGCATGCCGTGGTGATCTCGCACAGGTGGTGCAGGCGCTCCCAGATTCCGGGAAAGACGCCCGCGCAGCGGAAGGTCTCGTTGCCATCGATCTTGTCCATCTGCTGGGCAAAGGGCTCCCAGATCCCCGGATTGTCGAGGCCCGTCGGGGGCGTCACCTGGTCTTTCCATTTCGTGATGTCGGTGACGACGCGGTGCTCGGCGTCGTGCAGCGGCATGCGCCCGGGCTGTCCGCTCACCTGCCACCACACGCCCCAGTCGTCCTTCTGGCGGCCGTCTGCGTCGAGGTCGTTGGGCGCCGGCGCAAGCGGGTTGCAGAAGACCATGGGCTGGATGAACTCGTACTGGTTGACATAGCGGTCCGGATTTCCCCCGTGGATCGTCTCGAGCAGGTTCTGCCGTTTCGTGAGCATGGCTGTACCTCCTTATCCTGACGTCTCGCCCTTAAGCTGCCTGGCTGAGAAGCTTGGCTGCGACTGATGCTGCCTCGCCGGCGTCCTTGGTGTAGGCGTCTCCGCCCACGCGGTCGCAGAACTCCTGGTTGACGGGCGCGCCGCCGACCATGACCTTGACCTGGTCGCGCAGGCCCGCTTCCTTGAGCGCCTCGATGGTGTCGCCGATGGCATCGCGGGTTGTGGTGAGAAGCGAGGAGCACAGGACGAGGTGGCAGTCGGGGTTGGCCTTGACGGTCTCCACGAACTTCTCCGGCGGGACGTCGACGCCCAGGTCGATGACCTCGATGCCCTTGCCCTCGACCATCATGCGCACGAGGTTCTTGCCGATGTCGTGCATGTCGCCCTTGACGGTGCCGATGATGGCCTTGCCCAGCGAGGCGCCCGCGTCGCCTGCCATGAGGGGCTTCAAGATCTCGGTGCTCTGCGTCATGGTGTGGGCCGCGAGCAGCATCTCGGGAACGAACAGCTTGCCGGCGCTGAACTGCTCGCCGACGTAGTCCATTGCCGCGATCTCGGCGTCGAGGATTGCCTGCGGGTCGTTGCCCTCCTCGATTGCCTTGTTGGTGAGGTCGGCGATGTTGTTGAAATCGCCCTTTTCCACTGCCTGCTTGACGTCGTCGAGAATTGCCATGCGTATCAGATCCTTTCGTTGCGCCGCCTGAGTGCACAAGGAAAGAGTCCCCAAGGCATAGAGAATCTGCGCACGGAGACTCGAGGTCCCTGTGTTTTTCGCATATTCCACTATAAAGAGGCAAACCGCCTCGAGGACGTGTCGAGTCCGCGCAAATCTTGCATACGGTCGAAACGAAGACGGGTTTGGAGATTCCACGTTCTCCCCGCTCAGGTTTGAGATTCGCATTGATTTTGATTGGCATTTGGAAGCGAGTACGCCATTTGATGCAGCCGCATTTTTCAAGGTGCTCGTTAGCAGAATTATTGCCACCCTCGGGGCCACGCGCGGCACATCCTGGGGCACGTCTCCAGACAAGTGCGGCTACAATCACTGATTGACCTGACACACGATAGAGGGGAGCCCACTATCGCGATGAACCGTTTTAGAGAAGCCCTCGAGCAGGGCAAGTTCGTCATCACCTGCGAGTCGATTCCCGGGCGTGGCGCGGGAAGCGAGCCGTCGCAGGAAAAGGCGATTTCGACGGCCGAGGAAATCTATGCCACCGGCCGCGTCGACGCCATCTCCATCACCGACAACCCCGGGGGCAACCCGGCAATACTCGCCGAGGGCATAAGCAAGCTCCTTGCCGAGCGCGGCGTCTGCACGCTCACGCACTTCACCTGCAAGGACAGGAACCGCAACCAGATCTTAAGCCAGCTCTACAATATGGAGCGCGAGGGCATCGAGAACGTGCTCTTCATGACCGGCGACTACCAGGTCGGCGGCTGGAAGGGACGTGCCCGCCCCAACTTCGACCTCGACTCCGTGCAGATCCAGGCGCTGTGCCGCGAGCTGAACGAGGGACTCGAGGTGCAGGGGAGGAAGGGGCCCATCAACGAGCAACCGACGCACTTCTTTGCCGGCGGCGTCGTCAACCCCTACAAGTACCGCGTGGGTGAGACGGTCCCGCAGTACCTCAAGATGGAAAAGAAAATCCTTTCGGGCGCGCGCTTTCTGATCATGCAGCTGGGCTACGACGCCCGAAAGACGCAGGAGTGCCTGAAGTACCTGCAGATGCGCGGCTACAACGTGCCAGTGATCGCCAATGTCTTCGTGGCGACGTTCGTCACGGCAAAGCTCATGCGCGCCGGAAAGATCGCCGGCTGCCACGTGAGCGATGCCTACCTCAAGACGCTCGAGGAGGAGCGCAAAAGCGAGGACAAGGGCCGTGCCGCGCGCGTCGAGCGGGCAGCACAGATGGTGGCCGTGGCCAAGGGCATCGGGTGCGCGGGCGTGCACATCGGCGGCTTCGGCGTGGACGCGGGCACGGTCGTGCACATCCTCGATCGCGCCGCCGAGCTCGAGGATAACTGGCGCGACTACGTGATCCCTTCCAGTTTTCCCGAGCCGAAGGGCTACTACTTCTTCGAGCCGGAGCTTGACGCCAACGGAAAGCCTACCGGCCTCAATTCCGACACGCTCGCCCCGCAGACCGAGGACATCTCCGGGCGCAAGCTGTTCAAGAGCTACCGGCTCTCGCGCTTCTTCCACTACTGGATCCTTACGCTCGACAAGCGTTTCAACAAGTGCCTCGCGCGCTCGATGGACAAGCGCGACAAGAAACACGGCGTCAACCGCTCGCACCGCATCGAGCACACGGGCAAGGCCTTCATCTACGGCTGCCTCGACTGCGGCGACTGCGGGCTGGAGGCCACGATCTACTCCTGCCCGATGGCGCAGTGTCCCAAGTCGCAGCGTAACGGTCCGTGCGGCGGCAGTATGGACGGCTGGTGCGAGGTCTATCCCAACGAGCGCTACTGCATCTGGTACAAGGCCTACCACCGGCTCGCGCGCTACGACGAGATGTGGCGCATCGAGAGCTTCATCACCCCGCCCAACAACTGGGACTACTACGAGACGAGCGCATGGAGCAACTACACGCACCGCCGTGACAACGCGGCACATCGCGTCTTCGTCTCGCTGGGGCAAGACGGGGCGCCCGGCGGCAAGGTGAAAAGCGAGGACAAGACGGATGCACCGCCCGATGCGGATGCGTCCGATGCGGCGAAAGGACAGGCGTCATGATCATCATCGGAGAGAAAATCAACGGCTTCATCCCGAGCACCAAAAAGCTCATCGAGGCGCGTGACGACGAGGGCATTCGCGAACTGGCGCGCGGACAGGAGCGCTGCAAGGCCGACTATCTCGACATCTGCGCTGGCACCGATCCGGAAGTGGAGCGTGAGACGATGGAGTGGCTGATTGGGCTTGCCCAGGAGGCATCTGACCTGCCGCTCTGCATCGACAGCTCCGACCCCCAGCTCATCGTCGACTTGCTCTCCTTGGCGAACAAGCCCGGCATGGTGAACTCCGTTTCCATGGAGGAGGGAAAGATCGAGACGGTCTTTCCGGCCGTGGCAGATACTGACTGGAAGATCATCGCGCTCACCTGCAACAACGACGGCATTCCCGATGACCCCCATGTCAAGCTCGAGATCGCCGGGCAGATCATCGCGGCGGCAGACGAGGCCGGCATCGCGCGCGACCGCCTCTACATCGACCCGCTGGTGACGACGCTTGCGACCAAGGCCGACTCCCTCGTGAACTTCAGCGAGGGCATTCGCGTCATCCACGAGGCCTACCCCGAGGTGCACTTCACCTCCGGCCTCTCCAACATCTCCTACGGCATGCCCTATCGCAAGGCCATCAACATGCAGTTCCTCTCGCTGGCGATGGCGGCGGGCATGGACTCGGCCATCATGAATCCGATGTCCGAGGACATGCAGGCGGTGCTCTACGCGACCGACGCCCTGCTCGGCAACGACATGTTCTGCGGGCGCTACATGATGGCGTACCGCGAGGGGCTGTTCCCGGTAAAGCCCGAAGAGTAGCTTGAGGACGATGCGCAGCGTGCAGTCTTGTATCCAGTGGTAAGCAATCGCTAACGTGCGTGCTGCCGAGTGGGTATAATGCAGCTTGAGCAGACGGGCCACCATCTAGGGTGACCTGCTGTATCTGCTTGTGCTCTCATGCAAGCCGCGAAGGAAGAAAGCTCTGTGAAATACGCTGCACAGCTCATGAACTTTGGCCTAGGGCATCTGGCGCTCTTCGTGTGCGCTGTGCTGTACCTGGGCTGGTGGTTCGTGTTCTTCTATCCGCGCGACGAGAAGCCCGCAGGCGCCAAGCGCGCCATCGGCATCGCCCTTCTCGTCGGGGCGGTGATCGCGGGTGTCGTCTACGTCTGGCAGATCATGACGGGCGTGCTCTCGATGCACCAGGCTGTCCCGCTGATGCTGATCGTGCTCGGGTGCGCTGCGCTCTACGTCGTGCTGCTCGGCATCACCTACATCAT
>JBMNPN010000035.1:0-24767 GCA_050943615.1 Coriobacteriales bacterium
ATGCGGCCCCAAAACCAGTGGTGGAACGCCTGCAAGGGAGTAATGTTTTCCCACTGGTGGTCGTGGTAGCCGTTGCCCTGCACGTCATGCCAGGCGCCGTCGTAGAACAGCCTGCCCGTGACCCGGCACTTCGGCACGCTCAGGTCGGTGTAGTGGTACTGGTCCTCGTCGCCGAGCGCTATGATCGACGTTCCCTGGCGGAACGGCTCCACAAGCGCGTGGTAGTGCAGGTCGCAGGCAAGGCCGTTCGTCTCCTCCACGTGCACGTCGTAGTCTTTGAAGTCGCCCGTGCAGTAGTTCGGGCCGAAGTGCACATCGCACTTGTCGGTGCCGATGTGCGAGTCCTCGGCGCTCGCGTAGACAAACTCCTGCAAGGTGCGCCCATCGGGCGGGTTGATGGCGATGTTGAGGTTGGGGGAGTCGCCTGCGAGCATCATCTTTGCCGGTTCCTTGGGTCGAAACGCCACTATGGCCTTTGTCCCGTCATCGAAGGTGGCATCGAAGTACCACACGCCGCCCTCGCCCGGCCCGTCCGTGCCGCGGCGGCCGTCCTCCCATTCCTCCACCTTGTCGGGGTTGATGCCCAGCTTCTCGAAATCTTCCGGCCTGTCCATGAGTCGCATGCGCTCCATAGTGCAGCTCCTTTCGCAGATGCGCTTACTTGCGTCCTGAATTAATACAACTCATAGTTGTATTAATGCTAGTATTGCATGTGGAATATGCGGCGTAATGCGTCGATAACGTTGGAAAAGTTGCATTCTCGAAGGGAAGTTTCATGGCACGACCGCGCAGGACAAGCCCGAGATACAATACGAAAGCCCAGATTATCGGCGCATTCTTGGATCTATCGCGCGAGGTCCCAGTCGACGAGATCACCGTGAAGATGATCGTCGATGCTGTCGGGTGCAACAAGACCACGTTCTACTATCACTTCAACTACATCGAAGACCTGTACAAGGCCGCATTAAAGCAGTCTGGTATCGGCCAAGCCACGCACGCGGTAGTGGAAAAAGTGCTGAATGGCGATTGGGTAAAGGACGTGACGGACGCAGACTCCCGTGAAGTCGAGATGCTCAACCAGCTCTGCACGCTGGTCGCCCTCAACGCCACCGGTCGGGGCAGGGAGCGCATCACTTCGTTCTTGAGGTCCGCGCTTGTCCGCGCATTGGACATCGACCCGGACTCTGCCGATTGCCAGACGCAGGTCCTCGTCTCCTTTCTGGCAGGAGGCGTCTGCGACGCGCTCCAGTATCGCGGGCAAACGGGCAACGCCGTTCCCGTGGATGAGTTCTGCCATGCGATATACGACACGATAATTCCCGCTGTCTGCCAAAAACTGCAAGAGCGCGCGTCTGCCTAGGTGCGATGTGCTGTGCGATGGAGAGCCCGTGGGCGTGCTCAGCCGCTCCGACCTCATCCGCTTTTTGGTGAAAAGAGCAGCTCTCTGACCTCAAACGAGACGTTAAGGCGCCGTTCGCTTAGGCAAGTGACTCTGGCGAATTTTCCAACACAAGTTCGATGACATCTTCTAAAGGCGAATCGTCAATATGTCGTTTCGCCAGCTTCTTCAGGTCCCGTGAAAAAGTAGGGGTAAATTCCGGTTCGAGCCTTCTGGCCATGTGAATCAATTTTCCGCTTTTGCTGCATCTAGCATCTCACGGGCGCTGCTGAATCCACGCGCTTTCCCGTTGGCAATAATCTCATCTGCCTCACGAATGCTCTGCAAGCTCTCTTCGTTCGGCTTGGGATACGACAGATTCAGCGGGATACGCCGCTCCCGAACGATTTGCCTATAGAAGGCACGAGTGACAGAGGACAAATCGAAGCCGAAGTCCTCGACGATCCGCGTTGCCTCATTTTTCGTCTCTTCGTCAACTCGAACAGTAACGGAAGCCATCCGTATCACCTCCATATTGTAAGACAAATACATATTAACGTCTTACATATATTCATACAAGGTGAACATTGTTCGAACAAACGCTATTAACTGAAGAAAAACCATCCTCAGAGTCAGGCGCTATCGTGCGAAATAGCGCCTGCACGAATTGCCCACCCGCCCCGTGATGTCGGTGAGTCACTCAGGGCTTCTTGCCGGTATCGCTTCGGGAAAAGACCAGGCTCCTGCAACGCTCTCTTGCAGGCATGCAGGCGAGGCGAGAAAGAGAAGCATCTCAGTTCGTGAACCAGACTCGGGTCAGGTAGGTCATGAGGTAGTCCGCGAACTCCTCGAGCGGGCAGTCCTGCTCCTTGAGCCATCTCCACAATGTGTTGTAGTAGCCTTGGATGAGGAAGTAGGAACCGTATTCTCTGAATTTCGACGGTGCGATTCCCCTCATCTGCAGGGCCTCCTGTGCCGTGTCCATGAGGCTGCTCTCGAGCTTGTGCTTGAACGCGGGGTCTCCAGAGGGGGAGAGCAGAAAGATGGTGAACTTTCGATAGCGCAAGTGGAACTCGAGGACCTTGACCAGGCTCGACCTGAGCGCTTCCGTATCATCGCTGTCGATCTTTGAGAGGAGCATTGTCATCGAGGGGTTCAGCGCCTTGATTTCCTCGAAGTAGTAGTCCTCGATGTCGCGGAGGAGCTCGTCTTTTGTGGAGTAGTAGCGGTAGAACGTGCTCTTGTCCACGCCAGCGGCCTGCGCAATCTCCAGGACCCTTACTTTCTGGTAGCTCTTCTGCTCGCAAAGGCCGATGAGCGCGTCGTACAGAGCCGCTTTCGTGCGAGCCCGTTTCTCTGTGCTTCCGTTCATTGCGCCTCCATGAGACAAAATGGCAAATAAAGTCGTATTACGACATTGTATCGCATAACGTTCTGGAGCCCGCATGACCAGAGGTCCAGACTGGTTCTTTAGACAACTCATTGGCAAGTATTGCCGGAAGAATCAGGAGAACGACAAGGACCGAGTAAAGGAGACCGTCATGAGAGTAGAGATCGTCGCGAATATTTCCATCAACGGACAGATGCTGAAGGCAGAGCAGGGCGACGTGGTCCAAGGCCCACAGGAAATAACCGGCATGGCGTTCGCCAAGGCGATGCAGTCGGGAAACGCGGTCATGGGCAGGGCGACCTACGAGATGTTCGCTCCTGCGGTCGCGAAATCCGGTGCGGCGGTGGAATGCGTTGTTCTCACGTCGCATGAGATCGAGGGGGTAAAGACCGCTCGCTCCCCTCAGGAGGCCATCGAGTACCTGGAAGGGAAGGGGTTCGATACCGTCACGGTCGACGGCGGCATCTCCACCTTGAACGCCTTCATGGAAGCTGGCCTCGTCGACGACATCTTCTTCAACGTGTTCCCGTCCGTCGTGTCCGGCGGCGGTGTCATCCAGTCTGCCGAGGGCAAGATCGAGAACTACAAGCTGGCGGAATCGAAGGTCACCGAGGGGATAGTTTCACTTCACTACACGAGGTAGGTTACCTTTCGCCCAATCGGTTCGAAATAAGACGTCTTTTGCTGGGGTAGCCCACGCGCTTACTGGCCTCCATGGGTGCCTTGACCTGGTGCGACTTCCTGTTATACACGACGGCCTGTGCGCTGCTCGCAGCATCGCACAGGCCGCTCAGACTTCTCTTTGACTTTCGATTTTTTGGAGTTACAATCCAAGCACACCGTTGACGTGGAAGTAACGTCGAAGAGGGCACATACAGAGAGTTCGGGAAGCTGAGATCCGAGCAGAAGCACTTCGGCAAATGGACCACCGAGGGCGCGGTCAATGCCGCGACGTTTAGGCTGACGTTACAGCCGGGAATGTGATGGCATTCCGCTAAGAGCGCGATTCGGTTCGCGAAGCAAGGTGGCACCGCGGGTGTATTCACTCGTCCTTGACGCAAATTTCGTCAGGGGCGTTTTTTTATGCCCCGGGAAGGAGGTACCGTGCTTTCGCCTGGCATCGAAGAGGCCAAGCGGCTCGCCCAATCGCACGACGTGCGACGCATCCCCGTTTCGCGCGAGATCTACTCCGACGTGCGCACTCCCATCGAGGTGATGCGCATCCTCAAAGGCGTTTCCAATCACTGCTATCTGTTGGAAAGCGTGGAGCCGGAGGAGCATTTTGGGCGCTACACGTTCCTGGGCTTCGACCCCACCATGGAAATCACTCTGCGAAACGGCGTGCTCTGCATCGACAAGCAAGAGCAGCGCACCGATGACCCTATCGGGGCTATCCGCGAGGTACTGGCTGCCCACAAAGCCCTGCGCAATCCCGAGCTCCCTCCGTTTTCAGGTGGGCTCGTGGGCTACTTCAGCTACGACTTTTTGAAATACGCCGAACCGTCCCTTAACTTGGATGCCCACGACGACGAGGGGTTCAACGATGTGGACCTCATGCTGTTCGAGAAGGTGATCGCCTTCGACAACTACCGTCAGAAGATCGTGCTCATCGACAACGTGGACACCGCCGCCATCGACGAAGACTACGCCCGTGCCGAACGCGAGCTGGAAAAGGTCTCCGAGCTTATCCGCACGGGCGCTGCCATGGCCAACACCCATGGCCACTGCACCTCGGAGTTCAGGCAGCTGTTCGACGAGGCAGGTTATTGCGAAATCGTCGAGCGCGCAAAGGACCACATCCGCGAAGGCGACATCTTCCAGGTGGTGCTCTCCAACCGCCTGGACGCCGATTTCGAGGGCAGCCTGCTCGACACCTACCGGGTGCTGCGCGCCAAGAACCCTTCTCCCTATATGTTCTACTTCAGCTCCGATGCCATCGAGATTGCCGGTGCCAGCCCCGAGACTCTCGTGAAGCTGGAAGACGGCATCCTGCACACGTTCCCTTTGGCGGGTACGCGACCGCGCGGCAAGACCCCTGCAGAGGACGCGCGGCTAAAAGAGGGACTGCTTGCCGATGAGAAGGAGCTCGCCGAGCACAACATGCTGGTCGACCTCGGGCGCAACGACATCGGACGCGTCAGCAAGTTCAACAGCGTGAAGGTGGAGCGCTATCACCAGATCCTGAAGTTCAGCCACGTCATGCACATCGGGTCGACCGTGCGTGGCGAGATTCGCGATGACTGCGATGCGCTCGACGCCATCGCCTCGGTGCTGCCGGCGGGCACGCTCTCGGGCGCGCCGAAGATCCGCGCGGCGCAGATCATCAACGATTTGGAGGACTGCAAGCGCGGCATCTACGGCGGGGCCATCGGCTACATTGACCTTGCGGGCAACATGGACACGTGCATCGCCATCAGGCTGGCGTTCAAGAAGGGCGGCCGCGTGTTCGTGCGCTCGGGCGCCGGCATCGTGGCAGACAGCGTGCCCGAAAACGAGCATCGCGAGTGCATCAACAAGGCGGCAGCCGTCGTCGAGGCGCTCGAGCTCGCCGAAAGCGAAGGTGAGTTGGCATGATCTTGCTCATCGACAACTACGACAGCTTCTCGTACAACCTCTACCAGTACCTCGGCTCTCTCAATCCCGACATCTGTGTCGTGCGAAACGACGAGCTGAGCGTCTCTGACGTGGCGGCGCTCTCGCCCGAGCGCATTGTGCTGTCACCCGGCCCCGGCTACCCGCGCGATGCTGGCATCTGCATAGACGTGGTGCGGCAGCTGACGGGCACCGTGCCGATCCTCGGCGTGTGTCTGGGACACCAGGCCATCTGCGAGGCGTTCGGAGGTCATATCGTGCACGCGCCTAAGCTCATGCACGGCAAGCAATCCGACATCGCGCTCGACGTTTACAGCGCCCTCTTCTCGGGCCTGCCCGACCACATCATGGCGGCGCGCTACCACTCGCTCGTAGCCGAAAGCTCCACCTTGCCCGCCTGCCTTACCGTAACGGCAACGGCCCCGCTCGGCGAGGTGATGGCAGTCGAGCATGTGGGCGACCCCACCTTCGGCGTGCAGTTCCACCCCGAATCCATCATGACCCCCTACGGCATTCAGATTCTCAAGAACTTCCTTGCCGTCCCCCGGAAGGACTGAACGATGGGCACGCGCAACCTTTCCCCTCCCGGGCCATAGCAAAGCTCATCCAGGAACCGACAAGACAGGCAGTAGCAGAAAGGAAAGACGATGATTCAAGAGGCAATATTCAAGCTCGTGGACAAGAAGGACCTGACGTACGACGAGGCGTACCAGGTGATCACCGAGATCATGTCGGGTGAGACGACCCCAACGCAGACCGCCGCGTTTCTCGCAGCGCTTTCGACGAAATCCACCCAGGCAGAGACCATCGCCGAGATAGCAGGCTGTGCCGATGCCATGCGCGACAAGGCTACGCCCGTCCACTACGACGGCGACCTGCTGGAGATCGTGGGAACCGGCGGCGACAAGGCGGGCAGCTTCAACATCTCCACTACCGCCGCGTTCATCATCGCCGCCGGCGGCGTGAAGGTGGCCAAGCACGGCAACCGCGCCGCATCGAGCCAATCGGGCACGGCAGATTGCCAGGAGGCGCTCGGCGCCAATATCCACCAGGACCCCGACAAAGCGCTCCAGATGCTCGACACCGTGGGCATGACGTTCTTCTTCGCGCAGGACTACCACCCCGCCATGAAGTACGTCGGCCCCATCCGCAAGGAGCTGGGCATCCGCACCGTCTTCAACATCCTGGGGCCGCTGACGAACCCTGCCGCGCCCAACCGCTTCGTGCTCGGCGTCTACAGCGATGCGCTTCTGGAGCCGCTCGCAAAGGTGCTCGTGAAGCTGGGTGTGGACCGCGGCATGGTGGTGTACGGCACGAGCGTCCTCGACGAGCTGTCGTGCGCTGGTCCCACCGATATCTGCGAGATCCGCGACGGGTTCTACCGTACGAGCACCGTCGAACCAGGGCAGTTCGGCTTTGCGGCCTGCACTCGTGACGACCTCAAAGGCGGCACGCCCGAGGAGAACGCGCAGATAACCCGCGACATCCTGTCGGGTGCGCTCACCGGCCCCAAGCGCGACACGGTGCTCATGAACGCCGGTGCCGGACTCTACGTGGGCGGTGCCGCCCCAACGCTCGAAGAAGGTGTGCGCCAGGCCGCCGAGTTCGTCGATAGCGGCAGGGCTCTCGAGACCATGAACGCCTACATCGCAGAAAGCAACAAGTAACATGGCCGCCTCCATTCTCCAGGAACTCGCCGCCGCATCGCGCGCACGCGTGGATGCGGCGAAGCTGTCGGCTTCCCCAAGCGACCTGCACGATCAGGCGCTTGATGCGGCATCTGCGCATCAGGGCAGCCGGCCGTTCTTCGACGCGCTCGCCGCACCAAAGCTGTCGTTCATCTGCGAGTGCAAGAAGGCCTCTCCTTCGAAAGGCGTCATCGCCGAGCACTTCCCCTACGTTCAAATCGCAAGGGATTACGAGGCGGCTGGCGCCGATGCGATCTCGGTGCTCACGGAACCCACGCGCTTTCTGGGCAAGCTCGATTACCTGCGCGAGATATCGCAGGAAACGCATATCCCGACGCTTCGCAAGGATTTCATCGTGGATGCCTACCAGATCGATGAGGCGGCGGTGGCGGGCGCGGCAGCCGTCCTGCTCATCTGCGCCATCTTGGACGAGAAGACGCTTGCCGCGTTCATCGCACACGCCGACGAGGTGGGGCTTTCGGCCCTCGTGGAGGCCCATGACGAAGGCGAGGTGCAAAAGGCGCTGCGTGCCGGTGCGCGCATCATCGGCGTGAACAACCGCAACCTGAACAACTTCACGGTGAACTTCGACAATGCGCTCGCGCTTCGCAAGGCCGTGCCCAAAGACGTGCTGTTCGTGGCGGAAAGCGGCGTGAAGGGCCCAGACGACGTGGCCGTGCTCGCAAAGACGGGCGCGGATGCCGTGCTGGTGGGCGAGGCGCTCATGCGCGCGACGGACAAGGCAGGAACGCTCGCGTCGTTCAAGCAAGCGGCAGCGCGCGCCGTTGCCGACGGGGGAGGGGAGCGGGCATGAAGAGCACCGCGACCGCACGCCAGCGTCTCGCACGCGAGTTTCTGCTCGACGCCTCCTATCGGACGCGTGTGAAGTTCTGCGGGCTGAAAACGCAAGGGGACGTGGCCGCCGCAAACCACGTGAAGCCCGACCTGTGCGGGTTCATCACCGACTACCCCGCCTCGCGGCGCAGCCTCTCGTGCTCCGAGGTGCGCACGCTTGCCGCGCGGGTGGATGCGGGCATCTTCACCGTGAGCGTGACCGTCAACGCCCCCGTGGCGGACGTGGGTGCTGCCGCCGAAGATGGCATGGTGGACCTGATTCAGCTCCATGGTGACGAGGGCAACGACTACATTGACGGCCTGCGCGCTCTCACGAAAGCCGGCATCATCCAGGCGTTTCGCATCGACAGCCCCGCGGATGTCGATAGGGCACGCGCATCCGCGGCCGACATGGTGCTCTTGGACGCTGGCAGGGGAGAGGGCAGGACGTTCAACTGGAACCTAATCAGCGGGTTCGACCGCCCGTTCATCTTGGCGGGCGGCCTTTCGCCCGAGAACGTGGGTGTTGCCATCGAGGAGCTCCATCCCTGGGGCATCGACGTGAGCACGGGCATCGAAACCGACGGAAGCAAAGACGAAGCGAAGATGGCGGCGATCATGTCCGCCGTGAGAGGAGCGAGAAGCAAATGACCAATCCGGAAGGAAGATTCGGCATCCACGGGGGCCAGTACATCCCCGAGACGCTGATGAACGCCGTCATCGAGCTGGATGAGGCGTACAAGAGGTTCAAGGACGACCCGAAGTTTTGCGCCGAGCTGGCAGACCTACTCGACAACTATGCCAACCGCCCATCAGGGCTCTACTTCGCCCGGCACATGACCGAGGACCTAGGCGGCGCGAAGATCTACTTCAAGCGCGAGGACCTCAACCACACGGGCGCGCACAAGATCAACAACGCGCTGGGCCAGTGCCTGCTGGCCAAGTACATGGGAAAGACGCGCGTCATCGCCGAGACCGGCGCCGGGCAGCACGGCGTGGCAACTGCCACGTGCGCGGCGCTGCTCGGGCTGGAATGCGTGGTCTACATGGGCGTCAAGGACATGGAGCGCCAGGCGCTCAACGTCTACCGCATGCGCCTGCTCGGGGCCGAGGTGCGCGGCGTGGACTCCGGTACGGGCACGCTCAAGGATGCCGTGTCGGAGACGTTTCGAGAGTGGACCAACCGCATCGACGACACGCACTACGTCATCGGAAGCTGCATGGGCCCGCATCCTTTTCCCACCATCGTGCGCGATTTCCAGGCCGTCATCTCCAAGGAGATCAAAGAGCAGATGAACGCGGTAGAAGGGCGCAATCCCGACGCCATCATCGCCTGCGTGGGCGGTGGCTCGAACGCCATCGGCTCGTTCTGCCACTTCATCGACGATGACGAGGTGGCACTCATCGGCTGCGAGGCGGCAGGACGCGGCATCGACACGTTCGAGACCGCGGCAACGTTGAACACCGGGCGCGAGGGCATCTTTCACGGCATGAAGAGTTACTTCTGCCAGGACGAGTACGGGCAGATCGCCCCCGTGTACTCTATCAGTGCCGGTCTGGATTACCCAGGCATCGGGCCCGAGCACGCTTACCTGCACGATATCGGGCGCGCACAGTACGTGGCCATCACCGACGAGGAGGCCGTGCGGGCGTTTGAGTACACCAGCCGCATCGAGGGCATCATTCCCGCCATCGAGAGCGCGCATGCCGTGGCCTATGCCATGAAACTGGCACCCACAATGGACAAGGACAAGATCGTCGTCATCACGCTCTCGGGCCGCGGCGACAAGGACGTAGCGGCCATCGCGCGCTACCGTGGGGAGGATATCCATGACTAGAACAGCCGACGCCTTTGCCAGGGGAAAGGCATTCATTCCGTTCGTCACGGCAGGCGACCCCGACCTGGCCACCACCGCCAAGCTCGTGCGCGCCATGGCCGCATCCGGCGCCGACCTCATCGAGATCGGTATTCCGTTCTCCGACCCCACGGCAGAGGGAGTGACCATCCAGCAGGCCAACCTGCGCTCGCTTTCCGTCGGCACCACCACCGACGGTGTGTTCGACCTCGTGCGCGACCTGCGCCAGGGAAAGACCGGTGAACCCGTCACCATCCCACTTGCCTTCATGACCTACGCCAACGTGGTGTTCTCGTACGGCAGCGAGCGGTTCCTCAGCACCTGCGAGGAGATCGGCATGAACGCGCTCATCTTGCCCGACGTGCCCTTCGAGGAGAAAGGCGAGTTCGATGGCGTGTGCAAAGAACATGGCATCGACCTGGTGAGCCTCATCGCCCCCACGTCGCACGAGCGCATCAAGATGATCGCTCGCGAGGCGTCCGGGTTCGTCTACTGCGTAAGCTCGCTTGGCGTGACGGGAACGCGCGTGCATATCACCACCGACATCGGCGCCATGGTCGAGCTCGTGCGCGCGGCAACGGATGTGCCCGTTGCCGTGGGGTTCGGCATCTCCAACCCCGCACAGGCGGCCGACATGGCGGCGAAATCGGACGGCGCCATCGTGGGCAGCGCTATCGTGAACATCGTCGCCGAGAAGGGGAGGGACGCGGTAGAAGACGTGTCCGCCTTCGTCAAGGAGATGGCAGACGCCGTGCACCAAGCGTAGCGGCGCCGAAAACAGCGTAGACAGGGCGGGTGTCTCGGGTGCTATCGAGATGCCCGCCAACTCGCGCTAGATGCATTTCAATCGCGGGATATCTGGGATACGAAAAGGGGCATATCTTCGATTTCCATCATGACCTGATGCTTTTCTAACGCACCTTATTCCAAAGATTGCCTGTTGATCCGCTCGAGCATATCATGAAATGGTCCCCGCTCTTCCTCTCGGAGCGCGCTGAGGATTCGTTCCTCCTCGTTCTTGCGCACCGTTCGGGAATCATCGACCAGCCTTTTCCCCTTCTCCGTCAGCTTTGCCGTTTTGGCGCGCCCAGAGTTTGCGGGCTCTATCACGATCATGTGTTTTTCCGCAAGCCGGCTCATGATCCCTGAGACGGTCGGCTGCGATGTCTGAAAGTGCCGCTGCGCATCCTTGAAAAGCACGGGACCGCCTTTCTGGTCGAGAAATTCCAGATATCGGAACTGGGATGCGGTCAGGTCCCGCTCATGCAGAATCCTGTTCGAACGACTTTCAATACGGTCGGAAATCAGCTTGATCAGCATGCCGCAGTCGGTATGTTCTTCGCTATTGTTCTCCACACGCACTCATCTCCGCTACGCCGCCTTCGGATGCTCCCAATTCTTTCGGAGGCCTTGAGACTACTATTCTATATACGACAACGTTCAAAATCAGCGACAGGACATCCGCCACAGGCTGTGCCCATGCAAGCCCCGTCATCCCCATGGCATTCTCCAATATGAAGACAAAGGGAATGTAGATCAGACCCTGCCTGCAGAGCGAGATTAAGAAGGACGGTCCCGCCGCTCCAATTGCCTGCAGCGCATTCATCAGAGTATAGAACGCTCCGAAAAGCCATGCGGTCGTGAGCATGATTCTCGAGAACTGCGTTCCGAGAGACAACGCCTCGTCGTCTGTCAGGAACGCTGAGACGATTTGCGATGCGAACACATAGCAGAGGACCGTGAGAGCCGAGCACAAGACCAGCGAGAAAACGATGGAGAAACGAAGCGATTTCTGGAATCTCTCTTTGTTCCGGGCGCCGTAGCAATAGCCGAGAAGCGGCTGGATCCCCTGCCCAATGCCTATGCCGACCAGCGAGACGATCATCAGCACCTTTGCCGAAACGCCATATGCCGCAACTGCCATATCGCCGTATCCGGACATGCAGCTGTTGGTGATGATCTGGGAGACGCTCATCAGAATATTGCCGAGTGCGGCTGGAATGCCAATCGACAGCACGCCGCTGCAGATCTTATCTTTCATGCTGAAGTCACGTAAGCTGATGCTGAGAATCGACTTCCCTCGCCAGAAGTAAACCAGATAGTAGAGTGCTCCGACCATGTTTCCAATCACCGTTGCGATAGCCGCACCAGCGACGCCCCAGCCGAACACGAGAATAAAAACTGGGTCGAGGACCACGTTCAGGAGGTTACCGATGAGGGTTCCCATCATGGCTGTTGTGGATTTCCCTTCTGCTCGGATGATATTCGTGTAGCAGTTGGAAATGATGGAGAAGATTCCGCTCAGGGATACGATGCTCAGATAGGTCTCCGTATAACCAAGCGTTTCCGCACTTGCGCCGAGCAAGATGGAAAGGGGCTCCGCAAAGACAAGGAGCAAGATGGAACAGACGGCACCGACGGCAACGCCTATCCATAGGCAGAAGGAACAGACTCTTTTTGCGTATCCTGTCCTTCCCGCTCCCAGTGCTCGGGAAATCAGGGAGGTGCCGCCCATCCCGAACAGCGTTCCGATAGACATGAACAGGAGAAACACCGGGGTGGCGAGGTTTACTGCAGCAACCATGTAGTCATTATTTGTCTGTCCGATAAAGAAAGTATCTGCAAGGTTGTAGATAAGGACCATGATCATTGCCGCGATTGCAGGCACGACATTTCTGAGTACTGCGGACCCGACTGACCCCGAGGTAAAACTATCAAGTGAAGATTGTTCCTTTCGCATGTCCTTCTCCTTCTTTTACCAAGACCTCTGCCAGTCCAAATAGTGTTTCCTGCATGCTATGATAGCGTGATATCATAGCATGCTATTTTATATACCTGATCTGTCTGTGATGTCAAGACATGAAAATGGCCTATAGCTTCCTTGCTTCATATCTGGGCGAGGTGATGGAGAGAAACAAGCCTGTTACAACTCTGGGGGCGCTATTGCGGTTGTCCTGATTCCGCATTAGAACAAAATATAGAAAGAGGCGGTATCTATGGGCAGGCATACGATCATCGTTGCAAACCGACTCCCTTACCATCTCGTTTCAGATGCAGAATCCGGAGTTTCTAACACAACATTAGGTGGCTCGCTCGTTGCAAGCGATGGGGGACTTGCCTCGGCGCTCCGCTCGCTTCACGAAAATCAGGGCAATCTGTGGATCGGCGAGTCGGATCTTCCGGCATCCGAGGCGAAAACGGCACGTGCGAAGGAATACGAGCGGCGGCTCTCCGACGCCGGATGCGTTCCCGTCTATCTCACCAAGGAGGAACAGCGCGGGTACTACGAGCAGTTCTCCAACTCGACGCTCTGGCCGCTGTTCCACGATTTTCCGCAATACGCGCTTTTCGATGCAGACTCGTGGGAGGTCTACGTTCAGGTCAACCGCAAGTTCTGCGATGCAGTCACCGCGGTTGCCAGGCCCGGCGACATCATATGGGTGCACGATTACCATTTGATGCTTCTACCGCAGATGCTGCGCGAGGAGATTCCCGATGCGCTCATCGGATTCTTCCTACACATCCCGTTTCCCGATTATGAGACGTTCCGGATGCTCCCCTGGCGCGAGCAGGTGCTCGAAGGGGTGCTCGGAGCAGATCTGGTGGGCTTTCACACCTACGATTACGTGCGGCACTTCCTCTCGAGCTGCGCGAGGGTGCTCGGGCTCGATAACCGCATGGGGTCGATGCTCGTCGACGGGCGGCAGGTACGTGCCGACGTGTTCCCGCTCGGAATCGACTACGAGCGCTATGCCAGTGCGGGTCGAAGCGAGCGCACGGAGTCGATCGGCGAGCGACTGATCCCCATTACGGGGCAGGACATGCCGCCGGTGAAGAACCTTCTGTCGGTCGGCAGGCTCGACTACACGAAGGGCGTCCCCGAGCTGCTGCGCGCATACGACGCCTTCCTCGAGCGGTATCCGGAATGGCGCCAGCGCGTGTTGCTCTCGCTCGTAATGGTGCCGTCGCGCGAGGTCGTGCAGTCTTACGCCGACCTCAAGCGCGAGGTCGACGAGCTGGTTGGCCGCATAAACGGCAAGTTCGCGCGTCCTCACTGGGCGCCGATCCGCTACTACTACCGATCGCTCGACTTCGATGACCTGATCGCCGCCTATCGCGCCTGCGACGTCATGCTCGTGACGCCGCTGCGTGACGGCATGAACCTCGTCTGCAAAGAGTATCTCGCCGTGCGCGACGGCGGAACCGGCGTGCTGGTTCTCTCGGAGATGGCGGGTGCGGCAGGCGAGCTTTCCGAGGCTCTTCTCGTCAACCCGTTCGACCGGGACTCGATTGTCGAGGCAATCCGTCGGGCGCTCACGATGCCGGAGGCCGAACAGCGTCATCGCAACGGGATGATGCGACGGCGTCTTGCCCGCTACACGTCGGCGCGTTGGGCAAGCGAATTTATGGACGCCCTCGATGAGGTGCGCGATGCACAGCTGACGCTTGACGCGCGGCTGGTCGGGCCAGAAGTTGAAAAGAAGATGCACAATGCATACGTCCAAGCGGGAAAGGTCGGGTCGCGGCGCACGATTCTGCTCGACTACGACGGCACGCTCGTTCCATTCAGTGCGGACCCAGCTTCGACGGTTCCCGATGACGAGCTTCTTTCGCTTCTCGGGCGTCTTGCAGCAGACCCGCTCAACGACGTGGCAATTCTCTCTGGCCGTGACAAGGAGACGCTTACCACGTGGTTCTCGGATCTGGATATCGACCTGGTCGCCGAGCACGGCGCGTGGATGTGGTCGCGCGACGGTGGTTCTTCCGAGAGCGGTTCCGCCGACCAGCCCTCGGGATCGTGGGTGGCGCTTGCCCCGCTCGATGACTCGTGGATGCCCCGCGTCCGCGAGCTTTTGCAGGACTTCGTCGATAGGACGCCGGGCTCGCTGCTCGAGGAGAAGGACTATTCGCTCGTGTGGCATTACCGGGCATGCAGCCGCGAGCTTGCGGAACGGCGCGTCGATGAGCTGCGCTCGGAGCTCACCGACGTCGTGGGGGACATGGGCTTGCAGCTTGCATTCGGGAACAAGGTCGTCGAGGTCAAGCTCGCAAACGTCGACAAGGGGTCGGCGGCGCACTGGTGGTACGCGCGTGAGGGTACCGGCTTCACGCTTGTCGCCGGCGACGACATGACCGACGAAGACATGTTCCGCACCGCTCCCGAGGGTGCCTGGACCGTGAAGGTGGGTTCCGATCCGACGCAAGCCCGCTGGTCCGTGCGCGATTGCCACCAGATGCGCGCGCTGCTCGAAAAGCTGCTCGAGCCTTAGACGAGAAAGCGCTGGCGGAGGTCCATTACCGGAGAGCTGTCCCATTCCCGAAAAACTTTACAATCACCGTCACAGCCGGTGTTCATCGCCCCATTCGCACATCTGGTCGAGGATGGGCATCAGGGACTTGCCCCGCTCGGTTAGCGAATACTCGACCTTCGGCGGAACTTGGGGATACTCCTCACGGTGGACCAGCTGGTCGCGCTGGAGCTCCTTGAGCGTCGAGCTGAGCGTCTTGTAGGAGATGCCCCCGATATAGCGCTGCATCTCGTTGAAGCGCACCACGCCGAACTCCATCAGGGTGTAGAGGATCGTCATCTTGTACTTGCCGTTGATCAGCGACAACGTGTAGCTGAACCCGGTCTCGCCCAGGCTCTCATCGGATATGCAGCGCTTGCTCATATACTTACCTCAATGCTAGTACATTACTTCGATGTGCGTACTTTCAGAAATTACAGTTTTAGCCTACGTTGTACCATGCTAGATGTCAAACATCAGGGTATCCGCAGGAAGTCGCAGCTGGACCACGGGTACCCCCGCAGATGAGCGAAGGAGCGTCGAAGATGAAGAAAGACTTGGGAGCAAAGCCGTACCTGTTCCCCATGCCCACCTACATGATCGGCACCTACAACGAGGACGGCACCGTCGATGAGATGATGATGGCCTGGGGAGGAATCTGCGCCGAGGACATGGTGGCCCTCAACTTGGAAGCCGAGCACAAGACGGTTGCGAACATCAAGGCGCGCGGGGCGTTCACCCTCGCCGTTCCCGGTACCGACACGATGGACGAGTCCGACTTCTTCGGCATCGCAACTGCCAACAAGATGCCCGACAAGTTCGAGCGCAGCGGACTGCACGCAACAAAGAGCGAGCGCGTCGATGCACCGATAGTCGAGGAGTATCCCGTTACGCTCGAGTGCGAGGTCGTCGAGATGCAGGACCAGCCGTACGGCCTGCGCGTCCTCGGCAGAATTGTCAACGTTGTCGCAGACGAGAGCGTGCTCGACGAGTTGGGCAGGATCGACGCGGGCAAGCTCAATGCGTTTGCCTTTGACCAGATGCGCAACGGCTACTACGCGATCGGCGATAAGATCGGGCAGGCGTGGCACAATGGAGCCGGCCTGATGAAGGGCGAGAAATAACCCAGGCACAGTTTCCGGTATGGGTCTTTGGATTGGAAGGTAAAGGTCACATGGGCAGAAAGATCGTGGTTCTGAACGGCAGCCCGCGTCGCAAGGGCAACACCTCGACGCTGGCGAAGTCGTTTGCAAAGGGCGCCGAGGAGAACGGCAACGAGGTGACCGAGCTCTTCCTCCAGGACCTGGAAATCAACGGGTGCAGGGGCTGCTTTGGCGGCCATAGCTCGCAAGATTACCCTTGCGTGCAAAAGGACGGCATGGCCGAGGTCTATCCCGCCGTCCGGGATGCAGACGTGGTCGTTCTCGCCTCGCCGCTCTACTACTGGACCGTGAGCGGCCAGCTGAAGACGGCGATCGACCGCCTTTTCGCCCTCGAGGAGGGCGACGGACAGCGCCTGCGCGGCAACGGAAAGGCAGGGGTGCTGCTCATGGCCGCCGAGGGCAGCGCGTTCGAAGACGCCCAGGCCTGGTACGACCACCTGATGGAGCACCTTCAGTGGGAGAACCTGGGTTCCGTGCTCGCGGGCGGCAACATGGACATCGGGGACATCGAGGGCAAGCCTGAGCTGGAGCAGGCCTACTGTCTGGGGAAGTCGATCTAGGGCGCTCAGGGCAGGAAACGCCAATTGCCTGAGCCGTCCTTTCAGGGCGGCTCACCGATATTGCTTGTCCACGACCGAGTAGAGAAGCTCCCCCAGCTGCTGTGGCGTCTCCCTGCAACCTCCCTCGAGCCAGTCCTCGATCACGCCCACGACCCCGTGGACGTTGTAGCGGTAGAAGACGTCGAAGGTCCTCTCGTCGTAGGAGCCCCTCGCCTTGAGCTCGTCGCGCATCTCCTCCCCGAACGTCCTCACCGTCTCCTCGACGAGCGGGCTCTTCAGGTGGGCCCGGAAGAACTCGCGGTAGAACGCCTGGTTTCCGTAGATCACGTCCAGCAGGGCGAACCTGTCGCTTTCCATGTCCCCGGAGGAGAACGCCTCCTTCGTGAGCTCGCGCTCGGTCTGCTCGAACAGGTCGTAGACGTCGCCGAAGTTGCGGTAGAACGTCGTCCTGTTCACGTCGGCCCTGGCGCAGAGCTCCTTTACCGTCACGTCCTCCAGATGGCGGTCTTCCAGCATCTCGAGCAGGGCTTCCTTCAGCACCATGCGCGTGTAGGCGGTCCTTCGGTCCATCTCGTCCCTTCCGTTTCGCAACACGTCCGCATCCCGTGTTGCGGATGCGTCATGGGGCGCGAACGTGTCCTTCTCTTCGCATTCTGATGCGATTATCTTCGACTCGTGAACAAAACGCAACGCATGTTGCAAAACGAGAGGAGATAGAGATGGACGCGGGAAAGGACATCTACCTGGTCACGGGCGGGACGGGTTTTCTGGCGGGCTGGATTGTGAAGAAGCTCCTGGAGGACGGACGTGCGGTCCGGACGACGGTGCGCTCTAGGGCGAAGGCCGATGTCGTCCGCGGCATGCTCGCCTCCGAGGGCGTCGACGCCTCGGGCCTCGAGTTCGCGGTTGCGGAGCTTGGGAGCGCGGACGGCTGGGAAGATGCCATGGAGGGCGTGAGCGCAGTCATCCACACGGCGTCCCCGCTCGGAGGAGAGGACCACGAGGACCCCTCGCTGATCCCGGTAGCCGAGGCCGGAGTCAGAAACGTGCTCGGCGCCGCCATCGGGCAGGGCGTCCCGAGGTTCGTCATGACCTCGTCCACCGCCGCCAACTATCCCGACAAGTCCTGCACGGACCCCGCAGTCAATGAGGATTTCTGGACCGACCCGGAGAACCGCTGGATCACCAACTACATGCGCTCGAAGCTGTCCGCCGAGAGGCTCGCGTGGGAGATGGCTAAAGGGTCGGGCATCGAGCTTGTCACGATCCTGCCCGGCGCCATCATCGGGCCCTCGCTCGGCGGCAGGCGCAGCAGCACCGACCAGATCTGCGAGATGCTGCTCAAAGGGGTGCCCGTCCCGAGGGCGGTCTACCCCGTCGTGGACGTGCGCGACCTCGCCGCCCTGCACATCCTCGCAGCCGACAGCCCGGCGGCGGCAGGGCAGCGTTTCATCGCCCAGTCGGAGGAGATGACGATGCCGGAGATGGCCGAGGTGCTGAAGGGGCGCTATCCAGGGCGGAAGGTGAGTCGCCTGGTGATTCCCAATGCCGTCATCGGGATGGCCGCGCGCTTCAGCACGCCCATGAAGGTCCTGAACACGATGGTCGGGCTCTCGTATCACCGGGACGGCTCGAAGGCGAGGAAGTTGCTCGGCTGGAGCCCGCGCCCCGCCGCCGAGACCGTCGCGGACACCGCGGAATGCCTCATCAACATGGGAATCGTCTAGCCTATACAGCCTCTCATGTCATGTCCGGGCCTTCGAATGGCTCGTCGTCTGAAGGGTGCCTACTGTAGACGGTGTGCCCCAAATGCTAATGTTCTTGGATAATAATGGACACGTTTCACCAACAGACACAGAGCGCCGGAGGCAGGCAAGACCGTGGACACGGATACCGAAGCAGCCATAAAGTCGGAGTTTATGCGGGAGTATGCGAAAAAGGACTTCGACCGGATCAATGTCAAGGAGCTATGTGCCAACGTTCCCGTCGCCCGCACGACCTTCTATGCCCATTATGGAAACACCGACGACGTGAAGGCCCAAGTCGAAGACGACCTCATCTCGACGTTCGAGGCGGTGACGAGGAAGGCGTCTGGCAACGACGTCGCGGGGATGAATTTCTCCTACTACCTCAGACAGCTCGCGCCCGTAATTAAAGAGCATTGGAGTGAGGTCAGGGCATTTTTGGTCACGCAGCCAAACCTGCGTTTCATTGAGAAATGGAAGGGCAGCATCAAAGGCAACTTCAAGAGGCGCTATCCGGACAAAACGCAGGTCAATAGCTATGGCCTCATAGCCGAGATGGTGGCCTCCGCCGCAATAGGCGGCTATGCCTATTGGATCGGCCACCCCGACCAGGTGAGCATTGATAACGTCATCGCGACCATCGACCGGGCACTCACCGCAATGACAGACGTTCTATAGACAGCATCTGCCCAAACGCCGAACACATTTGCGGTCTGTGTAGTGGTCTGCGGCACCGCTACCTCCAATACTTTGCTTATGCGAAAGTTCAACTCTTGGAGGCAGATGCCAATGTCAGATATTTCGATTCACGTCTTTCATACGGGCCGGGTGTGCATAGCGCCAGACCTGGCGTTCGGAGGAGACCACAGCAACACGATCAAGGCGTCAGGGGTATTCGGAAAGAAGGAAGACCGCCTGTGGCTGCCGGTCTCCGCCTACCTCATCGAGCACCCAAAGGGGAGGTTCCTCGTAGATGCGGGCTGGGCCAGAGATATGAGTCCTGCCGGCGAGTTTGACAAGAAAGCGCAGATCGAGTCTCTCGGCGGCCCCTTGCTCTATGAGGTGAATCAGGGTGTGGTCGGAAAGGGCGAGTGCATTGACGAGCAGCTCGCAGAGCTCGGGATCAGCGACTCGGACCTGGATGCCGTGCTGATCACGCACCTCGACTGCGACCATGCCAACGGGCTCAAGCAGGTGAAAGGCGCAAGGAAATTCCTGGTGTCAGCAGACGAGGTGCGATTCGCCTCGAAGATCACGAACAAGGTTCGCTACAACAGCGACTGGTGGAAGGACATCCCCCTCACCGAATTTGAGTGGAACGACACGCAGGGACCGGTGGGGAAGTCATACGACCTGCTGGGCGATGGGTCCATCGAGCTCATCAACATTCCCGGGCACACGGACGGCCTGTTTGCCGTGAAGGTCACCAACGATGAGGGCAGGTTCGCGCTCCTCTTCTCCGACGGCGGATATGCAAGGAAAAGCTGGGAGCAGATGATCACCTCGGGCATTGCAGCCGACAAGGAGCAGCAGAAAAAGTCGCTTGCGTGGATCAGAGAGCAGAGCCTCGACGAAAGATGCGTCGAATCTCTCGCGAACCACGACCCCGATATCGCTCCGCATATCATCGAGCTGTAGAGGGCAGCGGCCTGAATACGAACGCAATGGCCATGTCTATCTTGGATAGCGCCATTGATGCTGGTGAAAACCTGATTGTCCCCGCGATATGGGAGGTGTCTCTATGACGAAAGGACCCGTCGCCCTGATAACGGGCGCATCTGGAGGGCTCGGCCTCGAGTTCTCGAAATTGTGCGCCGCCGACGGCTACGACCTCGTTCTCGTTGCAAGAAACGAAGGGAAGCTCTACGCCATCAAGAACGACCTCGAGCGGCGATATGGGATTGCAGCTTTCGTCTGCCCTCAGGATCTCTCGAGCAAGGACGCGGCGCTCAACGTGTTCGACTACACGATTGAACACGGGCTCGATGTGGATGTGCTCATCAACAATGCGGGGTTCGGTGATTCCGGGGCGTTCTGGAAACGGGACTGGGAACGGCAGCAGGACATGGTCCAGGTAGATATCGTTGCTCTGATGCAGCTCACCCACTGCTTTCTGCCGCAGATGCTTACGCGGGGCAGCGGAAAGATCCTGAACCTCTCGTCGGTCGCGGCGTTCTGCGCAGGTCCCTACATGTCGGTCTACTACGCGAGCAAGGAGTTCGTCCGCAGCTTCTCCGAGGCCCTCTTCGAGGAGACGCGTGGAACCGGGGTCACCGTCACCGCCCTCTGTCCTCCGCCGACCGCCACCGGTTTCGAGAGCGCTGCAGACATGGGGAGCGAATCGAAGATGTTCCGCAAGGCCGCAAGAGCCGAGGACGTCGCCCGTATCGGCTACAAGGCCATGCAGAAGGGTAAGGCGCTCTGCTATTGCGGTGCCTTCACAAAGCTCATGGGCTTCGGGTCGCGACTCGTCTCGAGGAAGGTGGCGAGAAGATTCGCCACGAAGATGGACCGATAGTTGCCCTCATCTCCAGCGTTCGCGCCGCATGGCGTTGCCGTGTTGTTGCCGCCTAGATCGATTTGATGCTGCGGCGGAATATCTCGAGCCTGTCTTCGTCGGCGGTCTCGATGCGCTTGTCCATGAGCTCGAGAATCTGCTCGCGGTGGTCCGGGATCAGCCCGTCGAAGCAGGCCGTGTTCGCGTAGTGGGACGCGAGCATGCGGACGGGCTTGGGGTATATTGCGTAGAACTCGCGAAGCTCACGAAGTATCTCCACCTCGGGTTCCTGTTCGAACTCGCCCGACTCGATCTCTGCTGCCAGAGGGGTTCCTCTGAAGGGCGTCATCGTGTGGATCATGATTATCGCGGGGTTCACCTGGGAGAAAACCTCTGAGGTTTTGCGCGCGTTCTCTATCCCATGCCCTTTCCCTGCTATTCCCGCAAGGTAGAAGAAGGCATAGCGTATGCCAGCGTTGTCGAGTCTGGTGCACTGCTCGACGATGTCGGATGCGGTGTGTCCCTTGTTCATCCTCGCGAGTGCCTCATCGTCTCCCGACTCGGCTCCGATGGAGATCATGTCGAAGCCCGCCTCTGTGAGAGCTGCCAGCTCTTCATCGGACTTTTCCCAGATGTCCTCGACTCTTGCAAAGCAGCCGATGCTCTTGAGCTCGGGCATCTTCTCCCTGAGCTCTCCTGCGATTTTCAAGAGGACGTCCGAATCCAGGTGGAAGGCGTTTCCGCCTGTCAGGAAGATGCGAGGCGGATGTATTGGATAGGACGCGAGCTCGTCGATGTCGGCTGACACCTCGGAGAGGGGAGAGGCGACGAACGGAGCGTTGTACATGTCGCAGAACTTGCAGGAGTTGTGAGAGCACCCGGAAGCGACCTGCAGCATCGCCACATTGCCCTCGAACAGCGGTCTCCAGAAAGCGCCTTCGGAAAAATGCATCGAATCCTCCCTTTGCACAAGGGCCGTCCGGCTTTCGCGTCGGACGGCCCCAAATGCGAACCTTCTTCAGTATACTAGGCGCGCCCTACGCCACCGAGTAGATGCGGATCTCGGGATCGGCTGCCCACGTCGGCTTCAGCCCTGGGAAGACCTTGGTCTTGAACAGGTCGCTTTCCAGGTAGGCCTTGGCATGCTCGACGGAGTCGAAGCCATGGGAGACCTGCACGTCCTCGTCGCGGATGAGGAGCTCCTTGGTCATCGCGCCCTCGATGGTGTCCAGGAAGGGCTGACGGTAGTCGGTGTAGACCTTGGCTGCCGCCGGACGGTTCTCCTCGTCGATGGTCATCGTGACCTGAAGGTATGCCTTGACGCTCATGTTGCTGTCCTTTCACTAGGATTTCGCTGACAGTGCTCAAGATACAAAAGCGGCACGGCAATTTGAAGATATAAGCAAATTTATTAGTAACTAAAAATTTTTATAGTTAGTTCTTGTTCAGCGTGTCTCGTGCTCTAGTCATCCCCCGAATAGTCACTTTTTCAGAGCTACTCTTTTCCGGATGCACGAGAGACCGCCTGCTATATTTTTCCCTTTGGTATCGACAGCCTATCGTTTCCGCTTTTCCTATTGACGGTAATATATAATGCGCTCCAGAAGAGCTCGACTCATACCGATTACTTGATGGAGCAAGAGGAGACTGCCCTCGTAGCTCTTTGATATTTCAGGGGAAGGAAGTATACAGGGGGGAAGACTGAATAATGCAGTCATTATCACGCCAAAGACATCCCTGGCGCATTATCGCCGTTTTTCTCGGAACGGCCGTCATCATTGCGGCCGCTTTCGGGCTGCTATTGCATTTTGAGTCGCCTTCTGTCAGTAACCCGTTTGCACGAACTGCTTCCCTTCAAACTAATACCTATCTCATGCACGACGGGGATACGTTGGATAACATCGTGACCGTCCCGAAAGGGACGTATCTCGTCGTCAAATCTGACCAAGGAGACCATGACGCAAATGTGCAGGTGACCAAGAGGGGTGGATTTGTCGTCGAGACGGGCGGAGTGCTCGTGCTGGAAAACGTGAATCTATCGGGTAATGGCAAAGACCGCTCGATGCCCGTCTTCTCAGTTTACGGCGACATGGTTATGAACGACGGCGCCATCGGGAACTTCTCCAGCACTTCCGCAGGTGCCAGTTCCGATTATGGAAACGGCGGCTTCCCTGCCGTTAGCGTCGTCGACGGCACGTTCACCATGAATGACGGCGCAATCTTTGGCAACAGCAATACGACGACAAAAGAAATTGCCTTCGGCGGCGCTCTTCGTGCACAAGGCAGAAATGCCGCAGTCATCATCAATGACGGCAGGATTTGCGGGAACAGGGTGCTGTCTTCGGCGACAGTCCCATACGGCTCGACGGTTACTGCGAATGCGCTTGGCGGTGCTATTGCGGTAACGGAGGGCGCATCTATCACGGTCAACGGTGGCGAAATCTCGTACAACACGGCAGGGTCCCATGCCGCCAACGCAAAGGGTGCGGACAATTCAATCTGCTCCGGAAACGGCGGTGCCATCGCAGTGTATTCCTCTAGCAGAGAGACGATTAGCTCGCTTTGCCTCGACGGCGGCAGAATCGTGCACAACAACGCCTATAGGAGCGGGGCAGATAAAGGAGCCGCGGCGCCTGCTAATAACGAGACGCACGGCGGTGGAATTTTCAGCAGCGTCTACACAAGGGCTGCGCTGAACGCAGGCAAGATTGCCAGGAACACCTCTGATGACAAAGGCGGGGGAGCTTTCCTCGACTGCAATAAAGCTTGCGGTGGGGCTTCGCTTAAGAGCACTCTGGTTTCTGGCAACGAGGCTGAAAGCCTCGGCGGCGGTCTTTGGTTTTGCCCGAATGGCGAAGCCAAGACGTTCAACGAAGCAAAGGCAGACGGAGTCGCCGTCTTCGATAACACGACGGCAAGGCGAGGCACGGACGGGGCCGGCGACGACCTCTATGTGTCACCGAGAAGCGGAGCCTCCGGAGTTACGGTTACCAGCACCATGCTGGGCGGTGGAAGCAATGCATGGTATAAGGACGGCGGCGCTGCGACCCAGAAAACATCGAACTACAGCAGTCGTTACACATCGTCTGGCTCTGGAAAGACCGCTGTGACCTTGCTGCAGGCAAGCGCAGTCGTCAACAAGCCTTCCGCGAAAGCCAGGAGCAACGCAAGAAAATCTTCAAACGTCGAGATTACTGGAAACCGTGCAAAGTACGGCGGGGGCGTCGGCAGCAACCACTATCTGAAATTTGGCTCTGTCGCTTCTGATGACAAGTTCAATGTGACGCCTGAACCTTCGGATCCGGAGAAGATTTCCATCAATGTAAAAAAGACCTGGATCGGAGATGCTGGAAATGCAGCGACGGTACATCTCCTTGCGGACGGTGAAAAGGTTGCAAGTGCCACGCTGAACGCAGACAACAACTGGACCTACACCTTCACAGGGCTCGACCAAGAAGACAGCGACGGAAACGAGATCGCCTACACGGTGGCCGAGGACGCCGTGGAGGGCTACTCCACCGAGATCGCCGGCGACGCCTCCGAAGGCTTCACCGTCACCAACACCAACACCGAGACCGTCGACGTCTCGGGCGCCAAGGTGTGGGACGACGACGGCGACCGCGACGGCTTGCGCCCCGGCTCGGTGACCGTGAACCTGCTCAGGGACGGCACCGCGGTCGGCTCCCAGACGGTGGCGTCAGACGGCGACAGCTCCTGGCCCTTCGCCTTCGAGGACCTGGCGAAGTACGATTCCGACGGCCACGAGTACTCCTACA
>JBMNPN010000036.1:0-22599 GCA_050943615.1 Coriobacteriales bacterium
GTAGAGGGGCCGCGGGCGTGACGAAAGCCGAAAAACTTTCGTGACGGAACCCGAAAGTTCCCGTGCTCGATTCCGAAAATTAAGCTTGACTAAACACAGGACGATGGGCGACAGGAGAGCGGTCTCTAGAGCGCCTCGGCACTAGGCGTCTCGAGGTCCTCCGCCTCGAACGGGCCGTCGTCGAACTCGGCAGGCGCGCCTCGAGCCTGCCGAGGAGCCCGAGCCCTGTCCCTTGCCCGCTTTCTCCCGCTCCCCGTTGAACCAGCCCGTCTGCCCCAATCGTCCTTCCGTTGTTCCGCACGGCTTTGGGCGAGCCTTCCCTCTTAAAGCAAACGCGATGCCCAGCCGCAATGGACACCATCGGGCCCTCAGTACGGGAAATCTGGCTCGATGGAATACTCGACCCCCGCCGCATCGAGCTGGTCGCGCCGCTTGCGGACCTCCACGGCGCTCCCCTTAAAGATGAGGGACCTGCCGCCGTCGACGATCCTCCTCGCCTGCAGGAGATTGCACCCCACGACCTTAGAGAGGCAGGAGAGGGTGGGGATGTCGGTTGGATTGCCGTTCTCGAGGTAAATGCTGTAGGCGGTCTCGTCCTCACGGATCGGCTCGATATGGGTCCTCGCCACGCTCCACCCGCACCTTTCGCAACGGACCACCAACGCGGAACCTGCGATTTTCGATTCAAGGTTGCCACCACATTTCGGACAGCTCATCTATTACCTCTTGGTACGTATTTTACAAAGCGGCCCCTTCTTCCCAAGTCGGGAATCAGCATACCCGGGCCCCGCGGAGAAGGCTTTGCAGCGGCGATGACGTAGCGGCCGTCTGGGTACGCCCAGAGGATGTTGCTCGGGGCATAGACAGTCGCATTTAGCTTGTTCGCAAGGTTTCGGGCGAAGCCGTCTAGTCGCGACTCCCCCTACCGCGTGAACTCAGCGTTCATTCTCGCCTGCGGAAACAAATATTCCTCGGAGTGTGGGGACGCCGAATGGCGTGAACCCAGTCTTTAGGGAGCAAGCGCCCTGGCTTGTGGAAGCTTCTAAACTCAGTCTGCTGCTGATGAGTTCATAACAGCGCATTAATTCGCAAGACAGTATGGAGAGTAAATTTCCAAGCTCAGAAGCAGAAGGTCTGACCTGGTGGTATTGCTCCTTCGCGGCGCCGAGCGAGTTTACGGCCCAGCGACTGACGCAGCACATAAACGGATACTTTTATGAATCTCGCGTATGAAGGCTAGCCACCGGTATAAGGTGAGCCGAAGAGAAGGGATGGAGTAGGCCGCCGAGCTATTTCATTTCTTTGCAATAGCACAGACTCCAATATGATTTAGGAGGTGAAGATGAGGGTCGGCCATAAGAATATGGGCAAAGCTCAATCTTCACCACTGAATCGACCGAACTTTCTTTCATTGCCTTCGCTATCGTATCTTTGGTGAATTTCGTTTACGACCGATTCATATATTTGCGCGAGATAGGCCTCACCATCAGGGTAGTACGTCTTTCGCGCTTCGAATTCTCTAAGCAATTCGAACATCTTCTTTAGCTAAAAAGCGCATTTGGCTACGTCCGCTTCTCCAGGTTCAAAGCAAACGCGGACGTCTGTTGTTATTCCGAGCTCGTAAAGTTTCCTAAAGCAATTGACAACGGTTTCGCCGAAATCTTCAGACTCATTCAAAAATGCTTCACTAGGTTTTCCGAAGTAAAGACGATCGATAGAAGTGTCCAACGCCCTTGCGATTTTCGCAATGCTGATGAGACCAATCATCTGCTTACCGTTTTCATAGGCGCTCAGCTGTGAAGTAGAGATTTCGGCCATCTCGGAGACCTCTCTCTGCGTAAGTCCCTTTTCGGCTCTAACCGCCCTGATGTTGTGGCCGATTACCTCGGCATTGCTCATATGGGAACCTCATTTCTTCAATAGATGAATTCGGAATTCCGAAACAAATATTGCAACATTTCTCAAGCATTCATACAGATTATAACCTCCGAATTATTTAGACAAACAGCTCGTCCGTCTGGGAGGAACGCCACCCCAACCAACATGGACTGTTGTAGCTCGGAATTTTTCGGCGCGCCTCGTTTTTCGACCATATACGTATCCCAACCAGCTAAAGAAAGTGAGGTAGATATGGTCGAAACCTACGACAATCCCCGGACGTCAGTGCACGCCCTCATGTCCAGCAAGGGGGCGGCGCGATGAGCAAGTTCAACTGCTTGAGAAACGGTTGCAAGGATGTATTCAGGGCATATCTCGTGACCTTTGCGCACTATGCGGGGGTCTTCGAGTTTCCCGTAATCGAGCCCGGCAATTGGATTCCCAACCGGCTCATACCTTTTTCCAAGGCATTGCATACGAGCGACTTTGATCAGTGGGTTCACTTCTTCGAGGACGATTGTCTGTTCGAGAGAATCTGGCAGGAGCCGAAGAGATATCTGAAGAGGCTCAAGCGATTCAACGGCGTCATCCTCCCGGACTTCAGCCTTTACCGCGACATGCCCTTAGTCATGCAGCTATGGAACATCTACCGTAGCCGAGCAGTAGGGTGCTGGCTCCAGGCTAACGGCGTAAAGGTGATCGCGAACATCCGGTTCGGGGATTTCCGCACGTACCATTTCTGCTGCGACGGCATATCCAAGGGCTGCACCATCGCGGTGGGCACCCATGGAACACTGAAGCAGAAGGAAGATAAGCGAATCCTAGTCGAGGGACTTGATGTTATCGTCAACCGACTCAAGCCTTCTGCGATTGTGGTATACGGAGCTGCTCCTGAATCCATTTTCGAGAGATACGCCGAAGCGGGCATTCAGATTGTCCAGTTCGATAGCGAATTCGCCAAAGCGCACAGAAGGGCCCAGTAATGGGCGCGGGGATGCACGGTGGCTTTGGCGACACGGCAGGTAGTGACTCCCGATTCAGAATTGGCCAAGAGGTCGAGGAAACGAAAAAGACGCTCGACATGGTGCTCAGCAAGGTTTTCCATGCGAAGTTCATCGCCAACAAGTACCATATACATCTCAAGGGCTCTGGTAAGAAGATAGAAATCGTCTTCGATCCGGACCTGCCCTTGGGTGTGGCAGGCAAGACCAGCGCGAGGAACCCGTTCAGAATCGTGCTTGGCCCTTCTGCCTTCGTCAGCGAGGAGGAGCTTGCGAACACCATTGCCCACGAGCTCAACCATGCAAGAAGTTTCATACGCGGTGACAAAGCACCAGAGAACACAGCCTATTCAGCAGGCAATGCCTTGGCCGATTATATTAGGGGTGAACGCTGATATGTGGAACGAAGAAGACAAGATGATGGGCCTCGTTGACGCCATGAACAACGGCAACGCTTCCGTACCTGCAGAGTGCCCGGTATGCCACGAGAGAAGCGCCCACTACCTCATGCATAGGGCTCAACCGGGGAGCAACAGGGGCTCCGCTTGGATTTGGTGCGATGTATGCGGAAGCTACACCCATTTCAGCTACCTTGTACCCGACTGGTGGAAGAACCCCGCTTTCGTCGAAGCCAGCATGTTGGATTCCACAGTGGAATATCCTCATAGCATGGAGCGCGAGATCGACAGCTGGGTCGACGCTCTGTCTGCCGGAAAGCTTTAAACGTCCGACGTTCATCTGAATAGGACGCGATAGGACGAGAGCCCAGACGGCCAATAGTTGCCTGGGCTTTTCGTTTTCGCGCTGCGGTTTGCCGGAGGTAAAGCCGTGCACGCATCATGGGTTGCTGACCTTGGCGTGGCCTGCAGGGGCTAGCACGTCTTCCCGACTGCGTCGGACATCCTCAATCGAGAAGCATGTGTGTTAGACGACGGATTGTATGCAAGCCGTCGGACGTCACTCCCACTCAATGGTCGCAGGCGGTTTGCTCGTGATGTCGTAGGCCACGCGGTTGATGCCGTCCACCTCGGCCACGATGCGCCCCGAGATCTTGCCCAAAAGCTCGTAGGGCAGTTTCGCCCAGTCCGCCGTCATGGCATCGCTGCTCTCCACGGCGCGCACGATGATCGGACGCGCGTAGGTGCGCTCGTCTCCCATCACACCCACACTCCTCACATCGGGGAGCACCGCAAAGTACTGCCAGGCCGCATGCTCGCTGTTGCGCTCGCCGGTCTGCTGGTAGAGCTCTTCGTTGTAGGCGTCGATCTCCTCGCGCACGATCGCGTCGGCGTCCTTGAGCATGGAGAGCTTTTCCTCGTCGACCGCGCCGATGATGCGGATCGCCAGCCCCGGTCCCGGGAAGGGCTGCCGGTAGACGATGTGGTCGGGCAGTCCGAGCGCGCTTCCCAGGGCACGGACCTCGTCTTTGAAGAAGTGGTCGAGCGGCTCGATGAGGTCGAAGTGGACCCCTTCTGGAAACGGGATCAGGTTATGGTGGCTTTTGATGGTGCTCGCCTTGCCGCCGGTCTTGCGCGCACCGCTCTCGATGATGTCGGGGTAGATGGTCCCCTGGGCGAGGAACTCCACGCCATCGAGCTCCTGCGCGACGGCGAAGAACTCCTTCCAGAACTGCGTGCCGATGATCTGGCGTTTCTTTTCCGGTTCCGTCACGCCGTCGAGCAAAGAGAGGTAGCGCTTCTCGGCGTGCACGTGGATGAAGTCGACGTCGAACTGCTTGGTGAACACTTCCTCGACCTGCTCGGGCTCGTCTTTCCTGAGCAGCCCGTGGTTCACGAACACGCAGGTCAGCTGCTTTCCGATGGCACACGAGCAGAGCGCTGCCACCACCGAGGAATCGACCCCACCCGAAAGCGCTAAGATCACGCGCTTGTCCCCGACCTTCTCGCGGATCTCTGCCACCTTGCGCTCGATGATGTCGTCCATGCGCCAGGTCGCATCGAGCCCGCAGATCTCGAACAGGAAGTTCTCGAGCATCTTCTTGCCGTGCTCGGTGTGGCGCACCTCCGGGTGGAACTGCGTCGCGTACAGCTTGCGCTCGGGACATTCCATGGAGGCCACGGGGCAGACATCGGTCGTCGAGGTGATGGTGAAGCCCTCGGGCACTTCGGTCACGGCGTCGCGGTGGCTCATCCAGACCGTCTGGGAATCGGGCGTGCCGTCGAGCAGCCGTGAGCTACCGCGGCGCGCGATCTGCGCGTGCCCGTACTCCCCCACCTCGGTGTGGCCCACCTTGCCGCCCAGGGTCACGGCCATGATCTGCTGGCCATAGCAAAAGCCCAAGATGGGCAGGCCGAGCTCGAAGATGGCCGGGTCAACGGACGGCGCGTCCTCTGCATAGACACTCGCGGGACCCCCCGACAAAATCAGCGCGTCGGGGGCCTGAGCCTCGATCTCTATTGCGCTCGAATCGCACGGGACGATCTCGGAGTAGACGCCCAGATCGCGGACGCGTCGGGCGATGAGCTGCCCGTACTGGGCGCCGAAATCCAACACGAGGACCTTTTGCTGTGCGGCCGTTTCTGCCATCGTATATGCCCTTCCCTACTTGGAGACGTTGAACTTGAAGTGCATGATGTCGCCGTCCTGGACGACGTAGTCCTTGCCCTCTTGGCGAAGCCGCCCGTGCTCGCGGCACCCGGCCTCGCCGCCGTAGGCGATATAGTCTTCGAAACTTGCGGTCTCTGCCTTGATGAAGCCCTTCTCGAAGTCGGTGTGGATAACGCCTGCGGCCTGCGGCGCCTTGGCGCCTATCGGGATCGTCCAGGCCTTGACCTCCATCTCGCCTGCCGTGAAAAACGACTGCAGGCCGAGCAACCGGTACGCCTCCTTGGCAAGACGCGCAAGCCCCGGCTCCTCGAGCCCGAGGTCGGCCAGGAACTCCTTCTTGTCGTCGTCGTCGAGTTCGGAGAGCTCGGCTTCCACCTGCGCGCACACGGCAAGCGGCTTCACCCCGTCGATGGGCTCGAGATCGGCGGTGACCTGGTCCTCGTCGACGTTTGCCAGGTACATGACCGGCTTCATCGTCAGCAGGTGCAGGTCGTAGATGAGTCCGCGCTCCTCATCGTCCATCTCCATGAGGCGGGCGGGCTTTCCATCGTTGAGCCAGTCTTGCACGCGCTTGGCAAGCTCGAACTTGGGGACGTTCGCCTTGTCGCGCTTGGAGTCCTTCTCCAGACGCGGCAGCGCCTTCTCGAGCGTCGCCAGGTCGGCCAAGGTGAGCTCGGTGCGGATGGTCTCGACATCGTTTTTCGGGTCGTGGCTGCTCTCGTGACGGATGACGTCCGGATCGGAGAAGTAGCGCACGACCTCGCAGATGGCATCGGTCTCGCGGATGTTGGCGAGGAACTGGTTGCCAAGGCCCTCGCCTTCGCTTGCGCCCTTGACCAGGCCCGCGATGTCGACGAACTCGACGGTTGCCGGCACGATGCGGCCCGGGTGCACGATGTCTGCCAGCTGCTGCAGACGCGCGTCGGGCACGGGCACGATGCCGATGTTGGGGTCGATGGTCGCGAACGGGTAGTTCGCGGCAAGGCCCGTCTGATTGGTGAGTGCGGTGAAAAGGGTCGACTTGCCCACGTTGGGCAGGCCCACGATGCCGATGGAAAGCGACATGAAACGTAACTCCTCTTAGTTGCTCTTATTCGTTCGAAACGCCAGGTTCTCTGCTGTCCTCAGGTATATCAGACTTCTGCCCAGGCGGGCTCGCCGTTTCCGCAGCGCGTCCCTTGTCCTGGGAGCTTGCGCTGCCAGGCGGGGCCTTGTCCGCACGGGACGCAGCCGCTGCCGGCTCGGCAGGAGCCTTCTCGTTCTCGACGTTTCCGAGCCATTCTGCCTGGGCCTGCTGCTCTGCCTGAACAAGAGCATCTTTGCTGCCGCTGCCTTTCAGAAGCGATTTCTGCGTTCCCGTGATGTTGATGCAGATGGCGCCGATGATGAAGGGCACCCAGAAGATGAGGCCGCGGTAGCAGACCGCGATGGCCGCCGCCTGCGTGGCAGTCGCCCCATAGGCGGCCAGGATAAGGCCGAGGAGCACCTCGACGGCACCGATGGTCTGCAAGATGAAGGTCGCGATGATGAAGCCCGCTACGTAGCTTGCCATGAGCAGGGGCACGTTGGTGAACCCGAAGGCGAAGCCCGAGCAGATGAAGCAGCAGCAGTCGCAGGCATGCAGAAGGAACATGCGCGCGAACATCGTCACAAGCATCCGCGGCTTTCTGACCGCGATGGTGGACGCCTCGTGAAACGAGTTGGCGATGCGATCGGCCCAGGGGTCCATGGGCTTGCGATGGAAGACCGTGAGCACTTTGTTGACGACGCGCTCGATCCACGAGAAGAGCTTGCGCTCGGTTTCCAGATGGCCATATCCCAGCCACATCACGAACGCGAAGGAAAAGATCATGAGCAGCACGATGACCCCGCCGAGAGCGAGATAGATGGACATCTGCCCGGTGGCGATGAGGATGATGAAGCCGACGAGCATCACGATGGCAAAGCCGCCGTAAAAGCCGATCTTCTCCAGAAAGACGACCGTTACGGACTTGCCCATGTTGAGCCCCTGCTTATGCGACCAGGCGGCGATGAGGGCAGATCCCGCCATGCCCGCCGTGGGAGCACAGTCGTTGGCAAAGGTGACCGAGAAGACGAGCGGAACGATGTGCAGGTACTGCACGTCCTCGTCGACGCAGTGATAGACCGCCTTGTACGCGTAGGCGTGGCTGAAGTAGCGGCCGAACAGGCAGCACACCGCCAACACGAACGGCAGCATCTGCACGTTCTGGACCGTCTCGACAAAGCTTCCCAGCTCATCGCGCTTGACAATGAAGATGATGACGACGACCGTCAGGACGCAGATGGGAAGTATGACGTTCCATTTCTTCAAAGGCTAGTCCACCCGTGCCGTACCTGAGTCGTCCACCGAAGTGGAGAACTTGACGCCCTCGCCCGAAAGCTTGGAGGAGTACTTGTTGACCTTGGTCAGCAGGGTGCTTGCCTTGGAGCCTGTGAGCGGCGTCGGCTGGAAGTTGTTGGACGAAGACGACGAGCTCATGCTGCACGGGACGATTGCCGCGCTGCCCGTCGTGGTGTCGTCGATGGAGAGCTGCCCGTTCACGATGTTGAAGGTCTGCTGGAAGATCATGGTGTCCATGTCGTCGGGGTTGTCGTTTCCACCGAAGACGAAGTTGCCCATGCTGTAGCAGATGTAGCGGTTCTTGTAGCGCTCGACGCCCTGCAGCACGTGGGGATGGCTGCCGATCACGAGATCGCAGCCGCGGTCGATGGCGCCGTGCGCGAGGCTGACCTGGTCGGTATCGGGTGTGTACTCGCCCTCGATGCCCCAGTGGAACATCCCGATGATGATCGCGCAGCCAGCGTCCTTCAGCGTCGAGATATCGGCCTTCATCTGAGAGCGGGCGGTATCGGTGCTGGTCACCTGGTTGACGCCGAACAGTCCGACCTTGACGCCGTTGATGGTGGTCGTGGCGATGCGGTCGTAGCCAAAGCTCGTGACCTTGTACTTGGCAAGCGTCTCCTTGGTGTCCTCGTAGCCGGTCGTGCCGTAGTCGTAGGAGTGGTTGTTGGCGAGGTTCACGGCCTCGACGCTGCCCTTCACGAGGATGTTGGCGTACTTTGCGGGGCCCTTGAAGTTGTAGCTTTTCTCCTGGATGTCACTCGAAGAGGTGAGGGGGCCTTCAAGATTGGCAAGCGTCAGGTTGTCAGAGGACGTGAACTCGGTCACGTTCTTGAAAAAGTAACTGTCGCCCTTCTCGTTGTAGACGGACGTGAAGTTCGTGTCGTCGTCGAAGTCGATGTCGGTGCCCAGCGTGCAGTCCCCCACCGCAGAGATCTTGATCTGGGTGTTGAGCCCCTCCTGATAAGTTCCCTTCGTGTCAGTGGTGCTCGAAGACGAGTCCGCAGAAGAGGACGACGATGAAGAGGAAGCATCGGAAGAGGATGGCTGGTCGGTCGTCTGGGCCTGCTCAGAAGACGAGTCGGTCTGCCCACCCTCTGATGCGCTCAAAAACGGCAGGCCGCCACAGGCGAACTGCCAGATGCAGGCCACGATGATGACGATCACGACCAAGGCGATGAGAACCTTTGGCCAGCGTCGCGGCGGTTTGCCGTATATCATCATATTGCGATGCGAACCTGAGGAATACAGCCCCCGCGCATCACCGCCGTATAGGTTATACGAGCCCGTAGAAGTGCGTCGTGGCATACGAGCGAAAATCCTCCCTAAGCGATTGCAGTCAACAAATTCTACCATTAGCCCAGCTTGCGCACGAAACCCCCGCGCAAAACGCACAAAGCAGACGAAAAGCCCGACGGGAAGACAGATAAAAAGTGGGCGCTGCACATTTCGGCACAGCGCCCACCTAAAGAGAAGCAAGGTAGTCAGATGTCCCTTACTTGACCTTCACCTTCTTACCGGTCCAGCCTTTCTTCTTGAACGCCTTCACGACTTTCTTCTTGTCTGCCCTTTTCATCGAGCGGACCTTGACGCTCTTCACCTTGGAAGCCTTCAGACAGTTCTTGACCGCAGTCTTCTTGACAAGCTTGGGAGCCTTGATGGTCAGCTTCTTTGCCTTGGTGCCCTTGAAGGCCTTGGCACCGAGCTTTGTGACCGAGAACTTGTAGGATCCGAGCTTTGCCGTGGGCCCAACTGTCACCTTGGACTTCTTGCCAAGGTACTTGACGTAGGTAACGGTTTTGGTGCTCGTGATCTTGTACTGGGCCTTCTTGTAGATGAACATGGCCCCTTTGAGCGAGGAGAGCGCACTTGCGGCGGATTTCTCCGCCTTGGCATTCTTTGCACGCTCGGCTGCAAGAGATGCGCTCGTCTCATCGAGCTGCTTTTGGAGCATCTCGGATTTTTCGCTTGCGGTCTTCAGGCTCGTCTGGGCCTGTTCGAGCTGCTTGTTGAGAGAAGCCGCCTTCTCGTTGGCAGCCTTGAGATCGGCTTGCGCCTGCTCCAGCTTCTTTTGGAGCTCGGCATCCTCGGACTTGAGCTTCTCGAGGTCCGACTTCGTCTGTTCGAGTTCCTTGGTCGCCTTGTCCAGGTTCTCCTGAGCGGTCTTGAGATTGTCTTCCGCCGTCTCCTTTGCCGTGTTGGCCTGCTCGAGTTGCTTGTTGAGCTCGTCGATTGTCTCTTGCGTGGGGGCAGATTTGAGCTGCTCTTGCAAATCGGCAATCGTCTTGTTTGCCGTTTCCAGGTCGGACTGCGCCTTCTCCAGATCGGACTTGGCAGTGGTGAGCTCGTCTGTAGCGGTCTTGAGCTGCGAGTTCAGATCGGCGATCTCGGCATCGTACTCTGTATATGACTTGTGCACCGTCAGCGTGCCGGAAACGTACTCGAAATTGTAGTTGTTGGACGAATACGATCCGCCTTCGGGTGTGAGCTCATAGGTCTTGCCGCCCTCGATCCCCTCTTCCGGCAGGGAGACGGTCGGCTTTACAAGCGTGTACGACCAACTCGGGTCATACCCTTTCCAACCGGTCACCTCGACTTCGAGTTTCGGCTCTTCGCCTTTGTAGATTGCCTCGCTCTTGTACGTGGCCGTGAGCGTCGCCTTGCCGATTGTCACCTTTGCAGGAGCAGTGGAGCCGTCGCACATCCCGATGCCGGTTGCAACGACATAGTAGTCTCCGGCATCGACAGGATCGGAATCGAGCTTATTCGTCGCAGCCTCATCGGAATACCAGGAAAGCGTGTAATTCTTGGAGAGCTCCAGTGTCTTGCCGTCTTTGTCCTTGACCGTGATGGCGGAAGTATCGACTGCACTGCCGGTAAAGGTCAACTCGCCAACCTCGATAGTCGCCTTGGCCATGTCCGTCACGGGAGCGCCGTTGGCCTTTCCATCCCACACGAGGATGGGGTAGCCGGAGTTGATGTTGACCGAGTCGTCGATAAATGCAGACCCGAGGGTCTCGGCCATGCCCTTGAGCTCATCGGAAGTCTTGAGATCTGGCGCATACCAGGCTCCCTCCCCCGCGGAGGAGACATCGTTGCCCGATGCGTCCTTTTGGGAGAGACCGAAGACGTTGTAGTCGGTGTTGGTGCTAGTGTCCCTTGTATCGACCTTTGCAAGCAGACCGAACGTTGCGCCCACCTTTTCCGTACCGCTCACGGTCGACGCCGAATAGCTGCTCTTCACGCTGCGATTATCTGTGGACGTATTGAGGGTAGTGCCGTTGCCGACAAGGCCGCCGACATTGGTCTTGCCCTTGACCGTGCCCGTGCTGTAGCAATTCTCGATGAGCGGCGTGTCTTTGTAATAACTTCCCTCGGCACCAGCAGAGAGCGTGCCCACGAGGCCGCCGACATCCGTTCCGGATTCTGCCGTCACATCGCCGCGGGCAAAGCAGTTCTCGATCTTGACGGTGCCCTGATAGCTCGTTGACCAGGACGACGACACTTCCTTGCTGTATGCGCTGCCGATGAGACCGCCGACTCCCGTGGCGTCCTCTGCAGAATCGGTGACATCGACGTCTGCACCCACACGCGTGAACTCCGCATAGACAGCAGAGCCCACAAGACCTCCGGCTTTCGAGGCCGACGACGTCACCTTGCCCGAGACGAACAGGTTCTTGACCCCCGCGTACTTAGCAGACGGCCAAGACGAGGTGCCGACAAGCGAACCGAACAGGCTTCCCGTCATGTCGATGCCCGTGATCTTATGGCCTTGCCCGTCGAAAACGCCATCGAATGGGTGCTCTTCGGTTCCAATCGAGGTCATCGTCGTGCCCGAAAGATCGAGGTCGGAGTTGAGCTTGACCGTCGATCCCGAATACGAGGTGCCCCCATTGACCGCCTCGGCAAATGCGACGAGCTCTGCGGCGGAGTCGATGCCATCGTCGAGGTTGACGTCGTCGGCGTGCGCCTGCGGGATTGCCCCGACAGGGATCATGAACGCAGCCGCAGTCGCCGCCGCAAGCAACGTCTGCGCCGCCTTTCTGAAGACGTGGTGGCGTGGTAGTTCAGTGGTGCTCATGGATAATGCTCCTTCCCCTATTTGAAATGCGGGCGGTCGACACGCTTCCTTCTTTGGAGCTGGCCGCCCGTATTTCGGGGAAGCCGCAGGTCTGTGAATCGCGGCTTCCCCATATCTCGGGCCATGCCTGTTGAGCCCTAGATTTCAAGCAGAGATTACTTGACCTTCTTGGAGACTCTCACCTTGGAATAGGCTCCCTTGTAGGTCTTTCCCCCAACAGTGGCGATCGCCCTGATCTTGACCTGGTACTTCTTGCCCTTCTTGAGCTTCTTTATGGTCTTGGAGACTTGCTTGCCCTTCTTGACCGTGACGGTCTTCCAGTTCTTCTTGCCCTTGACGCGATACGAGATCTGGTATCCCGTGCTGGAGGCAACCTTGGTCCAGGTCACCTTCATACGCTTCTTTCCAACCTTGACCTTGGGCTTTGCCATCTTCGCGAGCTTAACGGTCTTCGGGGCGGTAATGGTGAAGTTCGCCGTGCGCGTTCCCACGTAGTTGCCAACGCCCGAAATGGTCAGCGTCGCTTTGCCGGGCTTCACGTTGTCGCGGTAGCTCACGACGTAGTCCGTTCCATTGGTGAGCTCGAAGCCGTTGAGGACCACGCGGGGAGCGGGCGTCAGGGCAGAGCCGGTGTACTTCAGAGACGCGCTTACGGAAACGTCCGCGTTCGCAAGGCTCCTTGCAACGATCGGGAAGTCCGTCGTCTTCTGGCCGCTGTAATTGCCCACTCCCGTGACGATGACCTGCGCAAGCCCCACGTTGGTGTTGTTGCGATAGGTCACGACATAGTCCGTTCCCTCGGTAAGCACCTTGGAACCGGAGACGACGGTGACTTCGGGCTCGACGGTGTTGCCCGTGTAGTCGGCTGCACTCAGGGGGATGATCTCGAAGTTCTGAGAGGCGATGATGCCGAACTCGGAAGAGGTGTAGTCGGTGAAGTTGCCCTTGCCGGTCACGACGAGCTGGGCCGTGCCGAGGGCCGTGTTGTGGCGATAGGACAGCTCGTAGTCCACGCCCTCCGAGAGCGTGCGTCCCGCATAGCTCACGACGGGCTTCGGTCTGAGCGAGCTCCCAGTGTAGGACAGGTCCCCGACCTCGGAAATGCTCGCCTCGCGGATGTTGCGGGGCTCGATGGTGAAGTTCGCGGTCGTGACACCGGAATAGGAACCCTTGCCCGCAATGGTCACCTTGCCCGTGCCCACGTTGGTGTTGTCCTTGAAGGAAAGCTCGTAGTCTGTGCCCCTGACGAGGGTGATGTCCCCCATCTTCACGACCGGCTCGGGCTCGAGTGCGGAGCCGGTGTAGATCTGGCTCTCGATCGAGGAGACGCTCAGTTCCTTGACGTCGCGCGGGACGATCTTGAACTCGACGGTCATCGAGCCGGTGAAGTTGCTGTTCTCGCGTCCGGTGACCGTGATGGTACCGGTACCGACGTTGACGTTCTCACCCCAGGAAAGGTCGTAGTCGACGCCTTCCTCGGCCACGCTGTCGCCTGCTCTGAGCGTCGGCTTGGGCGTGATCTGCGCGCCCGTGAAGGCCTCATCGGCAAGCTCGTCGGCCTTGAGGATGCCCGAGCTCAAATCGGCAGGCGCGATCTTGAAGGTCGCGCTCTTGCGGCCCTTGTAATCTCCGATGCCGACGACGGTGAGCGTCGCCGTGCCCGCGTTGACGTTGTTGCTGTAGGCGATCTTGTAGTCCGTGCCCAGCTGCAGCGTCTTGTCCCCGACCTTGACGGTCTCGGGAACGGGCGTCACCTCAGAGCCGGTATAGGTTTGATCGGAGACCGCGGAGACCTCGGCATCGCGCACCGAGACGCGCGGAACTCCGCTGTACGGGTGGTTTTCCTCCACGTATTCCAGTGCCGCGGCGGCATCGACCGCTCCGGCGCTACCGGTCTCTTCCGGGCTGTGGTAGTTCTGCGAAGAGGAGTCGAGCGGATGCGCCGTCGACTTGATGGCCTCGGTCACCTCGTCGACAGTGAGGTCGGGGTTGTACGCCCAGAGTACCGAGCAGATGCCCGCGACGAGCGGCGTTGCCATGGAGGTTCCGCTCATCATGCCGTAGTAGCTGCGCCCGTCCTCGCCGGTTACAGATTCGCTCACGCGCGTGATGCCAGCGGGAGAAACGGAGCTGAAGATGTCGACGCCCGGAGCGGAAATGTCCTTGTACTGATTGTAGTCGGACCAGTACGCATTGTTGCCGTTGCGGTCGAGCGCGGTGACTGCCAGGCAGTCGGAATAGTCACTCGGCCAGCTCTTGTCGGTAATGGGATTGCCGAACTCGTCACCGTTGCCGCCCGCGATGCAGGAGATGACCTCGTGCTCGTCTTTCATCATCGAGATGTCGTCTTCGACGACCTTGTCGGCATCTTCCCTTCCGTAGCCGCCGAGGCTCATGCTGATCACGTGCAGGTCGGAAAGCGTGCCATCGTCCATGAGGCCATCGAGGTAATCGAAGGCCGCAGACAGATGCGCCGAATCGGTGCCGTAGTCGACCGAGCCGGAATACGTGATGTAGCGGAAGAAGACCTTCATGGGCAGGATCTCGGCATTGTAGGAAGATCCCACGATGCCGACTTCGTTGTTCGCGACGGCGCCGGCGATACCCGCACAATGCGTGCCATGTCCATGGGGATCGGACATATCGCCCACCTTGACCGAGATTTCCTCGTCATCCTCGGAGAGACCGTACGCATCGGGGTAGACCGTCGCCATCTGCTGGGTGTTGAGATTGTCCTTCAGGTCCTCGTGGTCGGCATCGCATCCCGTGTCGAGGATGGCGATTGTGACCGAGCCCTCGGTCTTCGTCGTGCTCCAGGCCTTGCGCAGGTTCGCGCCCGAGCCATTCGAATCCCCGACGGCGTTGAGGTAGTACTGCTTATCCTGGTACTTGTCGTTCGTGACCGTGTCCTGTGTATCACTGTCGAGGACCTCTTGGTAGTATTCGCTCTGCTGCGAGCTTTCGGGTAGGTCGCGCAGCTGGTAGAAGAAGTTCGGCTGTACATCGGCAACGCCCGCCGCATCTTCGAGCTTCTCGCTGAGCGCGTCGGCCTCGTTTTCGTCCTGGACGTCGACGAGGACGGAGGCGCCCTTGTCCTCATCGGCTTTGGAAAGCGTCTGCGTGCTGACGGGGTCCTGGGCCTCGATCGTCTTCATCGACAGGTTCCTCTGCCGTTTGCTCGCGCCCTTCTTGTACGTGACGATGAGCTGTCCCTCGAGATGTATCGATCCGTCGGATTCCTCGACCAGCGAAAGCGGCTCTTCGCCAGGTGCTGCCTCGTTGGCGGAGTCGGCACTCCCAGACTGCGCCTGCGCGGCCCCGGCAGGAATTGCCGGCACCAGGGCGAATGCAAGCGCGACAGAGGAGACGATGCCAACCGCCTTTCTTGTCTTGATAAACCTCATAGGCTTCTTTCCCCTTTTTTCTCAAGTCCCAGCCCCCTGCTGGGACAATTCGTTTCGGCTCCCCGGTACCACCGCCCATAAAGTCGTTGGCACGGTGGTACCGGAGATGTTGGGCCGAGGGCAGGACGGATGGCACGTACCCTGCCCTCGAGCATTCAGAGTCCGAGGTCCTACTTGACCTTCTTACTCATTACCTTCTTGCTGTACTTCGAGTAGAACGTCTTTGAGCCGGCCTTCTTGTAGGCGCGGATCTTGACCTGGTACTTCTTGCCCTTGTTGAGCTTTTTCAGCGTTGCCTTCTTGGCTTTGCCCTTCTTGACGTTCAGGGTCTTCCACTTGCCCTTGGAGCCAACGCGGTAGCGGATCTGGAACCCGGAGACGTTCTTTGCCTTTTTCCAGCTGAGCTTGAGCACGCCCTTCTTGGCACCCGAAGATGCCTTCTTGGCCGTCTTGACCTTGAAGCCCTTCACCTTGGCAACCTTGGGGGCGACGATCTTGAAGCTCTTCGAGAGAACGCCCTTGTAGTTTCCGGTTCCGGTAACGGTAACCTGCGCGGTGCCGAGCTTCACGTTGTTCTGGTAGCGGACATTGAAGTCCTTGCCCGAGACGAGCTTGACCTTGCCCAACGTGACCGTTGCGGCGGGTTTGACCGCCTTGCCCGTATAGGTGGCCTTGGAAGCCACGCTCATCTGGGCATCTTCGAGAGAGGCGGCGACGATCTGGAACGGACGGCTCGTGGAGCCTGAGTAGTTGCCCAGCCCCTTGACCACGAGCGTCGCATAGCCCGCATTGACGTTGTCCTTGTAGGAGACCTCGTAGTCCTTGCCCGAGACGAGCTCGATGCCATGGAGCTTGACCGTGGGATGCGGCTCGATTGCAGACCCCGTGTAGGTCTTGGCGCCGATAGCCTCGATCTGGGCATTTGCCAGGTCTCCGCTCACGATCTTGAAGCTCGCGGTCTTGGATCCCGTAAACCCGTTCTTGCCCGTGACGGTGACCGTTGCCGTGCCGACCTCGACATTATCAGAATATTCGACCGTGTAGTCATCGCCTTCGCTCAAGATGCGCTTGCCGACCTTGACGGTCACATGCGGCGTGATCGCAGAACCGGTGAAGAGCTGATCGGGGATCTCTGAAATCGTGGTGTTCTCGATGGAGTTCGTCACGATATTGAACTTGTACTCCTTGTAGGAGCGGAAGTTGCCCAGACCGGACACGACCATAGTCGCCTCGCCGATTTCGGTGTTGTTGCGATACGAGGTCTCGTAGTCGGTTCCCGCCACCAGGGGGTTGGAATCAAAGGAGAGCTCGATGGAAGGCTCGAGGGCATCGCCCGTATAGAACTGGTCGGCGATGGGCTTTGCCTCCACAGCGGCGATGTCCGCAGGGTCGATGACAAATTCGACGTCTTTGGAGCCCGTGAAGTTGCCCGTGCCGACGAGGTGCATCTTGGCGGTGCCGGCGTTGGTGTTGTCACGGTAGTTGACGGTGTAGTCCTTGTCCTTGGAAAGGGCCTGTCCGTTGAAGGTGACCTCGGGCTCGGGAGTGACGTTGTAGCCCGTGTACGTCTGATGGGCCACAGGTTCGACCTCGAATCCCGACGCATCGGCGGGGACAATCTTGAAGGTCATCGTCTTCTCGCCCGTGAAGTTGTGCCAGAAGTGGATCGTGGCCGTTGCCTCTCCGACGTTCTCGTTGTTCTCGTAGTCGATGTAGTAGTCGGTGCCCTCGCTTTCATACGTCTGCATCTTGAGGCGCGTGCCGTTGTACGTGATGACCGGGTCGGGGCGAAGGGAGCTTCCCGTATAGGTCTGGTCGGGGATGTCCTCGAAGGTGAGCTCGTCCATGCTCGGTGCCGTGATCTCGAAGAACTTGGTGGCCTCGTCCTTGAAGTTGCCAATGCCCGTGATCGTGATCATGGCAGACGTGCTGACGTCGGTGTTGTAGGAGTACTTGACCGTGTAGTCGCGGTCCTTCACGAGGGTGACATCTCCCACATGAACGGTGACCTCGGGCTCAATCGGCTTGCCCGTGTACTTTTGAGCGGCAATGTCGTCGATGGAGACATCGCTGTTCGTGAAGCCGAGGCTCGTGCGCACGATATTGAAGGTCGCAGAGAGGCTGCCGGAATACGTGGCGCCTTCCGTGGCCGTGACGGTCACCGTGGCGGTGCCGATTTCCTTGTTGTTCTCGTAGGCGACCGTGTACTGGTCGTCCGTGAGGATGCTTCCGTCAGGTGCATAGACCGTGACGGCGGGCTTGATCTCGTTGCCCAGCTGATAGGACTGGTCCGCGATGCCCGCGATGCCGCAGGAAGAAAGCGTCGGTGTCGTCTCGGACGTTCCGAAGACCGGGAAGCCACCGTTTGAGAAGTTGCCGTCTGCGTCCTTTTGGTCGGCAGCGAACGAGCCGCCGAGCGCCGTGACGAAGGAGGCCTCCTTCATCTCTTCTGCGGTCTTTTCAACTGCGGTGCCGCTGGGCGTTGCGCCCCACGAGTTCATGGCGCCGTAGCAATTCTTGTTCGAATCGGAGGCAAAGTAGACGTTGCCCAGGCCGATCGTGTTGTTACCGCGGGCTATGCCAAAGATCGCACCGTCCAGGTTGGCGTCGGCATAATCGCCAGCGACGGTCACCTTGCCTGCGTTGTAGGCGTTGAGGAACTGCACGGACACTCCGTTTTTGATGTCTCCGATAAAGCCGCCAGCGGAGTTTCCGTAGCGCGTGGACCCACCCATCTTGATGTCGCCGGTGTTGTAGGCGGCAAATACCGTCGCATTGCTCGAAAGCGATGCCGTGATGCCGCCCAGATACGCCGAGCTGCTGCTCGTGACATCGCCTGCATTCGAGCAGCGGATAAAGCGGCTCGACGCAGTGGAACCGTCCATCGCCCCGGCGATGCCTGCCGCATAGCCCGTGGTCCTGGAGGTCTTGATGTCGATATCGCCGGTATTGGAGCAGTCCTTGAAGACGATTGTGGCCTTGCCGTCTGTAGAGGGATCTGCCCAGGCGACGATGCCCGCAGCGTATCCGGTCTCGCCGGAGCGCTCGCCGCTGGAGATGGCGCCGCTGTTGGAGCAGTTTTCAAAGCTCAAAGTTCCCTCGTTTTGCATGGAGAACGAGTTGACCAGACCGCCCGAGCGGGACTCGGACTTGATCCTGCCCTCGTTCTTGCAGTCCTTGAAGGAGATCTCGGTATGCCAGGATGCGGAATCGAGCAGGCCTGCGGCACGGTCGTTCATCGTGACGACGTTGGCCTTGTTCACGCAGTTTTCCATGACGATCTTGTCCATCGTGCAGGACCCGACAAAGCCCGCCGCGGAGCATTCCTTGCTGTCGCTGTTGACCGAGCCGGCGACCGTGAGGTTCTTGACCGTCATCGTTCCCTCGTAGTAGGTGCGGCTGATGAACGCCAGCGTGTCGCTCGAGGAAAAGCCGGAATCGACAGAGGGGCTGCCCTCAGTCAGCCCGAGGGTAATCGTGTGCCCGTCGCCATCCAGCGTGCCGCCGAATGTCGCGTACGCCCCGCTTGCGGAGTCGTTTGCCGCAGATGTCGAGATCGGGTCGGCGGCGCGGTCGGTCATGAAGGTCGGATCCTTGGAGGTCAGGTCGAGGTCAGCGGTGACCTTGTAGAACGCCTTGGAGTACCCGGTGTCGTGCACGGCATTGAGCTTGTGCGCGAAGAGCTCGACATCTCCTTTACTCTGGAGCAGATAGGGGTCGGCTTCGGTGCCGGAACCGGAAAGCGTCTTGGGCGTGTTGAGAATCGTGAAGTCCTGCGTGGCGTTGCCGATGGTCGAGGTCCCGGCCGGAGACACCACGACCGTACCCGTCCCCTTCTCGACGCCGTCTGCAAGCGTGTTATTGGAATACGAGACAGTGTAATCGGTGCCCTCGACGAGTTCGGTGCCGTCCTTGGCGACCACCTTGACGGCAGGCTCGACGCCGATGGCGTTGCCGTCGGCGTCGTGGAACATCCACTGCGCCTCGACGGCGGAGACCTTCGCGTCGGCGAGGTTGCGCTGCACGATGTTGAACGTCGTGTCCTTGTCCGAGCCCGTGTAGCGACCGAAGGGCGTCACCTTTGCCTTGGCGGTGCCGACCTCGACATTGTCAGAATACGCGACGCGGTAGTCGGAGCCCTGGTGCAGGGTCACCGTCGATTCCGTCTCGGCTCCGAAAGGAGTGTCGGCCGTGATGGGGACCTCGGGCGTGACCTCTTCTCCCGTGTAGCGCTGGTCCTCGATGCTGCCGAGCGTTGCATGGGCATTGTCGAAATCGATCGTCTTTGCCGATTCCTCCCAGTACAGCTTGGGCGTGTCGTAATAGTACTGGGGCACGTACGAGCTGCTCAGGAAGATCGCGAACGTGCTGATCGAGAGGTTGATCTCGGGGACGAACATGACGTCGTCGGTCTGCGAGACGGCCTCGGAGGCGACCGCGTCACCCGACTTGGTGAACAGCACGTAGCACTGCGAGCTGTAGCCCTGCGGCGCATAGCAGTCGTGGATATCGCCCTCGCCCGTCTGCTCGATGCCCGAGAGCGGATAGCCCTTGCCGTAGAGCTCGCCGACGATAGCGCTCGGGTTCACGGTGCTCACACCTGCGGTGATGCTGTCCATCGCATAGCAGGCATAGACCTGGACCGAACCCACGCCGGCAATGCCGCCGACGGGCCCCGTCGAGCTGTTGCTCACGCTCGAGCCTTCCTGGTTCTCGAGAACCGGGTCGACGTAGCAGTTGGCGATGTAGCACGCCCCGCGGTAGAGCGTCTGGCCAGATGACGTCGTCGCGGACTCGTCGGCACCGCCGAAGATGCCGCCGACGCCCTGGTGCCCGCTCGTGTTGCCGACGACGACGACCTCGCTTTTGACGCCGACGATGGTCGGCTCCTTTTCGATATCACCCGTCGCAGAGACCGCGGCGACCGCACCGCTCACGCCACCGGAGACCCAGCCGTTGGTGACGCCGAAGTTCTCGATGACGGCATCGGCGCCGAGCGCTCCGAACAGCCCCTGGTATCCGCCACGGGTATTGGGGGAAGTGACGTTGCCGTTGATGTAGAGGCCGCTGATGTCATGACCCTGTCCATCGAAGGTACCGTCGAAGCTGATGTCGGCAGTAGAGCCGTTCTCGGTATTAATGTTTCCGATGGGAATCCAGTTGGTCAGGCTGGGATCTGCCGCGATGATGTTGGCGTTGTTGAGGCTCAGGTCAGATCCGAGCTTGACCGTCTTGCCCTTGAAGCTGTCCGCCGCGATGGCCGTACCATCGGACGTTTTTGCAGTGCCGTTGACGACCTCGGCAAGACCGGCGAGCTGTGCGCTCGTGGAGATCGTGAACGTCGTGTCGGTCGAGTTGTACCAGCTGACATCCGATGTGCCGTCCCAGATGTCATAGATTCGGGGCCCGACGATTTCCCCGGACCCTTTCGCTGCCTTTGCTGATTTCTTCGACGGCTGCTCGAGCGGGCCCTGCTGGGGATAGGAAGAAGCCTGGACCTGCTGCTGTGGTAGAGCTTCCTCCCCTCCCGCATTGGCCTGCGCGAGCAATGTTGGCGCAAAGGGCGCTAGGACCGCCGCGAGCGCAACGCTTATGAGCGCGCTCGAGGCGAACTTTATCGCCCTGTGGCCGCGTGTAGCATGGTGCACGTAGAACCACATTACAGTCAGAAAAGCAGCTAGCCCGAGCCGTCGGCATACGCGCCGGCGCTCGGGCTACGATTGCCGTAGGTCCTGTGGACCGCCGATCGGGCGCCCGCGGACGGCCGTCTGCCCCTGCCCCGAAGAGGGCCCGGGGGGTGTTGCCGACGCGGGCGCCGCTGTCCTTGACGACTGATAGGAACCTGCCGGGCCCCCTGTAAAAGCGCCACGGCCAAGTAATGTGGGTGTCGCGCGGGACAGCGTCCGATCGGCCGACGATTGGAGGATACCATGGTTCCGGAAGCATCCACCTGCGAGGCCGTTCTCGGGCTGGACGTCGGCAAGCGATCGCACTGGGCGTGCTGCGTCGACAGGCTCGGCGAGGTCTCCGTCAACGGGCCCGTCGGCAACGCCGAGCCCGAGCTCGACGACCTGTTCGCGCGGGTAGGGCGGGGCACGCTGGTCGTCGTCGACCAGCGCCGCAACATCGGCGCGCTCGCGGTAGCGCGCGCGAGGGCCGCGGGGCTGCCCGTCGCCTACCTCCCCGGCACCGCCGCCCACCAGGCCTCGAGGCTGTTCGCCGGCGACGCCAAGACCGACGAGCGCGACGCCATGGTGATCGCCAAGACGGCGCTCGGCATCCCCGACTCCCTGCTGCCGGTGGCCGAGCCCGGCGCCGAGCTCGCCGCGGCCAGGTCGCTGGCCGCGCAGCGCGACTTCCTGGTCTCCACGGCGACGAGGAGCAAGAACAGGCTGCGCGCCGTCCTGCTCGAGAGCTGCCCGGCCTTCGAGGCGCTTGCGGACCTGTCCGACCCGCACTGGCTGTCCATGCTCGAGAAGCTCGGCGGCCCGTGGGGCGTCCTGGACGCGAAGAGGGCGACGCTGGGCGCCGTCACGCGGGGCGCCGACAGGCGCAAGGTCGACGCGGCCCGCGCGGCGGCCGCCGCCTCGACCAGGCCGCCCGACCGGCTCGTCGAGGCGGAGAACCCGCAGGTCGCGATGCTCGCGAGGATGATCAGGGTGGCCGCCGGCGAGGCGGAGCGGATCGACTCGGAGATAGAGGCCCTGCTCGAGGGCGACCGGACCTACTCGTGCCTCCTCACCGTGCCCGGCATAGGGCGGCGCACGGCCTCCGAGCTCGTGGTCTCGATACGCATAGAGGACTTCCCGGACCACGACCACCTCGCGTCCTACTGCGGGGTGGCGCCGCGCAACCGCCAGTCGGGGACCTCGGTATCGTCGGTCAGCGCGTCCCGCCAGGGCAACAAGAGGCTCAAGAACCTGCTCATATTCTCGTGCAACTCGCTGGTCAGGAGCGACAACCGCTTCGGCAGGTACTACCGCGCGTGCCGCGAGCGCATGTGCCACGGCGAGGCCCTGAAGGCCGTTGCGAGGAAGAGGATGAAGGTGATATACGCCATCATGCGGGACCGCGTCCCGTACCGCGAATAGCCCGCCGGAGAAGAGCGGAGCCCTTCCGGGCCCCTTTCCGGGGGCCTGGCGCGAGCATGCCCTCTAGCGGGGAGGGGAGCAGCCGCGGGGTGTTGACAAAACCATAGGAACACCCCCCTGTGTACGTCGTCGGGATTCCTTCAAACATTCGAGCCCCGGAGATCCCCCCGATCGCCGGGGCCCCCTTATTTTTTGAGCGCATCAGCCCCTGGAG
>JBMNPN010000037.1:0-21426 GCA_050943615.1 Coriobacteriales bacterium
ACGTACGATGGCGAAGTCGTCCTCTCCGAGCACCGAGCGCACACGCTCCTCGCAGCTGGGAAGGTTCACCTTGGTGCCGTTTCCCAGGACGACGACGTCGTTGAGACGACCCTCGACATGGAGAAGGCCCGCACGGTCCAGATATCCCCTATCGCCCGTGCTGAGCCACCCGCGTCTGAGCACGCGCGCGGTGCGCGCCGCATCATCGTAGTAGCCCTCCATCATGCAGAGCTCCGAGAAGACCAGCACCTCACCTGCATCCGAGATGCGCACGGAATCAGCCGGGCAGATGGTGAGCGCCCCCGTGTCCGCACCCAGGCTCAGCGCCACGCCCGAGCCCGTCTCCGTGAGACCGTATCCGCAGTGCACCTCGATACCACGCGAGCGCGCCTGCTCCACCAATTCTTTGGGGCAGGATGCCGCGCCGATGAGCACCATAGAGAGCTCGTCGTTCAAGCGCCCCCGCGCCATGAGCGCGCGCAGCAGGGCGGGAACGAGCGGCATGACCGTCGGCTTGAACAGGCGCGCATCGTCGAACAGGTGACGCCTGCCGCGCCCGAGCGCGACCGTCGCCCCGCAGCAAAGCCCCCACAGGATGCCGCACACGAAGCCGAACACGTGCGAGATCGGGAGCAGGTTCAGCACCACGTCGCTCTCCCCGAGCGCGAGCAGGGACGCCCCGTTCCAAGCGCTCGCCATCAGGCTCGCGTCGGTCAGGGCCACCGCCTTGGCACTCGAGGTGGTGCCGCTCGTGAAGAAGAGCACGCGGCCCCTGCCGCAGCGCGCAGAAGGCTCGGGGCACAGCGCAGATGCCAGCGCGTCTCTCCTGGCAGCGGGCCAGACGGCATCCGCATCTCCCGCCCGCACCTGGCGTTCGGCCTCGTCGGCGGGTGCATCACCTGAAATCAGAACGCTCTGGAGTCCCGCAAGCGCGCAGGCAAAGACCTCCACCACGTTGGCAAGCGAGCCATCGCAGAAAATCGCCTCGCACGACGCCCCAGAAGCCGTAAGCTCTTTCGAGCGCCGCTCGACGGAAGCGGCGAGCTGCCCCCAGGTGACCGAGCGCAGCTCGCCTTCTACCTCCGAGACGAACGCGACATCCCCAGAATGCGCGTGCGTCCTCTCGTGCAGCAGGTCGGCAAAACCCTCATATCGTCTGACTGCCGCCATGCTCGTTATCCCCTATTGAAAGAACCTCTCGACCAGCTCGCGGCTGTACTCGACGGTCTCGTCCATGTCGCCGAAGCTCATGACCTCGCCGGCGTAGTAGGTGTCGTACTTGCCCTGCATCGCCTCGACCTCGTCGTACCAGCCCGCGGCGTAGTCCTCGGTGAGCAGGTGCGGGAAGTAGTACCAGCGCCCCTCGTCGATGACCTTTTCGGCTGGGTTGCCCATCGTCTCGAGGTCGGCGAGCACCTGCGCCTTCGTCTCCTCGTAGTCGAGCTCCTCGCCGCCCGAGTGCTTGCGCAGCGTGTAGGTGACGTAGGGCTGGTCGGTGATGTCCGCCCAGCGGCGGTAGTAGACCATGAGGTGCCCCAGGCGTTCCGGCACCATGTTCTCCATGATGTAGTAGGAGATGTCGGGTGCGTCCTCGGGCTTGGTGAGGAACGCCTGCGTGTCGTAGCGCTCGTACTCGATCTTGTCGAAGTGCTCCTTTTCGTCGGGGCGGATATCGGCGTACTCGCCAAAGAACTGCAGCGGCGCGGTGACGATAAGCTTGTCGAATTCCTCGACGCGGCCGTTCACGGTGATAAGCACCTTGCCATCCTTGCGCTCGATGGAGCTGATGTCGGAGTTGAGCTTTGCCGGGTGCATGATCGCCGCGTCGAGCATCTCCCAGATGGACTGCGTGCCCTCTTTCCAGGTCCACAGGTTCACCTTGACGAAGTTCATCGTGGTCTGGAAGTCGAGGTACTTGAGCACGTAGGCGGCCGGAATTTCATCAAAGTAACCGTAGCCGAACGAGGTGAACGGCCCGATCCAGATCTGCTGCACGAGCGGCACGCCGTTCTTCTCGCAGAACTCCTTGAACGGGAGCGCCAGGTCCTTCAGGTTCTCGTTCTCCCCCTCGACATGCTCGCGCCCGGGGGTCACCGCATCGCCCTCGTAGCGTCCCTGCGCGACGCCGCGGTGCCCGTTGACGTCGTAGCCCTTGTACTTGGTGGCCAGAAGCTCGCCGAACTTCTTGACCTGGTTCTGCATCTCGGCGACAAGCCCAGCGCGCTTGGGGTCGCTCACGTCGAAGGGGTCGATGACGTTTCCGTCGATGTCCTTGTAGTTGCGGTTGAGCTTGGGGCCTCCCTCGTGCGTGGCGCCGCAGAACTCCTCGACATCGTGCACCGCGTAGTACGAGGGGACGCCCATGATGGCGCCCATCTCGTAGCGGCGCCCCTTGTAGTTGGGAGAATGGCACTTGCCGCCAACCCAGCCGTTGCGCTCGAAGATCGTGTAGTTCGTGAAGCCCGCCTTCTCGAGGTACATGCCCGCGGAAAGTCCCGCCGGGCCGCCGCCGATGATCGCGATGCGAACGTTCTTGTCCATGATGGTCCCTCCTCGCTTTTCGTGCGAATACGCACACCTGTATCCTTCCGACGCCCCTTACGGGGTGCGCCGTTATTCCAAAGCTGCAAGCTCCTCTTTGAGCGCGTCGATCTTTGCCTGCGCATCCGCCTGCTGACGTGCGGCCTTTTCCTCGATTTCCTTTATGGCCTCGGGGATGCGCTTGCGGTAGTAGTCCTCGTCGACGTCCCAGGGGCTGTCCTTGGGCGGCCAGGCGGGGTCTGCCATGCGCGCCGGGCGCACCTCGTTGACGGCCGGGTTCTCGCGTCCCTCGCGAATATGCGGGCAGTCGGTGCGCTCCTGCACTTCGTCGGGCGCGTAGTGGTAGGCGCCGAAGATCTTGCGGTACTTCTTGACGTGGCGGTGCACCGGCATCCTGCCTGTCGCGCACTTGTCCGTGTACTCCATCTGCCAGCGCTGCATCGCCGTGCCGCAGCAGTAGATGGCGCGTTTGAGCACGAAGCGCGTCAGCGGGTCCTTGGTGCCGTAGTACTTCCAGTGGCACAGAAACCTGGTCTTTCCGCCCTTGAGCGGCACGAAGTACCAGCCCCAGATGAAGTTCATGTCGTCGCACTTGCCCCCGGCGATGGCGTAGGCGCCACGGGCACGCGGCGGATGCTGGATGTCGGAGAAGCTCATGACGTACTTGTCCTGCACGACGTCGGTCGCCTCGCACCCCATGCCCGAGCGGTCCCAGTCCATGAAGTCGCCCGGCATGAACGAGTCCGGCATCTGCCATTCATCGCAGAGCTCGTAGCGGTTGAAGATGGAAAGGCGCCCGAAGAAGCGCTCCAGAAACTCCGAGCTCAACGACCCCGATTTCGTGCCGCCCCACTGGTAGATCCAGGGATACACGTCCTCGACCGGCGCGTCGATGGTGATGCCAGCCGTCACCGTCTCGATGTACTTCGGGTCGAAGCGCTCCATCAGCTCATCGCCGGGAAACGTCATCGCCTGCTCTTCTGGGGTGCCGTAGCACTTCTTGCCCCAGGCCCAGACGATCTTCGTCCCGATGAGCGCGGCGATGCCGATGACGACGATGATGATGAGCAAGATCACAACAATGGTGAGAAGAACCGATACGACCTGCATGCGAGACCCCCTTGCCCTCGTGGCGCAGCGTGCCTTGATGGGAACCTGACACCCCTTTTCAGGCACGCGCACGATATGTATGAGCCTGTAAGCCCTTTTGCTTCTCCTCTTCGATTGTACGGAGCAGGAGTCGGGGAAAATGGCACAAAGAACCGAATGTGTGCCATCCAGATGAGCTGGCGGAAAGATGCTGGATCTCCCATGGGCAAAAAAGAGCGTAACCATGCGGTTTTTTCTCGTTTAAGCGTCTTTTCAACTCAAGAAATCGCTGCGAGCACACGCTATGATAGGGTCACCGTTTCTCAGTTAATCAAGTCAGTGACGCGCGCTTTGCGCCGCACATGGAAAGGCATATGACATGGCGCTCTCAGACAATATCGAGCGGCTCATGAAGGGGAGGGACATGGCACCCGTCGACCTCATGCGCGCAACAGGACTCAGCAGCGCGCAGGTCACCTATCTCGTGAACGGCAAAACAACCGACCCGCACCTCTCCACTCTCGCAAAGCTCGCAGGGGCGCTCGGCTGCAGCATCGACGAGCTCGTGAGCGGCCGCCCTGCTGAGCGCAATGCCACACCGCGCAGCGCAACGCGCACCCTATCAGAAGGACCCGAGCACAGCCCCGCCTTCTACGGCCAGCAGAAATACCAGGACATCCTGACGATGTATAGAGGCCGCCCGGTGACCGACCTCGAGCGCAGGCTTTCCGAGGGGCTGAAGAGCGCGCTCAGGGAAAAGACCTTCGACAGGGTCTCCGTGTCGGAGATCTGCCGCATCTCGGGCGTGAGCAGACGGAGCTTCTACCGGCATTTCTACGATAAGTACGACCTGCTCACCTGGACCTTCTACCAGGAGCTCTGCGTCAACGTCGAGCACAACGATGCCTGGGTGAGCTGGGACTACGTGCCCGTCATCTGCTCGTATTTCGAAAAGGACCGCGATTTCTACAAGCACGCCTGCCTCGTGCGCGGCCCGAACTCCCTGCGCGAGTTCGCCAGTGCGCGCATGTTCCCCCTGGTAAAGCACGACTTTGCCGACTTCGGCATGCCGCAGGTGCAAGTCGACACCTTCATCGACCGCAGCATCGGGATAGTCTACGACTCCATCGAGTACTGGCTCATCGAGGAGCCCGATGTCTCGGCAGCCGTCTTCTCGGCGCGCTTCCGCTCGAAGATGACGCAGCTGCTGCAGCGCCTGCTGACCACCATCAAGCGTCCCCCAGTAAGTTGATTTGCCGAGGATCCCGGCTACTGCATCCAGACTGCCCTTCTGCGCTCCCTATTCGACAGAAGCGAGGCGCAGCACCTCGAGCTGAAGCCCGCTCACCGAGGGGCAGAAGAGCGTGAGGTCCCAGTTCTCGTCCCCGCTCTCGAGGGTCTGCGTGTCGCTGGCATCACAGGTCTCTGCCGAGACGACGAAGTACGTGTAGACGCGGTGGTCCATATCAGTGAAGGTGACGATCTGGTTGTCGGAGACCGTCTCGATGCCATTGAAGACGCCGCGCAAGTTGGGCCCGCCGATGATGAGGTTCCCGTCCTGCGGATCGCCCGACCAGATGCCGGGCGTAAGTCCCTTGCCGTCCCAAGACGTGCGCACCGCCGTCTTCACGTCGAGCGCCGGGATCTCGATTGTGCCCACGTATTCCGTACCACCGACGTCGACCGTGCTCATGTCGCCTATGCGCTTGTCCCAAGTGGAGGTCTCAGAACCCGGCATGAGGGAGACCACGCTCTCGTAGATGCTGGAGTTCTCCTCGGTCGCCTGATTGGAGAGCACGTTGAAGCGGATGAAGACCACGAGCGCCGCGATGACGAGCACGGCGATGGCCGCGCTCAGGATGATAATGACGACACGAAACGCCTTCCGCGCCTTCTTGGGCTTGCGGGCACGCTCCGTGTTCTCAGTGCTTCTGTTCTTTGGCACTGGTTCCTTTCCGCTTTCGATAGACGATGCCACCTGCACTTCTCAATTGGCACCATGATACCCCTTGTCAGGAGTGATGGCCTGCTTGTTGCTCTTATTCAGGCATGTGAATGTGAGAAGCGGGGCACGCGCGATGAGCCTGCCCTTGAGAGCCGCCATGCGCCTGAACTGCCGCGAACGCAACTTGATCGCAATACAACAGTGCCGAGCAGCCACTCTCCGTTGTCTGCTCGGCACCAAATCTTAGCTACTTATAGCCGCCGTTCGCTGCGTTTGATCACTCGTTGTGCTTCATCCTGCGGCGCGCTGCAAATCCCACGACCACGACCACTGCAATGACAGCAAGCAGGATTCCAATCATCGTCGCCGGATCGCCCGTGCTCGGGTTGCTCGATTCCGAAACATCCGAACCTGAGACGCCCGAGTTATCGTCCGAACCCGTGGTCTTCAGAATGTCCTCCACGCCGCCTTTCTTCTTGAAACGATTGGTGATGACGAACGTGCCATCCTCGCCGTTCTTGTCGTTTGTGGCCTTGTAGCCATCCGGGACTTCCTCGGAGACCGTCCACTCATGGCCGGCTTCGCTCGTCCAGGAATAGGTCCAGTTGTTGGAATCGCTCAGCGTGACGGTGGTGTACTTCTCGCCATCACGCGCAATCGTGACCTTCACGCTCGAAGGATGTTTGACATTGGAGCCGCTGAGGTTCCAGTGCTTCACGACCTTGTAGGACGTGGGCTCGGTGTACTTGATGCCCTTCAGGATGGTAGACACGTTATAGGAGAACGTGTCGTCCTGCATCATCGGAACCGTGACGATGGAGGGCGAGAACTCGTAGACGCCGCCCCCGCTCACCGTCGTGCGCTCCGGTCCGACCAGATAGACGCCGGCCTTGATGCCAGAAAGCGTCGCTTCGCCCGCAGTCGAGGTCGTGGCCTCGGCGGCGGTTGCCACGCCATTGGTACGCGCGTACTCGTACAGGGACTCCGCAAAGGTGCTGTACTTGGTGGAGTCATCTTCGGCAACGTCCGGCCAGGTCTCGGATCCGTCGTCACTTGCAAGGGACACACCCGAGCTCTTGAACGGTTCGACAAGCTCGATACCGTCTTCCGTGAACTCGGCGATTTTCCAGGCGCGCACCTTCACACCCGAGACCGCAGTGTCGCCCTCCTTGGGCGTGACGGTAATCGTTGCGGCTTGGTCGAGATCGATCGTGCCATATCCCTGGCTGTCAACGGTCGAGGCAAGCGCATGGAGTGGGAGCGCAAACAGGCATGCCACTATGAATGCGAAGGCAAGTAAGGCCATCAGCCCCGTCCTTCGAATTGTGCAGCTCATGAAGTACTCCTTTCCTCTATCTTGCCTCGACCCTTAGCAGCCTTGCGCTTGCGCGATCGGCTTGCGAGAACGCCCACCATCACGGCGATGAAGGCCGGAATGGCAATGAGCGTCGCGACGAGAAGCGGGTCGAGTCCAACGGCATCTGCCGCGATGTAGTCTTTGTCCGGATAGTCAACTCGGTGACCGCGCACGAGCAGGCGATGCGTGTTGATTCCGTACGGTGTGCACGTGATGAGTGTACACTGATCCTTGCCCTGGTCAATCTGCAAGCTCTCGCTCTCGTTAGGGAGAACGACGCTTATCTTGTCGACCTGATACGCAAGGGTCTTGTCGAGTATGTGCAACAGGAAGACATCACCTTCCTGCAGCTGGTCAAGGTTCGTGAACAGTTCGCTCGTGGGAAGACCACGGTGCCCGGAAAGGGACGCATGCGTCGACTTGCCGCCACCGGGAAGGGACGTCCCCTCGATGTGGCCCACGCCGACCTGGAGCACGTCATCCGAAGTTCCATGGTAGATCGGCAGGTCAATTCCCAGCTTGCTGATCTGCACATGGCCCATCATGCCGTTCGTGTCGTCGTCGGGGTTCAACGCGTCTTCGTACTCTTCGTGCATCTCCTCTGACGGGAAAAAGTTGATGCCTGTCTTTGCGAGCTTGGCATTGTAGGCGCGAACCTTCTTCCATTCCTTTTGCAGGTCCTTCTTGCTCATCTGAGAGACCTGGGAATCATAGCTCGCGACCGACTTTCCCATCATGTACTGCATGTACATGTTCGAAAGCGTCGGATAGAGAAGAACAAGAAGGCCAAACACGAACAGCAACACGAGGAGGACGTCGAGAAGACGGCTGCTCTTCTTCCTCTTTTTGCCCCCGTTTTTCTTGCCTGCTGTTATCTCTTTCCCACGTGCCACGCTAATCTCCTTCGAGAGTGTCCCTCCCGCCTGGAGATTCAGGCGGGAGGGACCACGAGATACACTCGCTAATCGTATACCTCGCGCTTACTCGAAGTTACCTATCTATTCCTGGCCGTTCGCCCTGTTGCGACGACGGACGAGGATGAGGGCAACGGCAGCAGCCATGATGATCAGGCCAACTGCGATGTAGAGCATGGTGCCCATGCCACCCGTGGAAGGCAGCGAGCCAGCCGGGGTGTTGGCAATCTTCTGCGCAGCCGTGCCGTTGGATTTATTCGTGTTATCTCCATCCTTGGCCCAGATCGTCGTGGAAGTGCCCGAGGAGATGTCGATAGTGTCGACGCTGCTGCCATCTTCGGTATAAGTTGCCTTGATGGTGAAGTCAACAGGTGCCGTCAACTTGTTGTAGCCGGTCGGCGCCTTCGTCTCAACCAGATAGTACGTGGTGCCAGCATCCAGGCCCTCGACGTTGAAGTTGCCGTTAGCATCAGCCGTCATAGCGGTGCCATCTGAAATATCGTTCGTTCCCGAAGGATCGAACGAGCTCAGAACAGTCCAACCAGAGACCTTGCCTCCAGTGATGGTAGCGACCTCATAGGTGGTTGCACCTGGGGTCTGGCGGACCAGCTTGAACTCTGCGTCAGCAGTAGTAATAGCATCGCCGTTGCCATCGACCTTGGTGTTGATGACCTTGTAGGTGTACGTGTAGGTCTTGTCTCCAGGCGTGGTGCCCGTGGTGCCATTATTGGACTTGTCGGTGGTGTGGGTCAGGGTGACCGTGTTGTCGACAGCCGTGCCCGCGCTGGCGTTGGAGTTCAGCGTGGCAGTGTACGTGATGACGATTGCCTTGCCCGCAACCGTTTCAGCGTTAGTGGTGTTAAAGTTCTGGCCGCTGAAGGTAATCGGCGAAGACGAGGAATTGACAGTGATGAGGTTGCTGTAGTCAGCAACTTCCGAGGCACTGGAGAAGTTGGGAGTGCCATCAGTATTGAGATCCGCAATGTAGACCTTGACGGAGTCGGAGAAGGTCAGACCAGTTCCCAGTGTATCGTTCAGCGTCCAGGTGTAGCCATCAGTGTACTTGGCAACATCAGAGGGAACGGTGCCCCAGATGCGGAACGGAACCTTGTCGCCAATCCCGTAGTCGCTGGCGTTGCCCCATCCCGTGTTGTCGACAGTATAGTTTGTGCTATCAGTACCCTCGTACGTGTCCTTGCCGGACTGGACGGTCGTAATCTTGGCGTTAGCCACTTCAACCGTGCCGGCAACCCGAAGGACGACATCCTGCATCTGGTCGTTTGCCAATTCATTAGGGTCGTCCGCACTTTCGCCAGTCTCGTCGATGACAGCCCAGTAGCCGTTGGTAATACCATCTGCAGCGGTAGCGGTATAGGAACCGTTGCTATAATGCAGTGCGATTCCTGCACCCGTCGTGCTTGCCTTCACGGCCTTCGCAAACGCTTCGGCCTGCTCGGCATTGAAGTTCTCTATGATGCCAGCGATCTTTTGGGCTGTGGCTTGGGTGCTGACAGTATCTGAGGAAATATCCGTGAACTTACTACCAATAGTAGAATCTGCCTTCAAATTTATCAGCAGCTCAGCAGGGTCAACACCACCGCCCCAATCGATGTCAGCAAGCTTGTAAGGATCGGTGCCTGAGCCAGAGCCGCTCAGCGTGCCCGAAAACACCTTATAAGCCTTCAGAGTATGCGTATCTTTAGCACCGGAATTGCCTACCTTGATGGTAATGCCAGGGTCAGCAGCAAACGCTTGCGGCAGAGCCTGGAAGAAAGGCGCCATCGTGATGGACATCACGAGCAGGAGGGCAAAGAAGATCGCCCCCAGCCCTCTTAATTTCGGATTTGTCTTTTCCATTTTCCATACCCTTTCTATCTGTGGGCTATTCGCCCTGCCTTCTCCTCATCTATGAACAAACGCTCCCGAGCAGCCGGGTGCGTTATCACCACCCTTAGTCACGTCATGACACGCCTCCGATACGATCGAACGGCCAGACGCAGAAAAGAACTTTGCCGATCACCTGATCGGTATTAATCGTGCCCAGCGCCGATGATCTGCTGTCGATGGACGACCTCCGGTTATCCCCCAGCACAAAGATGGAGCCCTCGGGCACCGTGTAGGGATAATCGATATCGGAGTAACCCTCATCGGGGTTGAGCGCATAGTCTTGAGAGATCTGCTGCCCGTTGACCGTGACATTGCCCGCGGCGTCAATCGAGACGGTGTCGCCTCCAAATGCGATCACGCGCTTGAGCAGAACCTTGTTATCGAAGTTGAAGGCGATGATGTCGCCTGTGGAATAGCTGCCGCCACGGCTCGTGACGATGACGTCGCCTTCTTGGATGGTCGGCTCCATGCTGGTGCCGCGCACCTGCAGGACCGCCACCAACGTGTTGGAGATGATGATCGCGACGACGGCGATGATGATGATCGCGCCCACCACGTCAAAGACGATACGATGGCGTTTGTAGAGGGATTTTTCTTGCACGCCCTCTGTGGGAAGCTCCGATTCACCCTCGGCTAAGGAGGTGGAGTCGTCATCGGAAGGAGATGCTGCGAGCAAGAGGGTCCGAGCAGCAATGGGCTGGGCAGGTGTCAAAGTGCGCATGCCCCACAAGTGCAGCGAACGTAGTTGCGCTGTACTTGAACTGCCAAACACTGCTAATCCCTCCCCTTCTTACTAGTTGCAGCCTTTACCGGCTCTTGCCGGGAAAACTGGCAATGCCCTGGTATCCCATACCTCAGAACATGCCTCGAACAACCTATTTGCCTCAACGTTCATTTTCATTAGTTAAGTTTACACTTAACAGGTGAACTTGTCGACAGAAACGATAAGGTATCTCGTGCTTTTTTTCAAGACGGAATTCGGTTAAACATTCCCTAGATTGCAATCTTTTGAGCAGGGGTTTTTCAGAGAGCCGAGAAACACGGCCTATATCCGATTCGATGGCAGTACCAATACTTATTGTAACTATTTAATTATTTTGATTCGAAGACCACTGAAACACGAAAATATGCATGGCGTTACTGCGCTGAGACGTTCGGCAAAACATCGTGGACAGTGCCTCTGCTACATGGTTTTTCAACCGAATCTATTGGTGGAAAGAATGCGAGCAGAGAGCCAAATTTGTCAGCGCGTCGCGTAATCGAGATCGCAGAGTTGCATGCGAGTCATAAGTATGTACGCGATGGCAGATACCCTCTGAGAGTCCCTTGAGCCGGGTTGCTTACCGGTTTTGGCAGGCTCCCAGTACATCAAAGCGCCACTGACAATCGACTGCGCACGGGAAAGACAGCGACATATGGCGGACAGTAGTTGCCTCAGGGCACACTTACAACATCCCGCGTAACACGCGATGTAAAAAAATCCGCGTAATTGTAAATTTCAGAGTTCTCTGCTCTGCCAAACCTCCGAGGTTTGGCCAAGAGATGAGGTGGACTTGTCAAAAAATCACGGCTTTGTAAATTATCCTCTCCTCCAGATTCGCAGAGCCGTAAATTTTTGGCAAACGCGTCCGTGCTGACCCCCGAACCCCAGCCCTACTCCTCGTCAGCAAATGCCGAAATTTACATTTCCGTGCTTTTTTAACATGCGCTCCTGCACCCTTTGGGAAACGGGAACTTGGTCACATGCCTGCACCTCAGCGAAACTGGCAAAGGGGCTTTTCGGCGGCGACGATCCAGCAGCGATGGCTGGACCATCAGCCTCCTACAGAGGAGCATGGCGGATACGTTGGCCAAGATGCTGCAGACATGCTCTTTATATACATGTGACTGTGGCTACATCGATGTAGACAGGATATTGATTGGAGTGGACATGAGACGAAAAGAGGCGATGGCCGATGAGCAAGCTCCCGACATCGCCCCCCATCGAGCCGATTGGCGTGCCCCACACAGGCGTTAGGCACCATTTGGCACCATGCGCGATTGCAAATAAAAAAGGCCAGGCGCTTTATCGTGCCCGGCCTGCAAGTTCGATGGTGGACCGTCAGGGGTTCGAACCCTGGACCTTGGGATTAAGAGTCCCCTGCTCTGCCAGCTGAGCTAACGGTCCAAAAAAGCAGCGAAAGAGATTATACACGTTTGCCACCTCGTGTAAAGAAGAAATCTGGGGTGGGTGAAGGGACTCGAACCCTCGACCTCCAGAGCCACAATCTGGCGCCCTAGCCAACTGGGCGACACCCACCATGGTCCTTCTTCTCGCGTCTGCACACCCGCAAACGCGAAGCGAAACTATAACAGAAGTGGCAGGCAACCACAATTACCCCATCGCAATTTTTCGCGGACTCCGCACGAAAAGAAGGCCGTCTTCATCTCCGCGGTCGAATCAACGCCCGACGCTCCTACTTGTCGAGCGCATGCCTCACGGCCAACACCGGGTGGACGAAGAGCATGCGCGGCCCCGACCAGCGCATGACCTCGCGGATTCGCTCACGCATGGCGGGTGTATAGCAGGGATGCGGACAGGAGCTGCAGAAGGTCTTCTCCTCGGCGCGCGGGCACTGCTCGACGCGCTCGGAGCAATACGCGATGAGCTCGGCGCATTCCGGGCAGGGGACCTTTCCTGTGCGGTGCACTCCCTTGCAGTGCATCTCGATCATCGTCGTGACGACGCGCGCGTCCCGGGCACGCTTTGCAGAGAGCTTCTCGGCTTGCGTCTTCATCCGCGCACCTCTACAGCCCGAGTTTCTCGGAGCCTGCCTTCCACATGGAGAGCACGTGCTCCTTGAAGGCGTCCGGGTCCTTGATGCGCGGCAGGTTCACGTGCATGACAGGCTCGCCCTCGTCTGCCTCCTCCAGAAAGCCGACCGAGAGCATCCTCCTGTCGCGCACGAGCCAGTGCTCTTCTTCCTCGAACAGCCCAGGCTCCGCCAAGTGCGCGGCCGCAACGACATCCCAGCAGGTCCAGCCCTTCCACTTGTAGCGCTTCTCCATGTCCTCGAACCAGTACGCGCACGCGCGGTAGACCCAGGAGTCTTCCCCGAGCTGGGCCAGGTCGTCGCGCGTGAAGAACGCGGGTAGGCAGTTCTGCGCCGTGGCAACGGAAACCGAGCAGAGCGCCGAGAGCGCCTCGATCGAGGCGTCCGGGTCGCAGGAGAGGTTGAGCTCGTCCATGATCGTGCCATTGATGACGAGTGTGTGCGTGATGCCGCCCATGAAATCGATCGATGCGGCCGTGTTCAGCACGCCCGGCTTTGCGATGCTTGCCTGCAGGAGGTTGCTCGTGGAGCCCGTGACGAGCACGGAGACCTCCCCGGGCGCATCCTGCAGCGTGCTTGCGATGAACGCACCGGCGCCGCGCACGTCACCGTCCCCAAAGCGGACGGGACCCGCGCAGCCCTTGTGCACGGGAATGTCGAGCCCCCATTCCGAGAGCATGCGCCGCGTGTTGTTCGTCACGGTCTCGATATCGCTGTTTCCGTATGAGGTGCAGATGCCCTCGATTTGCACGTCTCCCCGCCCCAGCAGGTACAGGAGCGCCAGTCCATCGTCGACGTCGCATCCGCGCACACCGAGCGTGTTGTCGAAATCGACGATTACCCGCTTTCCCATTTCGCACCTTCTTACTTAATGGATTCCATCCTATAGCAGATGCGCTAGTATACTTAGCTACCGCACTCATAAGCATTGCTCGACAACTGTAGCATCCGAGGAGCATAAAGTATGGAGAAAGGCCCCCAGCGTTCCGCAGAGCAGGCAGGTTTCGACCTGGCACGGCACTATGCCGCCCACGCCAAAGACCTGCGAGAGGCGCTCGGGCTCTCTCCAGATGCCCCGCTCACGGCCCACCCGCTCGCCCAAGGAGAGCACAACTCGAACTTCGTCCTGGAGTCTCCGGGCAACGGTGCACGCTACGTGCTGAGGATCGTCTACGACAGCCAGATGGGACTCGAGCACCAGGCGCGCTACGAATACGAGGCGCTCGAGGTGCTGCGGGCATCCGGCGTGACACCGCGCCCCCTCTTTGTCGACGAATCGTGCAGCGTCATCGGAAAACAGCTCCTCGTCATCGACTATTGCGAGGGAAGCTGGCTCGACTACGCCAACGCCCACGACCTCGCGCGCAGCGCCCGCCTGCTCGCAGACGTCCACGCCGTGCCCACCAACGCGGAAACGCCGCTCGTCAGACCGGACGACCCCTTGCGCGCCCAGTACGAGACCTGCTGCGGCTTTCTGGAGAACTACCGCCGCTCCGGCATCGCGGACACAGGCGCGCTCAAGGTGGTCGACGGGTTCGCACGCGCCGCAAAGCGCGCGCTGGATGTGCCCGTGCACGCTGCCGACGTCTGCCACATCCTCAACACCGAGGCGGTCGCCTCGCACTTCCTCATGCCCAAAGATCCGCAGGCGCGCGGCACCTTCCTCGACTGGGAAAAGCCGGTCATCGGCGAGGTCGCCCAGGACGTCGCCTACTTCCTCTCCCCCACCACGACCATCTGGGACACCGACTACATCTTCGCGCCCGCAGAACGCGAGCGATTTGTGAATACGTACTGGGAAAAGGTCGACGGCAGGTTTTCTGCGGGCTCCTTTGCCGAACGCTTCGATTCCTACGTCAAGATGAACTGCCTGCTCGGCATCACCTGGAGCGCCAACGCGCTCGTCTACTACCACGACGAGAGCCGCGAGCTGCTCAACGAAAAGACGCGCGCAAAGCTCGGAACCTACCTCTCGTCCGAGTTCCTCGAGACCTGCCACGACATCGCATTTTCGTCGTAGGCCGCCGCAATTCAAGCGCTGAATTCCCCTCACTTAAGAATTCGTCGAGGTCAATTTATTAGATTGCGTCTGCTAACGGTGGTATTTATACTATCATGCACAGTAATATATAGGCACAGTGTCAAGGAGGGAATGTTCATGACATCGCCAATCGATACCGGAAAGCCGCTCTCGCGGCGCTCGTTCCTTTCGCTCGCGGGAATCGCGGGCGCGGGTCTGGCCTCGACCATCCTGCTCGGGGGCTGCTCGTCGGGGTCGAGCTCGAGCTCCTCGAGCAGCGCCGCGACGGCGGGCGGCACCGACTACAGCAACTGGGACGCCGTTCTCGAGGCCGCCAAGGGGCAGAAGGTCTCCTGGTACGGCTACGGCGGCTCCAAGCCGCGCAACAAGTGGCTCAAGGACGTCCTCGTCCCCCGCATGAAAAAGCAGTACGGCATCGATTTGGACATCGTCGGCATGGACATCAACGACATCCTGACGCAGCTCTCCGGCGAAAAGCAGGCGGGCACCGAGGAAGGCTCGATCGACTTCATCTGGATCAACGGCGAGAACTTCTACTCCGCCAAGAAGAACGGCTACCTCTGGGCGCCGTTCTGCGATTACCTGCCCAACTACCAGAACTACATCGACGCCGACAACAAGGAGAACACCTACGACTTCGGCTCCCCGACCGAGGGCTACGAGGCCCCGTACGGGCGCGCGCAGATGCAGATGTGGGTCGATTCGTCCAAGATCAAGAGCATGCCCAAGACGACCGACGAGTTCCTCTCGTTCTGCAAGAAGCACAAGGGCCAGGTCACCTATCCGGAGCCCTCGGACTTCACGGGCACGGCGTTCATCTGCTGTCTGATCGCAAACGTCGTCGGCAAGGACGCCTTCGAGCAGCTCTCCACGATGACCGAGGAGACCGCGACCGAAGATGCCGTCAAGGCCATCATCGACCCCGGCCTCGAGTACCTCCGCTCGCTGAACCCCTACCTGTGGCAGCAAGGCAAGACCTTCCCCTCGACCTCCGAGAAGGTCTCTTCCATGTACGCCGACGGCGAGCTCGTGCTCAACATGGGCTACGGCGCCCCGCAGTCCGAGGTCAACGACGGAAGCCTCCCCAAGACGACCAAGTCCTTCCTCTTCGACGGCGGCACGGTCGGAAACACCAACTTCATGGCCATCTCGTTCAACGCCCCGCACAAGGAGGGCGCGCTCGTGACCATCAACGAGGTCATCTCCGCCGAGATGCAGCTCTCCCAGTACGAGCAGCTCGGCAACCTCACCGTGCTCGACCTCGACAAGCTCGACGAGAAAGACCAGAAGGCGTTCGACGACGTCAAGCTCGGCTCTGCTATGATTCCGCAGAAAACCCTGCTGGCTAACCGCATCACCGAGCCTTCCGGCCCCGCGATCCCGGTCATCGAAAAGATCTGGCACAGCGAGGTCCCCGGAAAGTAGGTCAATGCGTCTGAGCGGAAAAACACGGCACGCCCTTGCCCCGTATGTGCTGATCGCGCCGGCATGCGTGCTGCTCGCCATTTTCGTCTACGGTGTCGTGAACGGCGTGATGCAGGGATTTGGCATCATGCCGTTTCTCGGCATGACCACGCCCACGCTCAAGTACTACCTCGCGGCGCTCACGAGGCCCGACCTCGTGTCCTCGATCCTCTACAGCCTCTACCTCGCCGCCGCCTCGTCCATTTTGGCAGCCATCGGCGGCGTCATCCTCTCGGCCGTGCTCACCTCCGTGCGCGCGGGCCGCATCACGCAGCTCATCGCGCTGCAGATCCCCATCATGAGCGCGCACATGCTCGTTGCCATCGCGGCCGTGTCGCTGTTCACGGCGACCGGCCTTTTTGCGCGCGTGCTCAACGTCTTCGGACTGGGCGAGCTCATGGCGAACATCCCGCCGGTCATCGGCTCGACCGAAGGCTGGGGCATCATCTTCGTCTACCTGTGGAAGGAGATCCCCTTCATCGCCTTTTTCACCGTGACGCTGATGATGGGCATCTCGGAGCACCTCGGCGAGGCGGCGCGCAGCCTGGGGGCATCCCCGGCGCGCACGTTCTTCAACGTGACCCTGCCGCTGTGCCGCTCCACCATCCTGAAGGCGTTCCTCATCGTCTTCGCCTTCGCGCTCGGCTCCTACGAGATCCCGTACCTGCTCGGGCCGACGCTTCCCAAGACGCTTCCCGTGCTCGCCTACATCGAGTTCCAGGACCCCGACCTCGTCAACCGCTGCTACTCCATGGCGCTCAACGGCATCATGACCTTCATCTGCGCCGCGCTCGCGCTCGTCTACTTCATCGTGCTGCAGCGTGAGAAGAAGGTGGCGCGCTGATGGCACGGGCAAGGAGGAGAAAGGCTCTGCCAACCGCGTTTCTGGCGCTGCACATCGTCATCGTGGCGATTCCCATCTCGGTGCTGGTGATCTGGTCGTTCACCGCATACTGGCCCTGGCCCGACCTGCTGCCCCAGACGCTTTCGCTCAAGGGCTTCGAGGACCTGTTCTCGCCGGGCACCCACCTGGGCTTCATCCTCGCGCAGAGCATCGGCATCGCCGTCGCCTGCGCCCTCATCACCACGGCCATCGCCGCGATGGCCGCACGCGCCCTGGCACGCTACCGCTTTGTGGGGCACGACGTCTTCCACTTCTTCACGGTGCTGCCCTTCCTCGTGCCCTCGACGGTCTTTGCCATGGGAATCCAGGTCGCCTTCATCCGCGCGGGCCTCGCCCGAACCGTCACGGGCGTCATCCTCGCCCACTCGATCGTCGCGCTGCCCTACGCCGTCACGATCATGATCGACGTCTCCGTCGCGGCGGGCGGAAAGCTCGAGGAAGCTGCGCGCGCCCTGGGCGCCAGCCCCTGGCAGAACCTCGTGCACGTCATCATCCCCGGCATCGCCCCGGGGCTCCTGACCTCGTTTTCCATGAGCTACATCCTCTCGTTTTCCCAGTACTTCCTGACGCTGCTCATCGGCGGCGGCGCGGTCAAGACCTTCGCGCTCACGATGTTTCCCTACCTCACCGGCTCGGACCGCACCGTGGCAAGCGCGTACGGCATCGTCTTTCTGGTCTCGACGTTCGTCGTCTTTCTCATCCTCGAGCTGGTGCTCAAGAAGTTCGGCTACCGTACCCGTCAGAACCTCTATGGGGCATAAGGGAAGGACCCGGGCGTGGAGATAGCACTCGACCATATTTCGCTTGCGATAAAGAAGACGCAGATCTTGGACGACGTGTCATTCGAGGTCCACGACGGAGAACTGGTCTCGCTTCTCGGGGAGAGTGGCGCGGGAAAGTCGACCATCGTCAAGCTCATCGCCGGCCTCGAGTACCCGAGCGAGGGGCGCGTCCTGTTCGACGGCGAGGACGTCGAGCCCCTGCCCACCCACAAGCGCCAGACCGCCATCGTCTTTCAGGACATCCGCCTGTTTCCCAACATGAACGTGCGCGACAATGTCGCCTTCCCGTTGAAGATGAAGAAGGTCAAGAAGGCGCAAGGCCGAAAGCGCGCCGACGAGCTGCTCGAGCTCGTGCAGCTCGAGGGTTTTGGGGACCGGCAGGTGAGCGAGCTTTCCGGAGGCCAGCAGCAACGCGTCGCCCTTGCCCGCGCACTTGCCGCCGAACCGCGCGCGCTCCTGCTCGACGAGCCCTTCTCGGGTCTCGACGAGAGCCTGCGCGACGACATGCGCACGCTCGTGTCGTCGCTTCACGAGAAGCTCCAGATGACGACGCTCATGGTCACGCACGACGCCGTCGAGGCGGTCACGATGTCAGACCGCGTCATCTACCTCTCGAAGGGAAAGGTCGTCCAGGTGGCAACGCCCGACGAGCTGTGCCTGCATCCCGCAAACGAGGAGATCGCACGATCCTTTGGCGCGTCCTCGGTCATCGAGGGCATTGTGAAAGACGGCGTCTTCACCAGCGGAAAGCTCGTGCTGCCGGCGAAAGGCACGCACGACGGTCCCGCCGTCTACGTCCGTGCAGGAGAGCAGCAGTCCTTCATCAGGGAGCTCGAATAGAGATACGGGTTTCGTTGCTTTCCCTTGTCTCCAACCTTCTAAAAACTCTGAGTTCTCAAAGGATACTTGGAAATAGGAATATGTTAAAATACACTTAGTTTTATAATATTTTTAGTGTATTTTAACATTGAGGTGCCCATGAAAAAGGATGAACTACTCGCCCTCATGAAAAGACGGGCCGGAAGGATAACTACCAGGGCGGCGCGTCAAGCAGGATATTCCAACAGCCTTTTGACCTCACTTGAGGCAGACGGGGCTATCGAGCTCGAGAGCAGAGGGGTTTGGGCGCTGTCGGACACACCCCTTGATGATTTCGCGGTCATCAGCCTGCGCTGGCCACGACTGATATTCTCACATGACAGCGCTCTGTATCTGCACGGCCTGGCAGACCGCGCGCCTTCTCGCTACGACGTCACCTGTCCGCAAGGTTACAAAGCGCCAGCAATCTTCGACGAATTCCCAGGCATACAGGTGCACGCATGCCCACTTCGCTTATTCGATTTGGGAGCCATCGAGGGCAAATCGCCGACGGGCACGCTCATAAAACTCTATGACAGAGAACGCTGCATATGCGACCTCATCGTCCAGAGGAAGCGTAATAAGGCAGACGGGCAAACGTTTGCTGCCGCGCTGAGGGGGTATATGGCTTCGAAAGACCGAGACCTCCCCAAGCTTGCACGATATGCAGAGAAACTGGGGATATCCAGGGAGCTGCGCGTGTATGCAGAGGTGCTCGCATGACGATACGCAACGACGCTTCCCTGAGAGGCAAATCGAAGGCCCTGGCGAAAAAACACGGTCTCTCTTCGCAAGAGCTAATACAAATGTACCTATTCGAACGGTTCCTCGTTCGATTGTCCAATAGCAGGCACAAGAATTCTTTCATCTTAATAGGCGGCCTGCTTATTTCAAAACTCATCGGCATTTCTAACAGAACCACAATGGACATGGACGTTACTTTGAACGCGCTGAGCCTCAATGAAGACACTGTGGAACGCGTGATAGGTGAAGTGTGCGCAATAGATTCAGACGACGGAATATTGTTCAGCTACGAAAGATGCGAACCTATTCGCAGCGATGATGATTACGGCGGAATTCGCGCACACCTTCGAGCAAAATTTGGCCGCATGGATGCTGCAATGAAAATTGACTTTACGACTGGAGACGTCATAACCCCAGCATCGATAGAATATCCCTTCCCAATGCTATTCGAAGAAAGAACAATCAATCTGATGACGTATCCGATTGAGACCTGTCTTGCTGAAAAGTTCGAGGGGATAGTAAAGCGCGGGGTCCTCACCACGCGCGCGAGAGACCTTTATGACCTTGCCTGTTTGCTGCAGTTTTACGGTGACACATTACATTGGGATACAGTAGCTTCAGCCATACGAAACACAGCAGAGCACAGAGAAACTCTTCCACTGATGTATACCTACGAGCAGGTTTGTAATGAGATGCTCCAATCAGCTGACGTCATCAAGATCTGGGAAAATTACACTGACAGAAATCGCTACGCAAAAAAGATTGCTCTCCCTGATGCTATTGAAGCAGTACGTGCAGTAGGACGAAAAACGCTAGGGAACGAGAACGAGGCCTTGCTCCCGGAATCGTGAAGCTGCACTCGCTGGCAGCATGGAAACCTGAAATCGCTGCAAAGTACAATTTGGCGCGGTGGCCAAAAAACACAGATCGTCTGCAATAGCTTCTGCCGCCCCTGCATAAGCGGCTACTGTGCCCACGCTTCCTTGAGACGGGAGATCTCGTCGGCGTAGCCGGAAAGGTCGTCGTGCGGCGTCTCTAGGAAGAAGGGCAGGTCGCGCAGGAGCGGGTGCTTCGTGACCGCGCTCAGTGCCTCGAAGCCGATGTATCCCTCCCCTATCGCCTCGTGGCGGTCCTTGTGCGCGCCGCAGGGGTTCTTGCTGTCGTTGAGGTGGATTGCCTTGAGACGGTCCAGCCCGATGACCTGGTCGAACTGCTCGAGTACGCCGTCGAGGTCGCCTACGATGTCGTAGCCCGCGTCCCAGACATGGCAGGTATCTAGACAGACCCCCACATGGTCGGAGAGCTCGACGCGTTCGATGATGGCCTCGATCTCCTCGAAGGTGCGTCCGACCTCGGAGCCCTTGCCGGCCATCGTCTCGAGAAGGAGCGTCACCTTCTGCTCGGGAGCGAGCACGGCGTTGAGGGCGTCGGCGATCATTTCGATGCCTGCCTCGGCGCCCTGCCCCACGTGGCTTCCCGGGTGCATGTTGTAGAGAAACACGCCGATTCTCTCGAGGCGGGAGAGGTCATCGGCGAGCACCTCGCGGGCGAACTGGCGCGTGCGCTCGGTCTTCGAGCAGGGGTTGAGGGTGTAGGGAGCATGGGCCAGAAGCGGTCCAAAGTCATGTTCATTTCTGCATAAACCAAGCTTATCGATGTCGTCTTGGTCGAGCTCTTTGGCCTTGCCTCCCCGCGGGTTTCTCGTGAAGAACTGAAACGTGTTCGCGCCGATATCGACGGCGTCCTGTCCCGCGGCGGCGTATCCGTTCGCTATCGAGAGATGGCATCCAATGGTGAGCATGAAGTCCGGTCCGTTCTTTTCTAGGTGACGGGATGCAGATTGAAAAGCTGCGGAGTGCATCATACGCCAACCCATAACGAGAAGATGCGCCGCGCCGAGAATCGCCAGGCGTCCATTCGCATCCGTGATTTCGTGCACGGCGGCCAAGGCGCGCAAACACCGCTTCCCTAGAGCAGGCGTGCGTAGTCCTGTTTTTTGTGGAAAATCCGCGCGATGTAGACCACGTCACACGAAGCGCGGAAAACGGCAACGTAGTTCATGAACAGCGCCTTCCTGTACCCCTGCC
>JBMNPN010000038.1:0-21117 GCA_050943615.1 Coriobacteriales bacterium
AACGTGCGGCAATTATGGGGACGCGGTGCATCCGATGCGCGCCTTCGCCCACTGCGCTATAGTTGACTCCATCTAATAGCCTGCGAAGAAAGGCGTGCACATGCTCTTTTGCAATATCGACATCCTGGACGAGAACCTCGACTGGCAGCACGGCAAGTTCGTCGGCGTCGAAGACGACAAGGTCACCTACATCGGAGACAGCGAACCCGAGGACGCGGAGAGGTTCGGTGAGCGCTACAACGGGCGCGGCAAGCTCCTCATGCCGGCGTTCTACGACACGCACGCGCATACGCCGATGACGCTTCTGCGCGGATATGCCGAAGACCAGCCGCTCCAACAGTGGCTCAACGACACCGTCTGGCCGTTCGAGGGCAAGATGGGCGGCGACAACTACTACTGGGGCTGCATGCTCTCGCTGGCCGAGATGGTGCGCTACGGCATCGTGGGCTACACCGACATGTACTTCGGCACCATCGACCGCTGCAAGGCCACGCTCGAGGCCGGCCTCAAGGCCAATCACACCGATGGCGGCACGATGTGCTTCGAGGAGAAGGACTACGACACGCTGCCCGTGGCCGCCGTCAACAAGGAGCTCTTCGAGAACTGGCAGGGTGCCGGCGACGGCCGCATCAAGATCGACATGTGCATCCACGGGGAGTACACGACGCCCGAGGGCATGGTGCGCCGCGTGGTCGAGGAGGCAAAGAAGCACAACACGGGCATCCACCTGCACCTTTCCGAGACGAAGTCCGAGCATGAGGAGTGCAAGGGACGTCATGACGGCATGACGCCGGCGGCATGGTTCGAGCATTGCGGCGTGTTCGACGTGCCCGTGACGGCGGCGCACTGCGTGTGGGTCGAGGACTCTGACATCGAGATCTTTACCAAGCATGGCGTGAACGTGAGCCTGAACCCGGCCAGCAACATGAAGCTCGCGAGCGGCTTTGCACCGGTGCAGAAGATGATCGATGCGGGCGTCAACCTGTCCATCGGCACCGACGGCATGGCGTCGAACAACACCTACAACATGTTGCAGAGCGCCTATCTGCTCGCTTGCGGGCAGAAGGGCAACGACCTCGACCCGACCAGCGTGCCCGCCAAGGAGGTCCTGCGCATGCTGACCGTGGGCGGGGCCAAGGCCCAGGGACGCGACGACTGCGGTGTTCTGGCCTGCGGAAAGAAGGCCGACCTCATCGTCATGGACATCGACCGTCCCTACATGCACCCGATTTTCGACATGGCGGTGAGCCTGCTGTACAGCGCCAACGCCTCCGACATCTGCCTCACGATGTGCGACGGCAAAGTGCTCTACCGCGACGGCGAGTACCTGACCATCGACGTCGAGCAGGCCGAAAGCGAAGTCGAGCGCGTCGTGGGCGAGATACTAACCTCCCTCGAGCAAGATAAGTAGAGTAGCTTCTACACACGTGCATATCATCTGAGCCGGGTCGGGCCTTCTCGCGGGCCCGGTCCGGCTTTTTTTCGGTGGAACGCGGGCGCCGGCTGCGGTATCGTGTCGTTTCGTTGGCATCGTCGATGGAGGAATGGCTTGGATACGCGGGTCTCGCAGATGACAGGTGGGCAGGGGAGGATCCCCGTTCTGCTCATGGTCTCGGGCGGCTCCGACTCCACGGCGCTGCTCGAGCTTGCCGCAAAATACCTGCGCGGCTCGGCCACCATCTCCTTCAAGCTGGACGAATCCGAGCGTCTGAATTCGACGCTTCTCGGCAAGATGGGCGAGGTCCTGCCCCCGCCCGAGCGCTGTGCGTTCTACGCGCTGCACGTCAACCACATGCTGCGCGGCACCCAGGCGGATGACGATGAGGCCTTCGTGCGCGCGCATTGCGAGAACTACAGCATTCCCTGCGAGGTGCGCCGCGTCGATGTGGCGGCACTCGCTGCCAAGGGCGGACAGGGCATCGAGGCCACGGCGCACGAGCTGCGCTACCGCCTGGCAGACGAGGTCCTCGACTCCATCTGCGAGCGTGTCGGCGTCCCGCCCGAGCAGGGGCTCATCTGCACGGCGCACACGCTCGACGACCGCATCGAGACCTTCTTCATGCGCTCGCTCGTCGGCACGGGCCCGGGTGGCCTTGGTTCCATCGCGCGCGTGCAGGGGAGGGTGCGCCGACCGCTTCTCGGCGTGCTGCGCGAAGAGCTCCGCAGCTGGCTGCGCTCGCGCCATGCCGGCTGCCCCGACTACGAGCTCTGGCGCGACGATCCCACCAACGAGGACGGCTCGAACTTCCGCAGCCGCGTGCGTATGCAGGCCATGCCCGTCATGCGCAGCCTGCGCCCCGGCTTCGAGCGCAGCCTCGAGCGGACCATGGACCTCATCGCCTCCGAGGACGCCGACCTCGCCGACCAGGCCCGTTCGCTGCTCTATCGCAACTTGAGCTGGGATGGGCAAATCGCCACGCTGCCAGTTGACGTGCTGGAGAGCTGCAGCCGCAGCCTTGCCCGCCGCCTCCTGCGCGCGGCGCTTCTGGTCGTGGCCCCCTCGGCGCGCCTCGAGTCCGCGCAAATCGAACGGGTACTCTCGGGATACAAGCGTGCGGGCTTTGTCACGGAGGTTTCCGGCGGAGTGCGCGTCACAAGCGATGGGAAACGTCTCGTCATGCGCGTGGCGCAGCCCTCCCGCCTCAGCCGGGGGAGCGGCTCGTCTTCGTCCGGTGACGGGAATAATTGCCGTAGATAGCGTGAAGTTTGGTCAGAACCCGCTCGCAAGATGACAAATCGGTTATAGATTATCGATTCGCACGCTCTAATGCGATAATGGCAAAGTTGCTGTAGCGATAGGAGTCACATGCATCCCGACCTGAAAGCGGTTCTCTATTCCGAGCAGGAGCTCCAAGATCGCGTTGCCGAAATGGGCGCGCAGATCACCAAGGACTACGCCGACGCCCACGACCTCATCGTGATCTCGGTCCTGCGCGGCGCGGCCATCTACATGGCCGACCTCGTCCGTGCCATCGAGCTTCCGCTGGAGATGGACTATATGGCGGTGAGCTCGTACGGGGCCGCCACCAAGTCGTCGGGTGTCGTGCGCATCATCAAGGACCTGAGCTCGCACATCGAGGGCCGCGACGTGATCATCGCCGAGGACATCCTCGATTCCGGCTTGACGCTCAAGTACCTGACCAAGACGCTTGCAAGCCGCAACCCGCGCTCGCTCGAGATCGCGGCGCTTCTTCGCAAGCAGGGCGCGCAGAAGACCGACATCGAGTGCAAGTACGTCGGTTTCGAGTGCCCACCCGAGTTCATAGTCGGTTATGGTCTCGACTATGCCGAGCGCTACCGCAACCTTCCGTATATCGGCATCCTGGACCCTTCGGTCTATGGTGGCGACTAGCTAACATCGACAAGGAGAACGTTGGTGGATAACCAGCACGATTCGAAAAGGAAAACGCCCTCAGCTCGTAGCGTCATCCTCTATGTGCTGCTCGCCGCTGTTCTGATCGCGCTCATAGCGAGCCAGGTCGTCAGCACGAACAACACCAGCAAGCCCGATGAGCTGAGCACGAGCGAGTTCGTGACCGCCGTTGAAAACGAGATGGTCCCCGAGGTCACCTACCATGCCGCCTCGGCACCCCTCGAGGGCAAGTACTACAAGGACGAAGACGCCAAGAAGAACAACCAGACGACGGACTTCACTTCTGCCTATACCGGCGATGACTCGCTGCAGTCGCTGATGTACAAGCACCGCTCGACCACCAACTTCAAAGAAGACGTCGCGACCTCGACGTGGGTCACCACGCTTGTGTCCACGCTGCTGCCGCTGCTGCTGATCTTCGGCCTGCTCATCTTCTTCCTCTCGCAGATGAACGGCGCCAACAACAAGCAGATGCAGTTCGGCAAGACGCATGCCAAGAAGGTGAGCGAGGACACGCCCAAGGTCCACTTCTCCGACGTCGCCGGCATCGACGAGGCCGTCGAGGAGCTGAAGGAGATCAAGGACTTCCTGCAGAACCCCGCCAAGTACCAGGCCATGGGCGCCAAGATTCCACGTGGCGTTCTGCTCGTCGGTCCTCCGGGCACCGGCAAGACGCTGCTCGCGCGTGCTGTTGCAGGAGAGGCGGGCGTTCCGTTCTTCAGCATCTCGGGCTCTGACTTCGTCGAGATGTTCGTCGGCGTCGGCGCCTCCCGCGTGCGCGACCTGTTCGCGCAGGCAAAAGAGGCCGCGCCTGCAATCATCTTCATCGACGAGATCGATGCCGTCGGCCGTCAGCGTGGCGCTGGCCTGGGCGGTGGCCACGACGAACGCGAGCAGACCTTGAACCAGCTGCTCGTCGAAATGGACGGCTTCGAGGCCAACGACTCGGTCATCATGATCGCCGCGACCAACCGCGTCGACATCCTCGACCCGGCGCTGCTGCGCCCTGGCCGCTTCGACCGTCAGGTCGTCGTCGACCGTCCCGACAAGCCGGGTCGTGTGCAGATCTTGAAAGTGCATGCCAAGGGCAAGCCGATCGACCCGTCCGTGGACTTCGAGAACATCGCCTCTCTGACCGCAGGTTTCACGGGCGCCGATCTGGCGAACCTCCTCAACGAGTCCGCGCTGCTTGCGGCGCGCCGCAACAAGAACATCATCACCACCGAAGAGATCATGGAGTCGATGGAGCGCGTCATCGCAGGCCCCGAGCGCAAGGGGCGCGTCATGACGGACGAAGAGAAGCGCACCATCGCCTACCACGAATCCGGTCATGCCCTCGTCGGCCATCTGCTCCCGCATGCCGACCCCGTGCACAAGATCTCGATCATCGCCCGTGGCCAGGCGCTCGGCTACACGCTCTCGATTCCCGAAGAGGACCACTTCCTGCAGTCCAAGAGCCAGATGGTCGATAACCTGGCGGTCTTTCTGGGCGGGCGCACGAGCGAGGAGATCGTCAACGACGGCGATGTCACGACCGGCGCCTCCAACGACCTCGAGCGTGCGACCAAGATGGCCAAGGCCATGGTCACGCGCTACGGCATGAGCGACGTGCTCGGCCACCAGGTCTACGGCGAGCAGAGCAGCAACCCCTTCCTGGGCCGCGACTTTGCCACGCAGCCGGATTATTCCGACGACACGGCCACGGTCATTGACCGCGAGGTCGCCAACCTGATGACCCAGGCGCACGACACCGCCTACAAGATCCTCTCCGAGAATCGCGCGCACCTCGACCTCATGGCAGAGGTGCTGCTGGATCGCGAGACGGTGGACGGGCGTGCCTGCCAGGCGCTGCTCGATGACAAGTGGGACGAGTATCTCGAGTGGGAGCGCGAGCATCCCGAGGAGCTCGACAAGAACAAGGGGTTCGAGCCGCGCCCCGACCAACAGTTGCCCTCCGAGCAAGGAAAGCTTCCCGAGGGCGCACAGCAGGATGGCGGACAGGGTAACGGTGGCAATTCGGAGGACGATGATGACGGTCCGCGCCATCTGACGCCGCTCGACACGCTGGAATCATCTGGTGAGGACCGCCCGCAACCGCCTTCTTCTGAAGACTAGACCGATAGTGCCAGCGGCATGAACGGCGCAGCTGGCATTAGAGAGCTGCACCTATAGAGATTCATACCGAACGTCCCTTTTTTCGAAGGGGCGTTCTTTCTATACTTCTTAGCTATGTCTTGTCTGGAACTTGCTTTCGGGCAGGCAGCAGAGAGAAGCAATTTTGGAGGACCGAGGACAGTGGACCACGAGAAGATCGAGCAAGGCGTTCGCATGATTCTTGAGGGCGTGGGGGAGGACCCCGACCGCCCGGGCTTGAAAGAGACGCCGGCGCGCGTCGCGCGCATGTACGAAGAAGTGCTCTGCGGCATGGAGCAGGACCCCGACGAGCTCTTCGTCAAGAAGTTCGACGAAGGACACCAGGAGATGGTGATCGTCCATGATATCCCGGTGTACTCGCTGTGCGAGCACCACCTGGTCCCGTTCTTCGGCGTGGCGCACGTTGCCTACATCCCCAACAAGTCGGGCAGGATCTGCGGCCTGTCCAAGCTCGCGCGCCTGGTCGAGCTGTATGCGCACCGCCTGCAGGTCCAGGAGCGTCTGACCTCGCAGATTGCCGACACCCTGGTCGAGGAGATGGACCCGCAGGGCGTGCTCGTCGTGCTGGAGTGCGAGCACATGTGCATGAGCATGCGCGGCGTTCGCAAGCCCGGTTCCAAGACGACGACCTCGGCGGTTCGCGGATCGCTCCGCTCTTCCGCGCAGACGCGTGCCGAGGCGCTCAGCCTGATCCGCGGGAGGAACTAGCACATGACCCAGATCTGGAAGTGCGGCCCGTTCGAGTTCGACCTCTCCGAGCCGCTCATCATGGGCATCACCAACGTCACGCCCGACTCGTTCAGCGATGGCGGTGACCACAATGCGCCTGAGGATGCCGTGGCCTTTGCCAAGCAGCAGCTTGCCGAGGGCGCAGACATCATCGACGTTGGCGGAGAATCGACGCGCCCTGGCTCTGCCGAGGTGAGCGTCGAAGAAGAGCTCTCCCGCGTGCTTCCCGTGGTGCGCGAGCTTGCCGGGCAAGGCGTTGCCGTGAGCGTCGACACGCGCCATGCGGAAGTGGCCCGCGCCTGCGTTGAGGCCGGTGCCTGCATCATCAACGACGTTTCTGGTTTCCGCGACCGCGCCATGCGCGAGGTGGCCTGCGATTGCGACGCGGGGCTTGTGATCATGCACATGCTCGGAGAGCCGGGGCACATGCAGGACGACCCGCAATACGACGATGTCGTCGCAGAGGTCGAGGCGTCCCTTACACACATGGCGACGCGTCTGGAAAGCGAGGGCGTCGAGCACGACCGCATCTGCCTGGATCCCGGCGTCGGCTTTGGCAAGAACGCTGGGCACAACGATGCGCTGCTCATGGCAACGGAGCACTTCGCCTCGCTCGGGTACTGCTACATGGTCGCCGTGAGCCGCAAGAGCTTCATCGGCACGATGACCGGCATCGAGGAGCCCAAGGACCGCGACGAGGCATCTGCGCTTTGCGCGGCGGCGGCCATCGAGGAAGGTGCGCAGGTAGCGCGCGTCCACAACGTCGCGCTCACCAAAGAGGTAATCGAGAAGTCCCGCCGTGCCATCGTCGCGCTGGGCTCGAATATGGATAGCCCCCAGACGCAGATTGACCGCGCAGTGCGAGCGCTGCGCCATCTACCGCATACCTGGGTCTCGGCGGTCTCGCCCTACTACCAAAGCGAGCCCGCCTACCGCGAGAACCAGGCTGATTTCGTCAATGCGGTCGCCGTTCTGCAGACGACGCTGTCCGCACACGAACTCCTCGACGAGCTCCACAACCTCGAGGATGCTCAGGGACGTATGCGCACCCTCGAGAACGGGCCGCGCACGCTCGACCTCGACATCGTCGACTTCGAAGGCGAGACGAGCGACGACCCCAAGCTCATACTGCCGCATCCCAAGGCGCTCGAGCGCGATTTTGTGGTGACGCCGCTTCTGGCCGTGCTCCCGCACGTGCGCTTTGCCAATGGGGTCGCCGTCGACAGGAGCAAGGTGAGCGTTGGCAAAGTCACGGGAATCGCCTACTAGGGCCGTGGCTTGCCGTGCCAGCGCATGAGATGTGCGGCTGGGACCAAAACAGGGGTGCGGTTTTTCGTGAGGCTGTACAGAGCCATCGCTTTGACCTGCTGCTTCTTTACGCCCGTTGGGACAATGGCACCGGAAATTTCAAGAATAATGGTCCCAACCGAAAATCTCGTGCAGTGATCTGCTCGAAATGGCACTGGCAATACGTCTTCGTGCACGAGATATGCGGCTGGGACCAAAATGTCGGTGTCATCGTTCCAGAGACCATAGAGAACCTGCAGGTCAGCGGGGTGCCTATATCCAGATATCCCCGAAATCGCACCGCCCGTGTGGTCCCAACCGAAAATCTCATGCAAGCTATATCTGAGCTGCAGCAGAAACGGGAGCCCTCTACGAACCCGCTCGTGCGCATGGAAGTCAAGCGATTTTCGTTCTTGACAGCTTGACAACACTCGCTGGTCTGCGTATTTTGCCGCAATGGTCGCATGACGTGTTGTGATAGTATTTACGCGATATTTTTTCGTCTTAGCTGTCAGAAACACAACACGAACGCAGCAACTGATAGAAGGGGCCTCTCATGGATGATGCAGGGATTGAAGAGCTGCTCGACGAGCTAGCAGAGAGAATCGAGCAGTCCAAACCCGTTTTGGGCAACAGCCAGAAGCGCCAGGTGGAAATCGGTCCGATCTTCGAGATTCTCGACGAGATCCGCGACATCTTCCCCGAGGAGCTTCGCCAGGCGCGCATCATCGTCCGCGACCGCCAGGGCATGATCGAAGCTGCCGAGATCGACGCGAACCGCATCCTCGAGGACGCGGAGCACCAAGCCGAGCAGATTGCCGGCGAACAGGAGGTCGTGCGCCTTGCAGAGCAGAAGGCGCAGGACATCATCGACGAGGCAATGGCGCGCGAGCGCGAGATGCGCGTTGGCGCCGAGGACTACGCGGACCAGATTTTCGCGAACCTCGAGACCAACCTCGATAACCTGCTCAAGAACGTGACGCGCTGCCGTCAGCGCCTCAACAACGAGATGACCGATTAGTCTCTCCTCGTTGCTTGACGCGCCCGAAGGGTACCTGAGAAAGGTCGAGCAATGAAGCCGTTTATCGTTTCCATGGATTCCGATCTCGAAGAGGTCGGAGGGACGCGCATGCTCAAGGGCACGCTCGACGAGACTTCCTACCATGTCGGCGTCGACGAATACAAGACCCCCGAGGGCGTTGCCTACGATCTGATCCTCACCAACACCGGCGAGGGCATCTTGCTGTCTGGCCTTGCCAAGTGCACGGCGCAGACGCGCTGTGCCCGCTGCCTGGACCCCGTCGAGCTCGATATCGCCGGCGAGGTGGAGGGCTACTACCTGCTCGAGCCCGCTGAGAAGGTCGAGGGCTACGAAGAAGACGAGTTCGAGGTCATCGACGACGAGGGCAACTTCGACATTTCCGGCCCGCTCGAGGCGGCGCTCGTCTTTGATACGCCATACGTCACCCTGTGCAAGGACGACTGCAAGGGGCTGTGCCCGCGCTGTGGAAAGAACCTCAACGAGGGCCCGTGTGATTGCCCTCCCGACGACGGCATCGACGACATGAACCCGTTTGCCGTGCTGAAGAACCTCGACCTCGGCCAGAACGACAACTAGTCCCGCAGACCACATGGGCTACAAGACCTACACCTGCCCGGTCGCCCGCGCCTGCGGTGGCTGCGAGTGGCTGAGCGTACCCTATCCCATCCAGCTCGAGCGCAAGCACGCCCAAGTCGAACGCCTCTTCTCGGACTTCGATGCGCCTATCGAGCCGTGCCTCGGCATGGACGAGCCGCTGCGATTTCGCGCCAAGATCCAAAGCCCCTTCGTGCGCGGCAGACGCGCGGGCGTGCCGCGCTTTGGCATGTACGCACGGCACAGCCACGAGCTGGTGGAATGCAAGGACTGCCTGGTCGAGTACCCGCAGGGTCGCCCCATCCTGGCTACCGTGGCCGAGCTCTGCCGTCGCTTCAAGATCGAGCCCTACGACGAGGACTCGGGCAGGGGGCTGCTGCGCCACGTGGTGGTGCGCGTCGCCGCCGCGACGGGGCAGGTGATGGTGACGCTCGTCGTCAACCACAAGGAGTTCCCGCGCCGCCGCGCATTCGTGGCAGCTCTTCGCGATGCGCATCCCGAGATCGCGACCGTCATCGTCAATGTCAACACGCGTAAGACCAACGCCATCCTGGGACCGCACTCGCAAGTCGTCTACGGGCAGGGCTGGATCGAGGACAAGCTGTGCGGCTGCCGCTTCCGCATCCCGGCGACCGCCTTCTACCAGACCAACCCCGCGCAGACCGATCGCCTGTATCGGTGCGCTATCGACCTGGCCGGCCTCGAGCCGGGCATGTCGGTCTACGACGCGTACTGCGGCATCGGCACCATCGGCATCATCGCCGCGCACGAAAAGCGCTGCGCGGTCACGGGCGTGGAAAGCGTCGGGCCGGCGGTGGAGGCGGCAAAGGCCAACGCGCGCCTCAACCACGTCAAGGACGCGCAGTTCGCGGCCGGGGACGCCGGCGAGGTGCTGCGTGCCAACGAGCGTCCCTTCGACGTGCTGTTCATGGACCCGCCGCGTGCCGGTTCCTCGGAGCTCTTCTTGCAGGGCGTGATGGCGGCGGCGCCCGAGAGAATCGTCTATATCAGCTGCAATCCCACGACGCAGGTGCGCGACATCAAGTACCTTTCGGGCGGCTACCAGCTCGAGCGTGTCGTGCCGGTGGACATGTTCCCGCACACCAAGCACATCGAGACGGTGGGTTTATTGTCGAGGGCTTAGGATCTGGGACTGCCGCCAGGAGTGGTGGCCCGGCATGCTCCAGATGAGGCAATTTCGCGCGTAAAAAATATGTCAACTTTAGGTAACAGCGCCGCGTTTCGAATTTTTCCCGGACGCGGTGCTTTTTCTAGCGGTCCGCTCGCAACTGCCCTGTTTTCAAGGGGTTTAACAGCGAAATAAAACAACGGATGATATCGCCCGCCACCGCAGTATCGGATTTTTGCGATTTTCCCTCCGATTTCACAATTCGCAAAGTCGATTGAAAGGCTATGAATCGCAACATAAACTGAAAGCGGTGAGGTGTCGATTTGACCTGGGTTTTCGTAGTCAGAAATAGGGGGTTCTGATGTTTCGAAAGCAACTTTTTGCTGCAACAGCTCTGATGATTCCAATTTCCGTTGCCATTACCGGCGTCGCGTTTGCCGCGGCTCCGTCGGCGCCCGGTTCCTTTGTGGAGACTGCTTCGGCGCAGACGGTACAGACAGACGGTCCGGGCATGCTCGTGGTCAATGCTCCGGGCGACGCCACCCTTACAACGACCGTACCTGGTGAGGAGCAGATCCACCTGGACAATGTCTTCCTCGATAACCTCAACCACAATTACGGCATAGAAATCACATCGACGACACCGCAGACATATACGGTCAACGGCACTATCAACGGATGCCGTTTCTGCTCGTCTGCCGATCGTACGGTCGCGAGCGGCAAGACTTATTACATTGGGGCGCCGTATTCGGAAGGCGTTTCCAAGGAATATTGGAACTTTACCTACAAGGCGCCAAAAAACGGTTACATCCGGGTTAATCCGAACGGCTATGACAAGGAGGATCGGCCGGGGTTTGAGACCCAGATTTTCCGGAACGGAAAGAGTCTAAGCAGCCGGGATGAATATGGCTATATGGTGAAGGGTGCTTACCGGGCCTATGGCGTGGAAAAGGGCAAGACCTACGTCATCCGGACCAAACCGACCACCAACCTGAATCCGACGTATTCATACCGGTTCCAGGTAAAGTTCAAAGCCGTCAAAGCCTATAAGAACCACTCGAAGAAAAAAGCCAAGACCATAAAAGCAAAGAAATGGATGAAGGGGACGATCGCGGCCGGATCTTCGCAGAAGAACTGGTACAAGTTCAAAGTGAAGAAGAACAAGACGGTAAGGCTGACGATAAAAGGCGAGACAAACGGCCGGCTCAATGTCCAGCTGATGCACAAAGTCGGAAAGAAGACGAAAAAATACAAGAGGACAATCTATCATTCCACCCCCGGCAAGACGACGATCAAAGTATCTGCTGCCTCGTTAATCGGAAAGAAGACGAAGGGCACCTGGTATATCCGGGTTTGCGGGGCAAATAATCGGTCCAGCGGATATTATCAGCTCAAATGGAAATAGTGGCTGCCAGGGCCGGGGCGTTCAAAGACCTGATTACCGTTCGTCCGTGGGGCGTTGAGTACTAGAATTCGGGAACAGCGTTGCAAGTGCTCAAGGCGAATGTTTCGGGGAGGACTCGAAAACCAATCGCGAATAACTCGATAGCGGGGCGGTCTTATGAAGCGCACGGAGATCCTGTTGGAGACAGAGCAGTTCGAGGACTTTGGCGGGTGGGTTCTGGAATCGCAGTTCGTGGACGAGATGGGGTCGGCGTACCTGCTGGCCCACGGCATCGGAGTGCCCGTTCAAGATGCCGCCACGGACATCGAAATACCCGAAAGCGGGGAGTACCGCGTCTGGGCGAGGACCAAGGACTGGGTGCCGGATGCGCACCCCGGGACGTTCCAGATACTCATCGACGGAACGCCGATAGACAAGGTCTTCGGGGCGAGCGGCAAGGGCTGGAGCTGGGAGCTTGCCGAGCACGTCGCGCTCCCGAAGGGCAAGGTGCGTATCTCGCTTCATGACCTGACGGGATTCGAGGGAAGATGCGATGCCATCTACATCACGAACACTACCATCGCGCCCATCGATGCGCCCGCTCTAGCTGCGAGGCGATGGAGGAAGAGGCTGCTCGGCATTCCGGAAGAACCCGTCGAGACAGATGCGTACGACGTGGTGGTCGTAGGCGGTGGCATAGCCGGATGCTGCGCTGCCTATGCCGCGGCAAAATCGGGATGCCGGGCCGCACTGCTCAACGAGATGGAATATCTGGGCGGCAATGCCAGCGCCGAGGTGGGCCTCACGCCGGAGGGGCGGACCGGGGGAATCGTGGACGACCTGTCCGAGCGCCTGGAAGACGGCGATATAGCGGCGGAACACATCCTCGAGGACATCCCCAACTGCGACGTCTTTTCGAGCGAGCACGTGTACGACGTGCGCTTCGAGGGGTGGCAGATCGTCTCCGTGGACGCCGTCAACGTTAAGACGGGGGCAGAGCGGCGCTTTAGGGGACGCGAGTTCGTCGACTGCAGCGGGCGTGCGGTGCTCGCGATCTTGAGCGGTGCCGCCACACTGGAGGGCCAGGAGAGCAGGTCCGACTTTGGGGAGAGCCTCGCTCCCGAGCATGCCGATGCCATGCACCATGGGGACACTGTGCTCTTCCGAACCGAGATGCAAGATGAGCCGGTCGACTTCCCGGATGTCCCCTGGGCGGTCAAAGTCGCAAAGGACTACTCCGACCTCGGCGGGCAGATTGGGCAGGTCACGAGCCGGTGCGGCCAGGGGCCCTACGAGAACCAGCCGGGACCCTACGTCGGACCTGAGAAACCGAAGCCCGTGAAACGGGAGGACGGTGGCTGGGACAACGCCATGAGTCTGGACAAGTCCCATTTTTGGGAGTACGGGCAGTGGCTCGAACCCTACCTGTGCAAGGAGGAGATCAGGGACCACCTGTTCTGTGCCATCATCGGCACCTACGCAAACGTCAGGAAGAAGGAACCGGAGACATACGCGAACCTGAAGCTCGTGCACCTCGGAAACGTGCTCGCGACGGGCGCTTTTCGCAGCTATCTCGGAGACTATGTGCTCACGGAAAACGACATCCGCAACCACACGGAGTTTCCCGATGCGATAGTGGAGAACGCGGGGGCGTTCTGCCTGCATTACCCGGGCAACCCGAAATACGACTTCCGCCTCGGCAACTGGAAGTGGGTGGAGCGCGACTTCAAGCCCTACACGGTGCCGTTCAGGTGCCTGTACTCCGCAGACATCGACAATCTGATGTGTGCGGGAAAGCACATCAGCGCCACGCACGTCGCGAGCTCAACGATCAAGCTCATGGGAAACTGCGGGCATCAGGGAACGGTGACGGGCGTGGCGGCTGCCCTTTGCGCGAAGCGTGGCATCTCACCACGTACGCTGGGGCAAGAGCACCTCGATGACCTCAGGACTGAGCTTGTACGTTTTGGGGAATAGAGGGGCGGGAAATATGACCGCGTTGGATAGAGACATCGTCATTCGCAGGGAGAAGCCGGCTGATTTCAGGGAGACCGAGGAGTTGGTGCGACGCTCGTTTTGGAACGTCTACCAGCCGGGTTGCACCGAGCACTACATCCTGCACTGCTTTCGCGACCGCAGCGATTTCGTGCCCGAGCTCGACCTTGTCATGGAGAAGGACGGCGTGCTCATCGGGCAGATTATGTACGCGCGCTCCTCGATTCTGACAGACGACGGCTCGCGCATCGACACGCTGACGTTCGGGCCGGTCTGCATCCATCCCGATTTTCGCCGCAGGGGCTATGGCAGGGCGCTGATCGACCGTTCCATTGCCATGGCAGGCGACCTGGGCGCTGGGGCGCTGGTGATAGAGGGCAACCCTGCCTATTACGAGAAATCGGGCTTTGCTCCGGGGCGCGGACGGGGGATTACGTATGCGGCAGATCCTAATACGGAGTACCTGCTGGTAAGAGAGCTGCAAGCGGGCTACTTGGACGGGGTACGTGGAACGTTCGAGGACCCGGAGGGCTATCTCGTGGCCGAGCGCAATCCCGAGGGCTTTGAAGCCTACGACCGGCAGTTCCCGCCGCTCGAAAAGAAGCGCCTTCCCGGGCAGCTGTTGGCCTGAAATCTGTGCAAATGGTGTTGCGCCTTCAGGGCATTCGTGTATAGTTCGTTTTTGGCATATGCCAAAAACAAGAAGGAGCGCAGTGCCCAGACCACAGAAGAAACGAACGATTTACCAGCTTCCCCCGTGCAGGGTCTTTGTTGCCGAGCACGCATCGGACGCGGTCTTGCTCACGCTTGACGAGCTCGAGGCGGTCCGGCTCATGGACCAGGAAGGGCTCGACCAGGCGGAATGCGCAAAGCGGCTCAACGTGGCGCGCTCGACGGCGCAGAACATCATCCGCGAGGCGCACAGGAAGATCGCCGATGCGCTCGTCAACGGAAAGACGATAAAGATCGGCGGCGGCAACGTCGAGTACTCCGATGACCAGGAATTCGGTTGCTGCAGGTGGAGGATGGTCTCGGTGGACCGTGTCGGTGGGCTGACGGATTTTTCGGAGGTAGGAAAGATGAGAGTTGCAGCATGCTACGACAAGCAGACAGGTGAGATCTTCCAGCACTTCGGTCGTACGGGGTACTTCAAGGTCTACAACATCGAGGACGGCAAGATCGCGTCTTCCGAGGTGGTCAGCACGAACGGTCAGGGGCACGGGGCGCTTGCCGGCGTCCTCAGCGGTCTGAACATCGACGCGCTGATCTGCGGCGGCATTGGCGGAGGCGCGCAGATGGCGCTTTCCGAGATGGGCATCAAGCTGTACGGCGGCTGCGCTGGCAGCGCCGACAAGGCAGCCGAGGACTTCGCCGCCGGCAAGCTCAACTACCAAGAGGATGTCCAGTGCGATCATCACGACCATCACGATGGTGACAGCTGCTGTCACTAAGCTCCATGGCGGCGGGCGACTTCTCTAGCTGGCAGCTACCTACCGCCCGCCGCCGCTAAATATTCATCTGCAATCACAAGACATACTATGTAATCAAATGTTTGCATATGATATGCTTGGTTATGTTCTGGAGGTGGTTGCCATGGCAAATGCACTCGTTCAATTTCGAACTGATGAGACGGAGAAGGAAAAGGCGGTTTCGATTCTCGACCAGCTCGGTCTTGATCTGCCGTCGTACCTTCGCATGTGCATATCACGTCTGGTCAGCGACAGGGGAATTCCGTTTAGCATGAAGCTCGATGATGACCCGACGAACAGGGGAGTCGAGGCCATGAAACGAGCTAGCCAAATTGCCGAAGAGTCTGGCATCTCCAATATGTCTCTAGAAGAGATCAACGCCGAAATAGCAGCTGTCAGAAAGTAAATGAATTTCTTTCTTTTCTCCTTCGTTTTGCGAGACACATCGGGGTTTGTGTTCAGCCGCACCTTACCTGGAGCTGGGTATGCCCAGTAGACTCTAAGAAGTTTCCAAACCTGCGTTTTTACATTACGAGAAAGGTGAAAGAAATGGGACAGCTCGATGGCAAGATCGCACTCGTCACGGGTGCAAACTCCGGTATCGGTCGCGCGACGGCCAAGCTCTTTGCGGCTGAGGGCGCCAAGGTCTTCTGCGTTGCCCGTCGTGCCGACAAGAACCAGGAAGTCGTCGACGCGATCAAGGCTGACGGCGGCACCGCCGCTGGCTTTTCTGCGGACCTCTCTAAGATGGAGGACTGCCGTGCTGCGGTCGACGCCTGCCTCAAGGAGTATGGCCAGATCGACGTGCTCGTGAACTCCGCTGGCATTGCCGACAAGCATAAGCCCATCAACCGCTGCGAAGAGGACTGGTACGATTACGTCGTCAAGATCGACCAGTACTCCACCTACTGGATGTGCAAGTACGTGCTCGAGGACATGGAGAAGCGCGGCAAAGGCTCCATCGTCAACATTTCCTCCATCGGCAGCCGTGGCGTCGCGGGCATCTCGTACTCCGCTGCCAAGGCCGCGGTCAACGCCATGACCAAGAACATCGCCTGCTACTACGCCGACACCGAGATCCGCTGCAACGCCGTGGCCCCCGGCCCGACGCCGACGGCCCTCAACACCCCCGACAAGCTCGCCACCTTCGACGAGTTCGCCGAGGTCTGCGCTCGCCACATGGACCAGTCCCTGCCCGAGGCTCAGGCCGAGGACCAGGCTCAGGCGGCGCTCTTCTTTGCGAGCGATGCCTCCAAGGCCATCACTGCCCAGATTCTCTTCGTCGATCACGGCACCACGCTGTACTAGTTCCAGCTAGATAGCTCGCGCCACGTGCCCGGCTGCCCTCTGTGGCGGTCGGGCATTTTTTGTGCGAGCGGATGGTAGGGGAGGTGGCTGGCGAAAGTGCGCGGTGCTGGTGCCGGTGCCGAAAGTGCGCGGTGCTGGTGCCGGTGCCGAAAGTGCGCGGTGCCGGTGCCGAAAGTGCGCGAAAAATGCCCCTGGAATCGCGCACTCTCGCGCTAGTGCGCGGTTTCGGTCGCGCACTTTCGCCAGCCCGCTGCCGGAACCCGCTGAGCCTACTGCAGCTCGAGGGCGTCCTTCAGGTCCTGTGGGACAATCGATGCGATGCGCTTGCAGAATGAGGGGGCGCTCATCTCGCCGAAGTCGCCGCGGATGAAGGAGACCGTCATCTGCTGCTCGGCGGCGGCCAGCGCGGCAATCTGGAACGAGAGGTCCTCGTCAAGTTCGATGCCGCGCATCTTCAGGGTCTGCTCGAGCGTCGCCGTGCGGTAGCGGCGGTAGAAGAGCGCGGCGCCGCTGTAGCTGATGTCCTCAGCCGCCGCGGTGATGAGGTGGCGGTACTCGCAGAGCATACGCGTCGTGACGAGGTGGCCCTCGAACCACGTGAGCGTGCGCCCGATCTGGTCTATGCCCTGCTCGAAGGCGCGGACGGATATCCAGCGCACGGCATCGTTGCGGTCCTTGAAGTGGTAGTAGAAGGTCGAGCGGCTGATGCCGAGCTTCTTGGCGACGGCGGCCACGCCCAGGCGGGAAAACGGGCGTGTCTTGCTGAGCTCGTCGAACGCGCCGATAATGGCGAGCTTCATCTGGGTTGCCCTATCGTCGCTGGCGGTGTCGTCCATGTTCGCGCCCCTCCCTGCACTTGCCCTGCATTTTCCAGCTCGGCTGCGAATTTTCTGGTGGCAATATCGTACTCTCTCATGGGGCAGATGCACGCGCTATGACCAGGTTCGAACCGGCGTGTCGCGGTGCTGTGAACCTAGCATGAAAAAATCACGGTTGAGTCTTCCATGCGGTGCGAAAACATGGTACAGTTCTTGGTCGCGTGTTCAGATTATCTCGACGCGCAGAAGAGTTGTGCGTCGTTTGTAGAAAGGTTCAAGACCATGGCAGTACCTAAGCGTAAAACCGGCAGGATCCGTACCCATCATCGTCGTTCTTCCAACGACAAGTGCAAGACGGTCGCTCGCTCCGTCTGCCCGCAGTGCGGCGAGGTCAAGCGCCCGCACACCGTGTGCCCCAACTGCGGCTACTACAAGGGCAGGGAAGTCATCGCCGTCGAAGAGTAGTATGTCGATTCAGGCTTGCTGAAGGAACCGGCGCCCTTTGGGTGTGCCGGTTCCTTTTTTCGTATTTGGGGGCTATGCAAATGCATGCCGCCGCAAGCCGTGAGAGTCCCAAAGGGCGCCGCAACGCGCCTGGACCCGAGCGGAATCGTTCAGCCGTCGGCGCGCCAAACCGAGCGTCGGGCGCCTCGACGTTTGAACGATGAGTGAAAGGAACTTCTATGTCAGAGGTCAAGCTCGTCGTTGACGCCATGGGCGGAGACAACGCCCCCGACGTCGTGCTGGAGGGCGTCGACAAGGCGCTTGCCCAGGATCAGGGCATTTCGGTTATCCTTACCGGCCCGGCCGAGGTCATCGGGCCCTTTGCTGCGTCCCATGAGCGCTGCGAAGCGCATCCCACCACCGAGGTCATCGCCATGGGCGAGCATCCCGCCAACGCCGTGCGCCACAAGAAGGACTCCTCCATCGTCGTTGGCTGCCGGCTCGTCAAGGAAGGGGAGGCCGCGGGCTTCTTCTCCGCTGGCTCCACGGGTGCGTGCATGGCGGCCGCCACGCTCGTCATCGGGCGCATCAGGGGCGTCAAGCGCCCCGCCATCGTGAGCGTCATTCCCTCGCCGGTCAGCCAGACCGTCTTCTGCGACATGGGCGCCAATGCGGACTGCAAGCCTGAGTACCTGGTGCAGTTCGCGCACATGGGGCGCGTCTACGCGCAGATGGAGCTCGGCATCCCGGAGCCCACGGTGGGGCTTCTCAACATCGGCGAGGAAGAGACCAAGGGCTCGCAGTTCGCGCAGGAGTGCCACGCGGCTCTGAAGGAAAGCGTCCCCAACTTCATCGGCAACGCCGAGGGCGGCAACCTCGCGCTCGGCGGCTTCGACGTCATCGTCACGGACGGCTTTACCGGAAACGTCGCGCTCAAGACCTACGAAGGTGTGGCCAAGGCCCTGATGAAGGGCATCAAGGACAGCCTGATGCAGTCGTTTTCCGGCAAGCTGGGAGGCGCGCTCATTCGCGGCTCGCTGCACGACCTCAAGGACCGCGTCTCGGCCGAGAAGTTCGGCGGCGCGCAGCTTTTGGGCGTCAAGGGCGTCTGCCTGATCGGCCACGGCAACAGCAACGCGCAGGCAATCTGCTCGGGCGTGCTGGCAACGGCGCGCGCCATCCGCGGGGATATGCCGGGGCGTCTGGCCAAGGCGCTCGCGGCAGAAAAGGAGCGGACCGCTGCAGCAGATGAGGCGGCCTCAACTGAGGAGGCGCATGCCTAACATGAACGGGCAACGCGATATTCCGCTGTCAGACAGCGACCATCTCAAGAACATCCAGATCGTCGAGGATATCGTCGGTTACACCTTTAAGGATAAGGGGCTGATCGAGGCGGCGCTCACGCACCCGTCGGCAGCCCAGCACACCGCGCACAGCTTCAACTACGAGCGCCTGGAGTTTCTGGGCGACTCCATCCTGGGCGCCGTCGTGGCCTCCGATCTCTTCGTGCGCTATCCCGACCTGGACGAGGGTGGCCTGACACGCATCAAGGTGGCGCTCGTCTCCGGGGCGACGCTTTCCAAGGTGGCCTACGAGGCGGGCATCGGGGACGCCATCATCTTCGGGGAGAGCGAATCCGGCACGGACCGGCGCGGCTTTCACTCCGCGCTGGAGAACGTCTTCGAGGCAATCGTTGCCGCGCTGTTCCTGGACGGCGGCATCGAGGTCGCTCGCACCTGGATCTTGAAGGCGCTCGGCCCCTACGTGAGCAAGGACATCGCGATGGAGCCGGAGAGCCCCAAGTCCTCGCTTCAAGAATACCTGCAGGCGCGGCAGAAGAGCCCCGTCTACGAGATCACGGGAAGCGACGGCCCGCCGCACGACCGCACCTTCTTTGCGCGCGTGCTGGTCGACGGCGAGGTGGAAGGCGAAGGCAAGGGCCGCTCCAAGAAGGAGGCCGAGGCCGCAGCCGCCAAGGTCGCCCTGCAGAAATTCGGGGTGTAGAGCCCCGACTGCTACAGGCGCGTGTCACGTTTAGCAACTTTTGGCTCGAAGCTAAAGTACCCGCGTGGCAAATCTGCGAGTTTCTTTCGGTTTGGCACCGAATTGGCGGTCTCCGAGCACTCATGTACTCGGATTCCAAGCCAAAAGTTGCTGAACGTGACACCGATACGTCTCAAGTCCACATGACAAGCCGCTTTTTAGGTGGGTAACACTCACCGAGCGGTCATACATCAAAATTAATTCAATACACGTATTGCATACATGTATGTAAAACATTAGAATGGACCCACCGAAACAGGGGCGCTGCCATTAATGCGCCACTAGGACATTGGAGGGAACATGGGAACTCTCACAAGCGTTGGGTCCGACCAGATTGCGGCGTGGGCGTCGAACCCGTACATGATTCCGGCGGCAATCGTTGCCATTGCGGTCGGCTACATCTACTACGTGTACCAGGTGATGATCATAGTCACCCAGCACAAGTCCATGGCGCCCGCCTGGATGCACAGCTTCTTCATGGCAGACGACATCACCGCGGTCTTCATCTTCTACATGGCCGCCACAAAGTACGACTTCTGGTTCTACTGGCTGTTCTTTGTCGGCATGTTCATCTGGGTGTTCTTCGAGATTTTCTGCATCAAGTACTCGATCGACCACGAGCTGCCCGACTTCATCAAGGGCGTGAGCAGCAAGCGCGAAGCCTGGACCGTGTGCATCATGGTGTTCCTGGTCTCGCTGTGCATCATCAACCTGATTCTGGCCTGGGCAGGCGACGAGGTCATGCTCACCACGTTCACCATCTGCAACATCCTCGCCGTCACGATTCCGCCGCTGTTCAACCTGCGCCGTGCCGAGCGCGGCAAGTACTGGCTGCTGTTCTTCTTCAACAACATCCTCATCGCCTTCACGAACTTCCTGCCGGCCAACTTCGGTTGGTGGACCACCGCCTCGTCCTGGTTCGACCATCCGTGGTGGTACGTCTCGGGCGTGATCATGACCGTCTACACGATCTGGGCGTTCTACATCATGTACAAGAAGCCCTATGCAAAAGACGGCGGCGTGATTCCCAAGGAGAAGCGCAAGGCAGCCAGGAGAGGCGAAAAGCAGCAGGCTGGATCTCAGGCGTAGGGTCTGGTTTCTCGAAAGTAGCGGGTGTCATTGATGGTGCCCGGCAACCGAACTTTGCACCGCCCCTCGCACGGTCTTCTCGCGAGGGGCGGTGTTCTATACTGATTTGCAAAACGCCGCAGGAAGATGAGAGGGGCGCGAGATGGCAAGACCGCGAAACGAAAAGGGGCGCGCCGAGGTTCGACGTGCGTCTTTCCGGCTCTTCATGGAGCAGGGCTACACGAAAACCACCTATCGCAGCATCGCGGAGGCGTGCGGC
>JBMNPN010000039.1:0-21017 GCA_050943615.1 Coriobacteriales bacterium
TTCATCCGCTACGCCACATCTGACACCGCCTTCGAGAGTGATGAGCATCGCAAGGCATGGCTCATCCGCGTCACACGCAATGTATGCCTCGACCTGCTGAAATCGGCGTCGCGCCGCGAGGTCGCGACCGACACGTCCACGCTGGCAGAGACCCAGGCTGCTGGCGGTCAGCAGACCCATGGGGCGAGTCTGAGCAACGATGTGCTCGACGCTTTGCGCGCGCTTTCCGACCCGCCGCGCACGCCGCTCTACCTCTCGATCGTCGAGGAGTACCCGGCAACGGAGATTGCCAAGATGATGGATGCGCCCGTGAACACCGTGTACTCGTGGATTTCTCGGGGCAAGAAGAAACTGAGGGAGGCGCTCTCATGACAACGGACGAGCAGGTCGACCGCAAGCTCAAAGACGCCTTCGAAGACGAGCATGCGCCTGAGTGGCTGAAGGAGCGCACGCTTTCCGCCATCGAGGAGAAGCGCGATGCGGAAAACGCCCCCGCCATGCCGAGCGAGGACAGCACGTCCAAGCAGGCGAAAAAGCACGCTGGCACCACGCACCGCATGCGCCGCGTCGTCGCGACGTTGGCGGTGGCGGCGTGCTTTGCACTGGCGTTCATCGGTGTCAATATTACCGGCACCACGCCCAACGGCGGTGACGGGCAGTCGGGCGGTGCGATCGGGACCTCGTTGGCAACGCAGGCCATCGTGGGGATTGACATCAACCCATCGCTCGAGTTGACGGTTGAAGAAGACGGTGCTGTGACCGACGTGCGAGCAGTGAACGACGATGCAGAAGCTGTTCTGGAAAGCGTTGACGTCGTGGGCAAGTCGTACGACGAGGCACTTGCGGAGCTTTTCGCCAGCGAGGAACTCCAGCCGTATCTGACCGACCAGTCTCTGGTGGAAATCGACGTGCTCACGGATAACGACGAGCTGGCATCGCAGCTGATGAGCAAGAGCTCATCAGAGTTGGATTCGCTGTCATGTGAGGGAAACTGCATGCGCGCGAGCGAGGAGGACTACAACGCCGCGAAGCAGGCGGGCATGGGAATGGGCCGCTACCGGGCCGCATGCGAGCTCATCGCCGTCGACCCCTCGGTGACGCTCGAGGAATGCTCCCACATGAGCATGCGAGAGCTGCGTGACCGCATAGATGCGTGCTCAGACGACGAGAGCTCGTCGGATGACAGTGACGACGGTTCGTCTGCGAGCAGCGGCAATGGCTCAATGAGCGGACAGGGACACAGTCATGGCGCAGGCAACATGAACTGCGAATGACGGCGCAGCGAAGTAGGGGAGCGCATCAGGAAAATGGGGAGCAGCTGGATTCCATGGCGAGTTCTGCACATTCTCATCCTCCATCTGAAAACGGACATTTGCACGCGAAATCGCCCGATTCGAGCCCCATTTCGCTGCAAATGTCCGTTATTCCCGCGTCCGACGTCGTCATTTAAGGCAGTAGTATTGTCGATAGCATGTTCGACCTGCGAGAAGAGTCCATATCATTGTCGCATAACGCGGCACGCGGAGATTACACTTCCGCAACCACGTAATGCCTGAAGTATCCCATCTGCTCCTCGTCCGCCTGTTCGAGGACGGTGTCGATGTCCGTAAGGATTTTCTGGCGGTCCTGCGGGATGCGGCCGGAGATGTAGTAGGGCATGGTGGAGTGGTGCCCGTCCAGCATCGTCTCGCACTAGAGGTGCTCGACCAGCTTTCGCAGCTCGCGGTAGCGCTCCAGCTCGCCCGCCTCGACGAACCGTCCTTCCTTGACGTCTATGAACATGGGCGGGATGAAGTGGGTGTAGCGGTCGCGCACGTACGTGGTGGAGACGATGCCGAGGCGCGTGGGAACGGTTGCCGAGAAGAACTTGGCGCTTTTCAGCGGGTGCGTGTTGGGGTAATCGTGGCCGCCCAGGCCCAGCATGTACCCTGCCGTCCAGGGCATGCCGGATTCGTTAATTTTCTGGCCCTGCTCCCACAGCAACTCCTCGTCGTAGCCCTTGTTCACGAGCTTCAGCAGGTCCCCATCGGCCGATTCCACGCCGAAGTGGACGTTCTCATACCCCTGCTCCTCGTGGAGCGTGCGCAGCTGCTCGACGGTCTTGTTGCACAGATCGCTCATGCGCCCATAGCCGCCGATGGTCTCGAGGCTGGGAAGCGCCTCGTGGAGCTTCTCGCCCAAGCGCATGAGACGGTCGTAGCTCAGCACGAATGCGTCGGCGCCCTGCATGAATATGCGGCGAATGGCGGCGCGCTGGTTGACCTGTTTGAGGTAATCGATGGATTCGTCGACCTCCTCGTCGGTCTTCATGCGGAACGGGACGTTCTTTGTAGAACGAGCAGAAGCGGCACTTGTTGTGCGAGCACCCCTGCGGCACTTGTTGTGCGAGCACCCCTGCGTCACTTCGATGTACTGGATGCCCGGTCGGCGTTCCCAAGGAGGAGTGTTCACGGGGCTTGCGAAATGTTTTTGCATGATGGCCCCTCATGCGCCGTGCCCCTCTGCAAATTGGGGTACGTTAGGAAGAGCGTAACTTGAGAAATCGGGTTCTCTCTGTGATTTTCGGCCGCTGCTGAGTCCTCTCCTTGCAAGTGGAACACTGCCTCCGCCGCGCCCCTTTCGAGCATGTGCGCTCCTCTCTGGGCGCCCGATTGGCAGGGAAGGCGAGGTAGAGAGACACGAATGAGTGGCTCATGTGCCGCTATCGCCTGCCCGCGAGCAAATGGCCCAACGGAAAACGCAAAGATTGCGAACTGTTGGGATACCATTATCGAGATGATATTGAGCCGAGTGACTTGATGAGCCCTAGGAAGAAATCTGAGCTATAGAGTTCACAGATGGCTCTGAGGAGAGGAAAGGCTTTGCCAGAAACGAGTGCAGCGCAGCGTAAGGCCGCCGCAATGAAGTTCGCCGAGGAGTGGGCCGGGCGTGGTTACGAGAAGGGCGACACGCAGACGTTCTGGCTCGAGCTGCTCAATGACGTTGTCGGCATGGACAATGCCCGCAACGAGTGCAAGTTCGAGTACCACACGGCCGAGGGCGGCTTCATCGACTGCTGGATCCCGGATGCCGGAGTGCTCGTGGAGCAGAAGAGCCTCGGCGTGGACCTGGACAAGCCAGAAGAGCGCCAGGGCAAGCTCGTGACGCCGTTCGAGCAGGCGCTTGCGTATGCGGAGAGCCTGCCCATGAGGCAGCAGCCACGCTTCATCGTCACCTGCAACTTCGGGACGTTTCGCGTCTACGACCGCGACCGGCACTCGCGGCACGACCTGCCCGACAACTACGTCGAGTTCTCTTTGGAGGAGCTGGGCACGTCGCCGAGCCTGCTCTCCTTCATCGTCGACCCCTCGCATAGCCGCGCCGAAAAAGAGCGCCAGATCTCCATGCAGGCAGGCGAGCTCATCGGCAAGCTCAGAGACGAGCTCGAAGCGCGCTTCATCGACCCGAAGAGCGACGAGAGCCAGCATGCCCTCAACGTGCTGTGCGTGCGCATCGTGTTCTGCCTGTTCTGCGAGGACGCGGGCCTGTTCGAAAAAGACGGCTTCTACAACTACCTGCGCGATACCGAGCCAGATAACATCCGCGGTTCGCTCAAGCGCCTGTTCCGCGCGCTCGACACGCCCGTCGGGGAACGCGATCCCTACGACGAGAAGGTAAAGCCCTTCCCGTACGTGAACGGAGGCCTTTTCAGCGAAGAGACCGAGATCCCCAACTTCGACGCCGACCTCAAGGAGCTTTTGCTCGAGGGAATCTCGCGCCAGACCGACTGGAGCGGCATCAGCCCGACCATCTTCGGCGGAATCTTCGAGAGCACCCTGAACCCGGAGACGCGCCGCGAGGGCGGCATGCACTACACGGGCGTCGAGAACATCCACAAGGTCATCGACCCGCTGTTCCTCGACGGACTGCTTGACGAGTTCCACGAGATCAAGGACGCTGCAGGGTTGACGGAGCGCAAGCGCAAGAACGCCTACCGTCGCCTGCTCAAGAAGATCGCGTCGCTCAAGTTTCTCGACCCGGCATGCGGTTCCGGCAACTTCCTCACGGAGACCTACCTTTCCCTGCGGCGCCTGCAGGACGACATCTTGAACGAGCTTTTCGCCGGTCAGGTGATGATCGACTACAAGGGTGAGGAAGAAGAGGAAGAGGACGTCTACCGCGTGACGCTCTCGCAGTTCAGCGGCATCGAGATCAACGACTTTGCCGTGCGCGTGGCAAAGACCTCTCTGTGGATTGCGCAACTGCAGTCCAACAACGAAAGCGAGATGCTGCTTAAGATCGGCTACGACGACTTCCCGCTGCGCGATTCGGCAAACGTCGTGAAGGGCAACGCCCTGAGGATGGACTGGAACGAGGTTCTGTCGGCGAAAGAATGCAGCTATGTGATGGGGAACCCGCCGTTTGTTGGATATTCGAACCTTAACGATGAACAGAAGAAGGATCGGGCCGAACTGTTCGGGAAAGTGAAAGTACTCGACTACGTTGCATGCTGGTACAAGAAGGCTGCTGACTACATCGCCCAGTTTCCCGTTCGGTGCGCTTTCGTTTCGACAAACTCGATTTGTCAGGGGCAGCAGGTGGAACCGCTTTGGAGGCCTTTGTTCGAGGAAGGTATCGGCATCGACTTTGCCTACCGCACGTTCGTTTGGAACAGTGAAGCAACCGATCAGGCGCATGTGCACGTCATTATCGTTGGGTTCTCGCGTCAAGGTCATAGACCGAAATTGCTTTGGAATGAGAAGGGCAATCTGCATGAAGCGTCCAACATCAACGGATACTTGAGCGATGCATCGAACGAATTTGTTTCGAAGCGAAACGCGCCATTATGCAATGTCCCAGGAATGGCACAAGGATTTAAACCCGCAGACAACGGATTTTTACTGCTCTCTTCCGAAGAGCGTGAGGCATTATTGAAAGCCGAACCTGCTGCTGAAAAATGGATCCGACCTTTTTCGATGGGTGCGGAGTTCATAAAAGGGCAAGATCGTTATTGTTTGTGGCTAGCAGATATAACGCCTTCGGAATTGAAGGCTCTGCCGCATGTTAGAGCTCGAGTTGATGCTTGCCGTGAGTGGAGATCGTCTCAGAAAGAGACAGGGGACGCCTACAAGCTTAAGGACACCCCACACTTGCTACGGCCCTGTGGAAAGTTTGTCGATGGAGTGTACATTGGCGTTCCGAAAGTCTCCTCTAGCCGAAGAAAGTATGTTCCCATTGGATTCGTTGCAAATGGCATGATCCCGGGGGATATGCTTTATTTCGTTCCGACTGAGAGCTTGTATGTGTTCGGTATCATGCTGAGCCAGTTTCAGAATGCTTGGATGAGGACGGTTTGCGGGCGGCTGAAAAGCGATTACCGCATTTCCAACACCATCGTCTACAACAACTTCGTCTGGCCCGGTGCGGTCGATCGCCCCGATGTTCCTGTCGAGGAAGCGATTCCCCCTGATGTCCGCGAACAAATCGAGACGTGCTCACAGGCGGTCCTCGACGCGCGAGCCGCTCATCCTGATAGCACGCTTGCCGACATGTACGACCCCGACAACGACTTCCTCTATCCCGACCTCGTGAAGGCGCATCGTGAACTCGACGCTGCGGTCGAAGCAGCCTATGGCGTGGACTTCAACGGCGATGAGGAGAAGATCGTCGCCCATCTCTTCGAGCTCTACGCCCAGATGACCGCGGGCGGTGAATCGAAATAGAAGCTAACAGCATCAACATCCACATCGGCGGCCTGAGTTTCCGCAGCATCAGGGTTGACGGACGCGCCTCGATTGTCGCCGATATCCCCGCGGGGAATCGGCGCGGCATCTACATCTACCGCTTTTCCGACGGCAGGTGGTATGCGGGCAAGTCCGAGGACGTCGCTCTAAGGTATGTGCAGCATCGGCATGAATACCGGCATGCAGAAGGTGAGCCTACCGTCGAGACCATGTGGTTCGCCGAGGTACCTGGAAAGAACGCCGCCAAGCTTGATGATGCCGAGACGGAGGTCATCGCCGCGCTCGAGGCAAAAGGGCTGGACCTCGTCAACGTGATGAAGACGAATGCTCCGGGCGGTGCCTGCGACGTGGTGACAAACGAGGCTCCGTACTTCGGACTGCACCTCCCATGGTCTCGCGCAGACAGACCGCGTTGTGGAAATCCGCCATCTGTTGATGCACTTGCAGAATACGAAAGCGAGAGCAAGCGCAAGCGTTTCGAAAAGCTCGCGTCTATTGAGTACTGGCCGAGCCTGTTGCCTCTGTTGCAGCGCTATGCCAAGGAAACTATTCCCGCGCCAGACGCAACGGCAGGAACGCTCTGGGTGGCAACCGCAATTCCCAGTACCTCGGGCAACTCGGTGCCACGTACGGCATGCATAAGCTGCGGAAACGTCGAGACGTTGGTCCTGTTTGAAGAAGACGGCATTCCGTACGGATTCATGAATGTCAGGGTGGACAAGGCACGTGGCGCAGTGCTGCCGAAAGGCTTTCCGAGAGCCGATGTGACGAAAGCCGATTATGGCAGCGCCCATGGGATTTCACGGATCTGGTTTGAAGGACTGGACTGGCTCGAAGAATTGCTGGACGAAGAGGGTGTGCTCGACTGTGCCTACCGCCTCAACGTCGAGATGATTCGCAAAGGGCCAACGATGTACCGCCGCTTCTGCAATCCATGGCTCGTACGCGCAATGCTTGGCGCGGAATAGCCAATAGCTTGTTTTCTCTTTATCGAGACGAGATGCTAGCTACTGCAATTATTATGTATTAACCCCAAATATTATTTGGGGTTATCCGCTATAATTGACAGCATGAAGTTCACTGAATACATCAACGGGCACCACGTGTTCACCACTGCATCTCTCCTCGCAGCTTCGGATTCCCCCGCAGCGGCTGAAGAGCAGTTGCGCCTTGCCGTCAGGTCGGGAGCCGTTGAGCATGTGCGTCGCGGACTGCTTGTCTCCAATCACGGGCGGTTCGAAGACTCTCCCGTGGAGCAGGCGGAGATCGTCGCGGCGCTCGATGCAAATGCAGTGATCTCGTACCATTCTGCCCTAGAGGCACATGGCGTCGCGCACAACGAAGGTTTTGTGTGCCACTTCCGCTCAAATGTTGTGCGGACCGGCTTCGAGTTCCGTGGGGTCACGTACCATCCCTGCGGACCTGTGGGGGACGCCAAGGCGAAGGCGATGAGGTCAGCCGGGGGAGTGTTTCTCGCCACGACCAGAGAGCAGACGGTCATCGACTGCCTGGGAAAACCGGCACTGGCAGGTGGGGTCGAGGAGGCGGTGAGAAGTCTGACTGCCTTTGTCTACCTCGACGTGGAGGGGCTCGTCGACCTCGCTGTCGACGCAGGTCCGTCGGCGGCCGCGCGGGTCGGATGGCTGCTTTCAGAGAAGAGGGACGAGTGGCATGTAGTCGACGACCTGCTCGCCCAACTCGAGAACAGGCTCGGACCGGGTCCTTATCGTCTGGGGCATGCTTCTGCGGAATCGACGAGCTGGGTTGCTAGATGGAAGCTCATCCTGCCCGATGAGACAGAGGAGGTCGCGTCGTGGATAACGCATTCGTGAGGGAGTTTCCTCCACGTACGCTCGACAAGGTCGAGAGGCTCCTCGATTTGCTTGGTGAGCTTGGCGAACACCCGATGCTAAAGGGCAAGCTCGCGCTTCACGGAGGAACAGCGATAAACCTGTTCATGCTGGATTTGCCGAGGCTCTCCGTCGACATCGATCTCTCGTACGTCGGAGCGCTCGACAGAAGCGCAATGCTTGCCGACAGACCGTCCGTCGAGAGGTCGATTGACGAGGTGGCCCGTTCCCAGGGGTATTCCGTCTCTAGGACGCAGGGCGGGCATGCCGGCAGGACTTTCGTCTTGAACTACAGGTCTCAATGGGGTGCAGACCATATCAAGGTCGACTGCATCTACATGAACCGCTCCCCACTGATGCCAATCGAGCAAAGGGTATCGCCTCTGAGACCGGAGCTTGCCGTTCCGGTTTTTGCCGAAGCCGAATTGGCAGGCGGGAAAACCAAGGCCTTCTTTGACCGCGTGAAGGTGCGGGACCTCTATGACATCGCCAACCTCAAGCGTGTGCTCGATGAAGAGGGCAGGGAGGAGCGCGCGGTCGCCCATAAGGTGATACTCTTCTACGCCTCGCTCTCGGCAACGTTTCCGAATGGGTTCGAAGACCGTCCCGAACGATTCTCCAGCAGGTCCCGGGAGCTCGAGGAGCAGCTCCTACCCATGCTCAGGAGGAACGAGGAGGCACCTTCCATCGACGGACTGATTGCTGCGGCACATGATTTCGTCTCCGCATACGTGCTGCCGAAGACAGATGCAGAGAGCGAATTTCTAGGACGATTTGCACGAGGGGTGTTCGACCCTGCCTTGCTGTTTGGAGACGGATCGATTGCCCGTGCGGCGCTCGTCAGCCCGGAAGCTCAGTGGAAGCTGCAGAACATCCGAAAAATGAATCTGTGAAGCTCTTATGGGTGCTTCGTGGGAAAGGAAAACACGTCATACACACCGCGACAGTAGATTGCACTGTGGATTAGAAAACGAGAAGGGCGGGCCATGGGTGAAAACGACGAGATAATCGCGAACACGAAGACAATCATGGCCATGGAGGGCATGGAGCTCTCCGACGACGACTTGGAAACGTTGAGAGAATGCCTCGATGGCTCGAAATCGTTTGACGAGGCGGTGTCGGAGGCAGTCTCCGAGCACAAGGCGGCATGACGCACAAGCACCAGCTGGCTTAGCGGAGCTGCTGCTTCATCTTCTCGCCGATTGAGCCGGGGACATATGGCTGCAACGCGTTGACGAGCGACTCTAATCCTGATGGCCAGGCGTTGCATCCGCTGCATTTGAAGAAAGCGTCTCCCTCGCCGATGCGAACGGACCACGTCATCCCGTCCAAGACGTTTGGCTTGTCGTAGCGGGGTTCCCATGATGCGATTTCGAGCCCGGAGAGCAGATTCGCGGCGTCGAGCTTGACTTCGGACTTCCCGTTCTCATCTTTGAAGGCAGAGCTCCAGCGGACGTTCGCGGTACCATCGCCTGTCGATTGCAGCTCGACCGTCACGCCGAGCCCCCAAGCGTCCCCGATTCTCAGCTCCAGCGAGTCCGCCTTTTCCGCAATCTCAATGCGGTTCGCTCTGTCGTCCGGGTCTATTTCCCTGCAGTTTTCGAACATTTCCGCTCCTCCTATTTAGATATGGCCCCTCATCTTCTCATGATTATCCAGCACATCAGGCATTGGAGACGTCTCGTCTCTTGACCATCGCGCTTCTGAAAACGGACATTTGCAGCAGAAATCGCCCGATTCGAGTCCGATTTCGCTGCAAATGTCCGTTATTCCCGCGCCCGCCGCCGTCAGACCAGACCGGCAACCAGGTTGAGCAGCGGCACGGAGTTCTTCTTGCCCATCTTGACGCCCGCATCGCAGGCGATGCAATAGGTCACCACGTCGTCGACCGGGCAGTCCTTGAAGTGCTCGACCATCGCCGGCTCGATTTCCTCCTCGTCGTGGTCGACGAAGGCCCCGCGGGCGGGCAGCTCCTCGAGGTAGCGCTTGGGCGCGAATCCGCCGTCCTGCTTGGGAAGCTCCACGACCTCGATGCCCATCTTCTCCATCTCGGCAAGGGCATCTTCGGAAGAGCACTTCTCGTTCGTCGCGAAGTCTAGATCCTTCGTCGCGCGCACCTCGGGAATGCGCGCGAGAAGACCGCTTCCGCCCTTGAGGACGAACGTCTCATTACCACCAGCGAACACCCGGCAGAGGAATCTGTCACGAAGCGCTTGGCGATAGCCCCCTCCATGTTCCACGCCAGGTAGTCTTACCGCCTTCTTGATCGCTCGATCGAAGGCGGTCGGAGTGCTGTACTCGCGCTCCATCCCTCATCCCTTCCTCAGGTATGCGTAGAGGTCGAACTTCTTCCCGAAACCGCATTTCGCAGCTCGAGAGTTGACCTCATCCCCGATTTCCATCGTCGAGTCGGCCTGCTCGGCGTCGCGCAAAACAGAAGCAACCAGACTCAGATCCTCTCCATAATCAAGCAGGTCGAGTATCGTGCGCGCTGGCGTGGTCGCAGGAATTCCCGCCACTGTACACACATCCGTGTTGGGAAGTGTGCGCTTGAGGAACCGAACCGAGGCATTTCTCGATTGCTTTCTTTTCGAGCAGGAGAACGTTATAGGCTCCGGTTTAAGCTCTCCCAGGCCATGGAGCCACGCCGCTGTCCCGAGCGACGCCACGCAGGTGCTTGCGTCGAGGGGCCTGAGGTACGAAGGAGTTGCGGGGTCAGTGGCAAGCCATGCGGCATACACGTCCTCTTCACGGATTGTCGGCGCCGCTGCAGCTTTATAGACACCCCGCGCAATGGGCTCAATCTGACCATGTGCGGCCAAGCGTGAGAGCGTCATCCTGTCAATTCCGAGAGACGTCGTCTGCGCTGAGGTGAACAACCCCTTCTGCGAAGAGCTGATGTCATTGATGATATTTAGGGCATCTAGAGCTTTCATGCTGCAATTGTAACATTAAAAAGTTATAAATGCAGTCTCATTATGCTTTTAACGGCCTTTCTAAAACTACAGCTGGGCCTCACGAATGTTTTGCCGCCACATCGTTGGAGTAAACTCGCATATAGTACGGCAGGATGGATGCAGCAATCCAGGCTTTCCGACAGAGGAAATTCAGCATGACGATGGGATGCGAATGAAACGTCAGAGGGTCCTTTTCGCAATTTGCGGGATCGTGATGATCGTCATCGCGGCACTCGGCATCGCCGTGGGCATCGAGTCATATAAGTACCACCTGCAACTTGTGGCGGCCGGCAATCAAGGCTCTGAAAATATTTCGGTTTCCATCGGTTACATTGTCGCAGTCTATTACGCCCTGCTCGCAATCCCAGGCATAGGCGCCGTAGCGGCGGCATTCAAGGTAACCAAGACCCGCCTGATCGTGAGCACGGTCTTTTTGGTCCTCCTCTGGGCATTCTGGTTCACCACTGCAGCGTGGTCATGGACGCAACTCAGATTCATGCTCTTCGATCCGGCTTGGCTCGTTCTCTGTGTAATCCAAGCCACGCTGATTGTGATCCCACCCGTGCTGACTTACTGTGTAGCGTCATGCAAAAAGGAGCTGAAAAGAACCCAGCAGGCAGACAACACGGCCAGCCCTCAGTAATGCTTGTGCGCTGTATACGGGGCCATCTTTTCCGTTTAAGTAAATCCGAGTACTAAAGAACCGATACAGGCTATTGCCCTCTTGTGAATTTTAAAACGGCCTCTTTGATTGCTTCGCTGTGTTCTTCCGTTAAATGCCCGCCGCTATCAAAAGAAACGAAGGTGCAATTCGGAAACCTCTGAACGGCTTTTCCGCATCATCGTAGCTTGCCAACTTATCGTCTTTCGCGTGAACGACCAAGGTTGGCACTTGTAGATCTTCAACATGGTAGTCGTCATAGTTTCTCGCCATATCAATGTTTGTTATAGAAGCATCAAGCACTACACCATTTTTTCTCTCGTCGACGGGAAGCATGGTGTAAATCGTAGACGGTTCCATGCCCATGATCGGTTCGAACAAGGGGCTAATGAGGAACATTGCGTTATCGTTGCATAAAAACGCAGGTGGTCCAGCATATTCAGGATATGTTGCGGGCTTTTCGGTATAGGGCATTGCAGAACTGTATGAAATCAGCCCCTTTGTTTGCTCTGGATAATCCAAAGCAAAGCGAATGGCAACGCTTCCCCCTGCCGACGTTGCCAACAGATGCACCTTGTTGATTTCCAGTTTGTCCAGCAATCCCACGTAAGCTATTGCTTGCTCGACAGGAGTTCCGTCACCCAAAGTATCGCTGCCCAAATACCCAACCCGTGATGGAGCAATGATTCTGTAATCCGAACTGAAATCTCTGCAGGTATCGAACGCTTGGTCGTAACCACCGAAAATTCCGTGCACGGATAAGATCGTTTCGCCTTCGCCCGCATCGACGTAGCTAATGTTTCCGTAACTTAGTTGAACGGTTTCTGCTCCGTACGCAGCAAGCCTATCTTCGCTTTCTTTCACGGCAATATTGCACCGTATTCCTTGAACGACCAGGTAGGCGACGAGAAGAAGCAGGATACCTCCAACAAGGTATAACCACATGCGCTGGCGCCTAAACTGCAGCGGATGCTCGCCCCTACACCTCCGAGGACGCGCCGGCACAATTTCCAATCAGCGACGTATCCGCCACATTGCCGACTGAGCTATTCAACCTCAAATGGATTGAGCACCTCGATATCCATATAATCGAAGTCCTTGACGTTTCGCGTCACCAGGACAGCATTCTGAGCAGCGCAGATGCCACCTATCATCAAATCCTCGATGGTCGGCGTCCGCCCGCAACTCACCGCCTTGACATGGTATTGCGCACATAGTTCTGCAGCCCTGGCATCAAATGAAAACGTGCGGGAACCATATGCCGTCACAATCTGGTCGATAGTCTCCTCCAGTTTGGTGCGTCGCTTCCCCTTCGGAAGCATCAACGCCCCGAAACGCATCTCTTCGATGGTGACCGCGCATAGATACAGATTGGCTGCATGCCCTTCGAGCCACGCAACAACACCCTCGTGGGGATCCTTCTTCATCAGTTCCGAAACCACATTGGTGTCGACCAGATACCGCATGACCTACACCTCAATTCCGGTAAGACGCGGAACATGACGCAGCGGAGTTTCGAATTCCATGCCCCCGACGCTTTCTGCGTTCTCCCGAACGAGGTCGACCCATGTCTTCGATTCTGGTTCCAAGGCCTCCTGGATGATACGGAGCGCCTCAGCCTGCTGGCTCACTCCGTGGCGTGCCGCCTGTACTGCAAGAGCTTTCTTGGTGTGCTCGTCGATATTCCTGATCAGTAGCTCGGCCATGGCAGCCTCCTAATATGCTGATATCTATGATATTTATGATATCATAGATATCATAAAGCGTCAGCTAAGTGACAGAGGTTATGGCCTCGGATAATGAAGTTTCCAAAAGCCGCCGCCAGCATGTCAAGAGACGACAAAGCGCCCCAGGGCGATTGCCTCGGGGCGCCGTCGGATATTAACGCAGACTACAACCGCATCAAGGGCAGCGTCGAACCGCCATGCGGCATGAAAAACTACGAGTTCCAGGCAACCATCCGCAAGGTATCCGACAAAGACGGCGCCTACGTGGTTGTGCCTTTCGACCTTCCACGCACGTTCGGCGCGGGGCGTATGAAGGCGCACGCCCGTTTCGACGGCGAGCCGTATGACGGCAGCATCGTTGCAACGCACTTGGACGATGCTCAGAGCAAATCGTACATTCTGGGAATCCGCAAGGACATTCGAGCGCGCATTGGCAAGCAACCGGGAGAGCGGTTGAGGTTGCCTTCACGTGCGCGCAGATTGACGGGCCAGCATCCGTGTTCTTAGAGGCGCTGCTGGCGAAAGTCCTGCGCAAGGGCGGGCCGAAGAGGAATTCGCACAGGTCGTCGAATTGCTGCTGCGCTATACGCAAGACAGCTCACGCCCGCGTCGCTTGAGATTCCGTATTGGAAGTGGCTGGAGGATGCGCCGAAGTTCAACGCCGCGGCGCTTAAGGTAAAAGGCAAGGCGTGCGGCATCTCGGTTGCCGAGGTAAAGGATCCCACCATGTGCCGGATGCACATTCTTGACAAGCTGGTTGACGATTTGGCAAAGGGGAAACGGGTGTGCGAGGCGGACGGTTTCGCGACAAGAAAGCGCCGCAACGCGAAATGACGATTCTAAGGAACGATTAAGATGTTGATCAACTTCAACGAAATGGAGCCGATGGACATTCCGGGCATGAACCAAGGCACGGGAACCATGACGGTGCGGATGTACAACGACGATTCCTACCGGATAATTCCCACGACCATACATGTGGGCGCAAGCATCGGAACCCATATGCAGGAATCCGGCGATGATATGAACTACATCATCGGCGGCACGGGCAAGGCAATCTGCGACGGCAAGGAGGAGCGCTTGGAGCTGGGCGTCATGCACATCTGCCCGAAAGGGTCGGAGCACTCCATTGTCAACACGGGAGAGGAAGACCTCGTAATGCTGACCTTGGTCATAAAGGACAGGTAGCTCCGACTCCTGGGTTGTCCCGATGAACGGCGAGCTGGCAATCGTAGGCTTTCGATTGAAGCAGCAAACAGTGCCCAGCTAGAGCGCCAAGCTTGATAACCCGCAGGAAATCGTCGTCAGACCAGACCGGCAACCAGGTTGAGCAGCGGCACGGAGTTCTTCTTGCCCATCTTGACGCCCGCATCGCAGGCGATGCAATAGGTCACCACGTCGTCGACCGGGCGGTCCTTGAAGTGCTCGACCATCGCCGGCTCGATCTCCTCCTCGTCGTGGGCGACGAAGGCCCCGCGGGCGGGCAGCTCCTCGAGGTAGCGCTTGGGCGCGAATCCGCCGTCCTGCTCGGGAAGCTCCACGACCTCGATGCCATCTTCTCCATCAGGCTCCTCACCGCGTCCTGTACGTTCGCACGGTCGTAGGCGCGGGCGCAGTCCTGGATGGCCATCCTGCTGCCGCTGTAGTCGGGTAGCGGAAAGTCGGGCTCGGAGTCCATGAGAACCCAGATGTTCTCGATGCCATCGACATCGGTGTCCACTGAGAGCATCGACGTGCAGTTGTTGCAGATGCACACGGCCGTGTCGCACGAAACGAGATGCTGGTGCTTGTTGACGCGGCAGCAGCCGACGACCTCGTCGGCCCAATCTTCATTCGAAAACGGACATTTGCAGCAAAAATCGCCCGATTCGAGCCCGATTTCGCTGCAAATGTCCGTTTTCAGATGGAGGATGGGATGGCGAGTGAGTACTTCCCAGACAAAGAAGAGCCTACTTCAAGATTATGGTACCTGCTACTTAAAAATTATGGTACGCCTTACTTTAAGATTATGGTAATTTATACTTACATATTGTGGTACATCGTAGAGCGACCGCGATATCGAGATTGGACCGGGCAGCTTCGCTGCTTTTGGCCTTAGGCTGACAGAGCGAAAGTGCTCATCTGAGGAGACCGCATATGGATCGCTTCATACCGCGGGAGCTAGAAACCCATTTGAAAGAGATGGCTGGATGGTTTCCCGTCGTTGCACTCACCGGACCGCGTCAAAGCGGGAAATCGACGCTGATTAGGCGGGCGTTTTCCGATTACACGTATCTCACGCTGGAAAACCCGCAGACAAGGGCATTCGCCCGAGAGGACCCCGTGGGGTTCATAACTGACAACCCATCGCATCTTGTTATTGACGAGGCACAGTACGCACCGGATCTGTTCTCCATGATCCAAGTGGCTTCAGACGAGCGAGGAGATGCAGGTCAGTATATTCTGACGGGCTCTCAGAACTTCCTCATGATGAAAAGCATCGGCCAGTCTCTGGCAGGACGCGTTGGGCTTCTCAAACTCTTGCCGCTCTCGTACAGGGAGGTGAAAAACGCGTCGTTAGAACCTGTCGGCATCGATGAGTTCGCCCTTAAAGGCGGTTACCCGCGCCTCTACGATTCGAATATCCCCCCGGTTCACTACTTTCCGAATTACCTGGAAACCTACATCGAGAGGGATGTAGCAGGGCTGTTGGACGTGCGCAACAAACGATCGTTTCGCACGTTCCTCGAGATATGTGCGCAAAACGCGGGAAACCTGATCAACATGACCTCGATTGCAAGACACACGGGTGTATCCCTGCCCACAATCAAGAGCTGGCTTTCCATTCTCGAGTCGAGTTACATTGCCTTTACCTTGCCGCCATATTTTTCGAATGCGCGAAAACGACTTACGAAAACGCAGAAGCTTTACTTTTTCGATACTGGCCTGCTCTGTCATCTCCTCAAGATAGAGACGCTTGAGCAGCTCTTGTCCCATCAGAGTTTTGGTGCAGTATTCGAGAATCTTGTTGTTGCCGAGACCGCCAAGAATCATATTCATGAAGGTCGCCAGCCTGAACTGTATTTCTATCGCGATGACAGCAAGCGCGAGGTGGACCTGCTCGACTTCACGGACAGCGGTAGCCATTATGCCGTCGAGGTGAAATCGTCGCGCACGTTTCAGCGAAAATTCGCTCGGCATCTCAGCAGCGTTTGCGATGAGCTGGGGATAGATATCGAAAACCGTTTCGTGGTCGCACGGGTAGAGGCGAGCTACCGCATCGCAGAGTGCAACGTGACGTCAGCGAAAGATTGGCTTTGCGGGATGAAAGGATCAACTGGTCAGCAGGCGTGATACCGGACTTACCTGCTCTTGGTGTTTGAAAACGGACATTTGAACGCAAAATCGCCCGATTTGGGCCCGATTTCGCTGCAAATGTCCGTTTTCCCGTGCCCCAGTTGACGAGCGTATGCAGGAGCATGTAATATAACGCATGTAATATTACGAGCGTTATATTTAGGTGAAACGATGCCAGAGGTCAAATTCAGCGAAGAGGGAGTTCTCGATTCCGCCCTCGAACTCGTCCGCGAGCAGGGGTACCGCACGCTCTCGGCGCGCACCATCGCAAAGGCGGCGGGCTGCTCGGTGCAGCCGCTGTACAGCCGCTTCGGTGGCATGGACGGCTTGATGAGAGCCCTCTACGAACGTGCACGCCGATGGGTGGTCGATTACAACAAGGAGCATGCCGGCGAGGCGGTCAACTCCTTTGCCGCCAACGGGCGCTCGCATATCCGCCTCGCGCAGGAGGAGCGCAACCTCTTCGAGTTCCTCTATCTCTCGCCCTACATGCCGGCAGACAGTATCGACACCCTCTTCGAGAGCGTCTCGCAGCCGGGCGTTCAGGACGAGCTCGCGAATAGGGAAGGGGTTGATGCGGTCCGTGCCCACGAGCTCTACGTGAACATGATCGTCTACACCCACGGCCTTGCGAGCATGATTGCCTGCGGTGCCAGCTTCTCGGATGAGGAGCTCGAGCCCCTCATGGACAACGCCTTCTACGCATTTTCGGCAGCCGCGGGAATCACCAAACCGAGCTGCGAGAGGTAATGGATGAGAACCCGACAGGGAAGGCAGGTAGAAGCGATGAAGACAAGACGGCAGAAGGTTCGCATGGGCATCCTGGTGGCGTCCTTCATTCTCTTTCCCGTCACCATCTTCTACTTCTCCCCGTACCTCATAGTGTTCGGGGCGTTCCAGGGTGTTGCCGCGGGGAGCATGCTGGTGTTCGCGCTCCAGCTCGTCTCCGCCATGCTGCTCGGACGTGCCTGGTGCGGATGGGCATGTCCCGCGGGCGGTCTGCAGGATATGGAGTCGACGTTTGCCGACAAGCCCGCCAAGCTGGGGCGAAGGCTCGCCATCAAATGGGCGATCTGGGTTCCCTGGATGTTCTCTATCATCATCGGCGCTATCTTCGCCGGTGGGATCTCGACCTTCGACTTCTTCTTCCATACCGAAAACGGGCTCTCCGTCGCCTCCCCACACGGCCTTGCCATCTACCTCGCCATCTGCGCTCTCTTCTTCATCCCTAATCTCTTCTTCGGGAAAAGGGCGATGTGTCAGTGCATCTGCTGGATGGCTCCGTTCCTGATAATCGGGGAGAAGCTGGGGCGTCTCCTCCGCCTGCCGCAGCTCCACGTATCTGCAGCACCGGAATCGTGCGTCCACTGCGGCTTGTGCGCCAAGACCTGCCCCATGAGCCTCCCGGTGGAGGAGCTGATGTCGGACGGGGCCGTGCTGCACAACGAGTGCATCCAGTGCGGCGCTTGCTGCGATGCCTGCAAGAAAGACGCTCTGCGGCTCGAATTTGGAGCCGTCGACCAGGGCAGAGCTCGGGTGACTGAAAAACTCGCATAGAGCGGCACTGCTTCTTGACTTTGTATATCGCACCGTGATATACATCGAAGTGCGATATATCGTAGTCCAGCATACCGTGCCCTGAAGACTCTTGCAATCTTCCGATAAGATCTGGAGGTGAGATCTTGGACAGCCGTATCGAGCGAATCTACGTCCCCATGACGGAGTCGGCGTTCTTCATCCTGCTGTCGCTTCAGGAAGAACGGCACGGGTACGGCATCGGCCAGCGCGTGAAAGAGCTGACGGGCGGGCATCTGACCATAGGTCCGGGAACCATGTACGGCACGCTGTCGAAGATGGAAAAAGACGGCCTCATCAAATTCACCAGGGAAAAGGAAAAGCGGAAGTACTACAGGATCACTCCGCTCGGTCAGGAAGTTCTGAATCGGGAAAAGGAGAGGATCCGCTACCTGTACCAGGTGGTTGAGGAGGATGACAGAAAATGACCAGACCGTGCTTCAGGGTGTTTTCCATCACAGGCTACGAGGCGGAAGAGCAGTGGATCCACGAGATGTTCCTGAAGGGGTGGAAGCTGGTCAACGTCCGATTCCAGTGCATCTACACGTTCGAGCAGACGGAGCCGGCGGATATGGCCGTGCGGCTTGAATACAGCGACGTCCCCCTCGACAGTCGCCCGGATTACGAAGCAATGATGAGGGACTACGGGTGGGAATGCCTCTATGCTGGAGCGGGCTGGAATTATTTTGCCAGGCCGATGGACTCGGATCCAGCGAACAACGAGCTGTTCACAGACGATGCGTCGAGGCTTGCCATGATTCGCAAGATATTCCGGAGGCGCTACATGGTGCTCTTCCTCTTGCTGGTCTTTCTGATAGTCCCCGGAATCGTTTTGTCCTGGATGGGAAACGGATTGAGCGCTCCTCTCATCGTCTGGATAGTTCTGGCAGCGGTTTACGTCTTTGCGCTGGTCTACTGCGGGCTCGGCTTCAGGAAGCTGCTGAAGAAGTATGACCTGAAAATGGATATGACGCCGTCTGTTCGCGGCCTTGTCGCCTGTGCGCTGGTAGCAGCGGCGGATGTCGTGCTCCTTGCGGTGGGCTATGCGGCCGTGGGGCCTCTCTACGCCTTCTGGTCGTCCGCGTTTCCCTGGGTTCTCGGCGGCGTTGGCATGCTGGCTCTCATTATCTACATGACCGGCGGGACCATCGATGAGGAGTGATGCAGGGCAGTTCCCGTGGGATTTCCACCATCGGGCCCCTAGGATTCCCACCATCGAACCCCTAGGCTCTGATTGCCCCAATGGCATGTCCGCAGCCTTTCCCAAACCTCTCGTCCCGTCTGCCATGACCCACGCCAAAGCATTCGGGTACCTCATAGATTCATTGCCCCCTTCTAACGGATTGCCGATTCTCTGGTACGCACCGGCGACCTTAAACTAATCTTGCAGCCGCTGAACGGCAGCGGACTTGCATGCAAATAGACACCGAGCAGAAGGAGGCGCATGCACCATGAAGGGCTATGGAATGCTGGCGGTCGACAAACCAGGTTGGATCGAGAAGGAGAAGCCGACGGCTGGTCCTCTGGACGCTGTCTTGAAGCCGATTGCCCTGGCTCCCTGCTCATCGGACACCCATGCGCTGCACGGCGGCGCCAAGACGAAGGAGAATCTGATTCTCGGCCATGAGGCCTTGGGAGAGGTCGTCGAGGTTGGGAGCATGGTCACGCGCTTCAAGCCCGGCGACAAGGTTGTCGTTCCCTGCTGCACCCCTGATTGGGAGCAGGTTGCGCTGCAGGAGAAGGACATCAACAATGCCCATGATGCCGGCTTGATGAGGAGCTTCAAGTACCTGACGTCGAAGGACGGCGTGTTCGCCGAGTACTTCCATTGCAACAATGCCGACGCGAACCTGGTCCCCCTCCCCGAGGACGTGTCAATCGAAGACGCGCTGATGACGGTCGACATGATGTCGACGGGTTTCCACGCTGCCGAGAATGCCGAGGTCTCCTTCGGCGACAGCGTCGTTGTCTTTGGCATCGGGCCCGTCGGTCTGATGTCCATCGCCGGAGCAGCATTGAGGGGCGCCGGAAAGATCTACGGCGTGGGAACGCGCCCGGATTGCGCGAAACTCGCCCGCGAGTACGGCGCCACCGACATTATCAGTTACAAGGAAGGCGACACCGTCGAGCAGATTCTGGAGAAGAACGGCGGTCAGGTAGACCGTGCCATCATCGCGAACACGAACACCTCCTGCATGGTGCAAGCGCTCAAGTTGGTGCGCCCGAACGGCAACATCTCGAGCATCGCGTTCTACGACATGCGTGACACCATCTCGTTCCCGACCGCTCTGTGGGGCCTGGGGATGAGCAACGTCACGCTGCGCTGCGGGTTCTGCCCCGGAGGCGCCTACCGCATCGGGAAAATGCTCGAGGTCATCCGCGCCGACCGCTGCCATCCCGGCAAGATGCTGAACTACAAGTATCACGGCTTCGAGAAGATCGAAGACGCCTTCAAGGTCATGGACGAGAAGCCGCGCGACCTGATCAAGCCGATTGTCTACTGCGACTAGCCGTTTAGACTCGCAGGTTTAAAGCGAATGGCCGGCAGGGTGAATGCGTCCTGCCGGCCGTTCTTTTTGCGCAATAGCATTTGCGGGCTTTCTGGTAACCCTTGCGCGCCGCGGGAATTCCAGCTACACGCCGGCGCGCGGGTCCTCGCGGCCCGTGTAGTTGTACTCGTAGATCATGTCGCCGCTGCTCTCTTCCGTCTTGCCGTCGACGGTCAGCTTCAGGCTGCCCTTTGCGTAGTAGCGCATGTAGGCCGGTGCGATGCCCATGGCGTCGAACTGCTCCTTGGTGCCTCCGATGACCTTGGTCATGTCGCCCAGCTTTTCCTGGAGCTTCTTTGCCTCCTCGGCGTTCGCGGGGGCGTTACCGTACATGTCGCGCACTTCCAGTTCCTGGGTCCAGGTGACCGTCATCTCGGCGCGGTCCCCGTTGCCGTTGTCGAACACGTAGCGGCTCGTCTTCGGGAAGGGGCGGCCGATGACGGGCTGCATCTCCTTGTCGGTCTCAAGCTCGAAGTTCCCGTTGGTGGAGAACACGATTTTTCCGGTCTCGTTGTCGGCCACCATGAAGAACGGCACGTGCGCAAATCCGAAGCGCTCGTTGCCCACGAACTCGTAGATGTACACCACGTGCTTGTCCGTGTACATGCGGCCCCAGAACCAGTGGTGGAACGCCTGCAG
>JBMNPN010000040.1:0-20991 GCA_050943615.1 Coriobacteriales bacterium
CTTAGTGTGCGGATTCCCGCGCCGAACTGCCCCTGGTGGTCGCGCATGAGCAGGACTTCTGCACGCGCTGCACGGAACTGCCCTTAGTGCGCGAATTCGATAGAACCGCCGCATCTCTGATGTTCGCCGGTATGGCAGGCCCGGTGCGCCGTCTGCATCCAAGTGCCCCTGGTGGTCGACCACGTATGGGAGTTCGATGCGTTTTCTGCCCATTAACTCGCCCACGTGGCGGGGTTCGATGCAATATCCGCATCCAAACGGCCCTGGTGGTCGACCACGTGGCGGGGTTCGGCGCAGCTTGCATCGAGGGGCCCCAGGTGGTCGACCACGTAGGCAGGCTCGACGCGCACGCTGCACCGAGAGCCCCCAAGTGGTCGCGCATCAACAGGACTTCTGCACGCGCCGTGCGGAGCTTTCCCTCGTGCGCGGATTCTTGCGTGCTACCGTTCGCCCCACATGAAATCACCCTAGGGGAGACCATCCCAAATTTCCCAAAAAAATTTTTTCGCCCATGGGAATCCGTCCCACGTTCTCAAACCACAATAACTAGAAGCAATTCTCACCAACAACCACAAAATACAGTGTTTCCGCTTGTCCATCGTCTCTGAAGTGGGGGTTTAGTGGGGGAGAAGGTGGGAGAATTTTGTTGAGAAATGGGAAAGATTGGGATAATATTCTCCATGCGGTCCTCCCAACGAAGCACTAACGAAGCCAGGGGGACCGCCCAAGTTTTTTCGGAGGATTCTGAGAGGCGCGAGCACATGCGATTCAGCGGTCATGCGCAACATAGCGTTGACGACAAAGGCCGTGTCTCGCTGCCCGCAAAGCAACGCAAGGCGCTTCCCGAGGAAGTCGTCGTCGTTCCGGGGTTCGGCAAAGCCCTGTACGTCTTCTCAGAAGAAGCCTTTGACGCTTGGGTCGACTCCTTCTTTCCGGAAGGTTACAACCCGCGCAGCAAAGGCGACCGTGAGCTTCGCGGAAGGCTGTTCGGCAGCGCGGAGAACGTCGCCGTCGACGCAGCGGGCCGCATCAAGCTCTCGGCAGAGCAACGCGAGGCCGTGGGCATCGTCAAGGACGTGATGATCAGTGGCAACGATGATCATCTCGAAATCCAGGACCTCGCAGTCTACGAGCAGAAGCAGGCGTCCCTGGTTTCGCTCGACGACCTCCTGGAAGACTAGGCAGGCACGTTGACACCTGAATACCGGCACATTCCCGTCATGCTCGAGGAGTGCATGGAGGGGCTGAGCCTCAAAGACGGCTCGGTCTATCTCGACTGCACCTTGGGAGGGGCGGGGCACGCACGTGAAGCGGCAAAGCGCATCGCGCCTTCTGGCATGGTCATCGGCATCGACCAAGACGACCTTGCGCTGGAGGCGGCGAAAAAGCGTCTCGAAAAAGCGGGTCTCGACTCGGCTCCGCTTTTGCTCAAGGGAAACTTCGGAGACCTCGACGAGCTCCTCGTCAAGGCGAAGGTTCCCGGCATAGACGCTGCTCTCTTTGACCTCGGCGTGAGCTCGCCGCAGTTCGACATTCCCGAACGGGGCTTTTCCTATCGTCAAGACGCCCCGCTGGACATGCGTATGGACCCGGGGAAACACACCCTAACCGCAGCAGAGATCGTGAACTCGTATTCCGAAGCAGATCTCACCCGGGTTCTTCGAGACTACGGAGAGGAACGCTGGGCCGCGCGCATCGCCAAGTTCATCGTCGACAAGCGAAAGGAGCAGCCCATAGAGACCACCTTCCAGCTGGTCGACGTCATCAAACGGGCGATTCCCGCAAAGGCGCGGCGAAGCGGGGGACACCCTGCCAAGCGCACGTTCCAGGCGCTGCGCATCGAGGTCAACCACGAGATGGACGTCCTCAAACGCGGGCTCGACGCTGCTATCCGCTGGCTCGTTCCCGGCGGGCGCATCGCGGTTCTCTCGTATCAATCCCTCGAGGACCGCATCGTCAAGGACACCTTCAGGCGCGCGCAAAACCCCTGCACCTGCCCTCCGGACCTCCCGGTGTGCGTGTGCGGCAAGACGCCGGTACTCAACGTGATAACGCGCAAGCCGATGACACCATCGGCTGAAGAGATTGAAGAGAACCCGCGTGCGCACAGCGCGCGGCTGAGAATCGCCGAGCGCATCGGCGAAAAGTAGGGAAAGGCAGGAACGGCACATGGCGCAGGCAGCTCGTGCATACAACAGCTCGAGGACGGCCAGCACGCGCCTTGCGCCCGAACGCAAGACATCTCCCAGCGTTCGCGTCATCCCCGGGCGGCGCAGTCAGAACCCGGCGCTTTCCAGCGTCTCTTCGGCTGCCGTGAGCGCCTTCAAGATCGCGCTCGCGGTGTTGGCGGTCTTTGCCGTCGTGTGCTGCGTGCGCGTCATGCTCACCACGGCGACCGTGGACAACCTCGAGAGCATCAGCGATCTTTCCTCGACCATCGAGACCGCACAGTCGAAGGGCAACGAGCTCGAGATCAAGCACTCGGTGCTCTCGAGTCCGTCGCGTATCGAGAAGCTTGCCACCGATCTTGGAATGTCCGCTCCGAGTAAAGTCACTTATATGGAGGTCTCGCTGCCATCCACCACGGCGACCAACGCTGATGGTAGTATCTCGTTGGCTGGCACGCTCGCGAACATCGAGAGCGCGGCATCTTCGAGTGGAAACTAGGCAGCAAAGGATTTTTCAACATGGCGCGCGGACCGCTTAGGGCGGGGAGGGACTCGTCGAAATCGACGGGCGTTTGGAGTCGTGACTGGATCATAGTCGTCCTTCTCGCGATCTTTCTCGCCGCCATTCTCGCCCGCCTCTTCTACGTCCAGATCGTCAAGGGCGCCGAGTATTCGGACATGGCGGCGACCTCGCATACCACCGAGGTGAGCATCTCCGCAAAGCGCGGCACCATCTACGACCGCAATGGCGAGGTCCTTGCCTCGAATGTCAAGGCGACGACCATCTACGTGAATCCCAAGGAAGTTACCGCGCCGATCAACGTCGCTCAGATTCTCTACTCCGTGCTCGGGAAGAAGTACGACAAGACCTACGATGACTACTATGCGCTCGTCACCAAGAGCGACACCACGTTCGTCTACATCCAGCGAAAAGCCTCTGTGAAGCTCGCCAAAAAGTTGAAGAAGCGCCTCAATCAGGACAACCTCACGGGCGTCCACTTCCTCGAGGATACCAAGCGCGTCTATCCCAACGATTCGACGGCAAGCCAGGTCGTCGGAAACGTCGACATCGACGGCAAGGGCATTTCCGGTCTCGAGATGCAGTACAACAGCCTGCTTGCGGGAACGGACGGCAAGATGCGCGTCGAGCAGGGGCTCAACCAGATTCCCATCTCGGACGGCCAGATCGAGGAGACTAAAGCAGAAGACGGCGAGGACATCGTCATCTCGCTCGATGTGCGCCTGCAATCGCGCGTCGAAAAAACGCTTCTGAAGGCCATCAAATCGTATTCCGCCGCCGGTGGGACCGCCACGGTCATGGACGCCTCGACAGGCGAGGTCTACGCGTCGTGCTCCTACTCGAAATCCGACAGCGGCAGCTACTCGCTCGATTCCGGCAAGCTCGCCTCGTTCACGGACGCCTACGAGCCCGGTTCCACCTTCAAGACCGCAACGGCGATCTCCGTGCTCGAGAACAAGGCGGTCTCGACCAGCTCGACCTTCACCGTGCCCTATTCGATGAGGGTCTACGACTACACTATCCACGACTCCCACAGCCACGGCACCGAGCAGATGACCTTCAAGCAGATCATCGCCGAGTCCTCCAACGTTGGGACGGTCCTCGCCTCGCGCAAGGTCAAGAAATCGCAGCTCTACAAGACCTATTCCAAGCTCGGCTTTGGCAAGGACCCGGGCACGGATTTTCCGGGGACGGCTTCCGGCACGCTCGAGAAATCGGATGACTGGGACCCGGTGCAGGCGGCGAACATCAGCTTTGGCCAGGGCGTGCTCGTGACGCCAGCCCAGATTATTAGGCTCTACGGCGCTGTCGAGCAAAACGGCGTCGAGCGCGTTCCGCACTTCCTCACAGACGTGCCCAACGATTCCGACGCCAAATCCTCGCTCACGGCAGACCTGACCAAGTCCAAGCGCGTCACGAGCAAGAGCGTCTGCAAAGACGTGAAGAAGATGCTGCGCGCCGTGGTGACCGATGGCACGGGAACAAAGGCAAAAGTCAAGGGCTTTACCGTTGCGGGAAAGACCGGCACCGCCGAGGTAGCAAGCTCTTCGGGCGGCTATGGCAATGGCTATATCGTATCGTTCTGCGGCTGGCTCGACGGCTCCTCGAGCGACCTCGTCTGCCTCGTGACCATCAAGCAGCCCAAGACCGAGGAAGGCGGCGGCCCGGTTTGCGGCCCGGTCTTCTCCGACATCATGTCGTATGCAGCCGAGCGCTACCGCATCAATCCCAATGCGGGCTGAGGCGAAAACGTCGGCTACTCGAATATATTTGTAGTGCAGGGAAGGATCAGATGCAACATGTCAGATAGCAAGCATACGATCTTGGAGATTCTCGCCGACACGCCCTTTGTGGCGAGCAGGGGAGCGGATCCCTCTCTCGAGGTGAACGCCCTCGAGTTCGATTCGCGCGCGGTCAAGCCCGGTGCGCTGTTCTTCTGCGTGCCCGGAACGCAGGCAGACGGCCATGACTTTGCGGGCTCTGCGGTCAAGGCGGGGGCAGCTGCGCTCGTGGTCGAACGCGAGCTCGACATCGATATCCCGCAGTTCCGCGTGGGCGATGCACGCTCGGCGCTCGCGCTCGGGGCTGCCCGCTTCTACGACGAGCCCTCCGAGAAGCTCGCGCTCGTGGGCATCACCGGGACCAACGGAAAGACCACGACGAGCTACCTTACCGAGCACATCGCGCGCTCCTGCGGCAAGAGGACCGGTGTCATGGGCACGGTCGAGTGCCGCGTGAACGACGAGGTGCTGCCCTCGCTCCACACCACGCCCGAATCGCGTGACCTGCAGGCGCTTCTGGCTCGCATGGTCGATGCCGGCGTGGACGTTTGCGCCATGGAGGTCTCGAGCCACGCGCTCGACCTGGGGCGCGTGCGCGGGACGCACTTTGCCGTGGCGGCATTCACCAACCTCACGCAGGACCACCTCGACTACCACAAGACGATGGAGAACTATTTCCAGGCAAAGGCCAAGCTCTTCGTCGAGTACGACCCGGACGTGTGCGTCGTCTGCGTCGACCATGAATACGGGCGCCGTCTGAGCGCGCTTTGCCATGAGCACGGCAGAAAGCTCATTCGTGTCGGCTCGCAGGACGACCCGCGCATCGACGTGCGCGTGGTGGGCGCCGACTACGCCCCGCATCAGACCGAGCTCACCTTCGAGGTCGAAGGCGAGAAGATCTCGTTCACGCTGCCGTTGGTCGGGCGCTTCAACGTGGAAAACGCGCTCGTCGCCTTTGGCATCGGAATGGGGCTCGGCTTTGCACCTGCCCAGATCGCCGCCGCACTCGAGACGGCACCGCAGGTTCCAGGGCGCCTCGAGCGCGTCGTGGCAAGCGATGGCACGGTGCCGCCCTTCGGCGTGCTCGTCGACTACGCGCACACGCCCGATTCCATCTCAAAGGCGATAGCTGCCGTCAAGGCCGTGACAAAAGGACGCGTAATCTGCGTCTTCGGCTGCGGCGGGGACCGCGACCACGGCAAGCGCCCCAAGATGGGCAAGGCCGCGCTCGAGGCAGACATCGCCGTCGTCACGAGTGACAACCCGCGCACGGAAGACCCCCAGGACATCATCGACATGATCTTGCCGGGCATGAAGGGGCACGAAGACCGCTACTACGTCAAGCCCGACCGCGCCGAGGCCATCGAGTTTGCCATACGTCTGGCCGAGCCCGGCGACACGGTGCTCATCGCCGGCAAGGGCCATGAGGACTACCAGATCGTCGGTACCGAAAAGCGCCACTTCGACGACCGCGAGGTCGCCCGGGAGGTGCTTGACCGGAAATGATGCGCCTGACGCTTTTCGAATTTGCCGCCGCCGTGCAAGGCGAGCTGCTCAACGACGTCTCCGACAAGTCCTCCCACATGGTGGAGGGCATCGTCTGGGATTCCAGGAAGATCGTGACCGGATGCGCGTTTCTCGCCCTGCCCGGCGAGCGCGTAGACGGAAACGACTTCATCGCCGAGGCGGCCCGCAAGGGCGCTGCCGCCATCATCTGCACGCGAATGCCGGACGTCTCGCTTGTCTCGCTTGCAAGCGAGTTCAAGTGCCTCTTGATATACGTGGAAGACGGTACCGAGGCTCTGACGCGCCTTGCCGCCGCCTGGCGCGAGCGCCTCAATGCCCGTGTCGTCGGCATCACCGGCTCGACGGGAAAGACCTCGACTAAGGACTTCTGTGCCTCGGTGCTCTCCCAGCGCTTTCCCACGACCGCCACGCTCGCAAACCAGAACAACGAGCTCGGCGTTCCCAATACCGTCCTTTCCGCAAACGAGGACGATGGCGCGCTCATCGTCGAGATGGGCATGCGCGGCCGCGGCCAGATCGAGCGGCTCTGCTCCTTCGTCAAGCCCGCGTATGCGGTCATCACCAACATCGGCGTGTCCCATCTCGAGCTGCTCGGTTCGCGCGAGAACATCGCCCGCGCCAAGGCAGAGCTTCTCGAGGGCATCCCGGACACGGGCACGGCCGTCCTCAACGCAGACGATGCCTTCACGCCGTTTCTCATCGAGCATGCAAGGCTCGAGGAGCGTGGCGTGCGCATCATCACCTACGGCCTTTCCCGCGATGCCGACGTGCGCGCGCAGGATATCTCGTACGACGATCAGGGCTGTGCGCGCTTTGCGCTCGTGCTGCCCAAGGGGACGCGTGCCGAAGCCGAGCTCAGGCTCCCCGGCGCGCACAACGTCTCCAACGCCCTGGCCGCAGCCGCGCTCGGCGTGGGCATCGGGCTCACGGCCGCAGAGATCGCGCGTGGGCTTTCGGTTGCAGAAGGCTCGGGCATGCGCATGGAGGTCAAGCACCTGCCAAGCGGCATCACCGTCATCGACGATGCCTACAACGCCAACCCCGATTCCATGCGCGCGGCGCTCGAGACGCTCTCTGGGATGTCCTGCAAGGGCAAGCGCATCGCCGTCTTGGGCGATATGGGCGAACTCGGTCCCGACGAGCTCGAGCTCCACGTCCAGGTCGGGCGCCAGGCCGCCGCGGCGGGTCTTGACATGTTGATTTGTGTGGGTAATCTAGCCCGTGGCATTGCCGAGGGCGCGGCGCAAGACGGCATGGACGTCGAGCGGATCGTCGTGCTGCCGAATGTGGAAGATGCCGTCGCCTGCGTGGAATCCGTTGCGCAAAGCGGTGATATCGTCCTGGTCAAGGCCTCTCACTTCATGGGGTTCGACCAGATTGTAAAGAGGATGGCATAGATAGATGTTCAGCTTGTTCAGCGCATACCCGACCTACCAGGCCTTTTTGGCGTTCATCGTCTCGATGGCGCTCACGATGATCGTGATGCCGTTTTTCATCAAGCTATTGAAGGTCCGCCAGATCGGCCAGCAGGTCAGGGCCGATGGCCCCGAGGGGCACCTCGTCAAGCAGGGCACGCCCACCATGGGCGGCATCGTCATCCTGTTGATGATGACGATATCGATCTTTCTCGTCGGCACTCCCGACGCACAGCTCCTGCTCGTTTTGGCCGCGACGCTTTTGACGGGGCTCCTCGGTTTCATCGACGATGCTTCCAAAGTCGCAAAGGAGCGCTCGCTGGGCTTGTTGCCCTACCAGAAGATGATTGCCCTCACCATCATCTCGGTGGGCTTCTGCCTCATCGCGGTCAACTACCTCGGCATCGAACCCTACGTGACGATCCCCTTTGCCAACTTCGACCTCGACCTGGGCGTGCTCACCACGGTTCTCCCCATCGGCGATGGCTTTTCCATCCCTTGGCTGTACGTGCTCTTCATCTTCATCCTTATGGCGGGTATGTCCAATGCCGTGAACCTTACCGACGGACTCGACGGACTTGCCGGCGGCACCATCATGATCGTGATGTTCGCCATGGCGGCCATCGCCTTCCAGACCCAGCAGCTCGACCTCTCGGTCTTTGCCTGCGCGGCGGCAGGGGCCTGCGTGGGATTCCTGTGGTTCAACTGCTATCCGGCCAATATCTTCATGGGCGACACTGGCTCGCTTGCGCTGGGCACGGCGTTCGCGGCCATCGCCGTCATGACCAAGACCGAGCTCTTCAGCGTCATCATCGGCGGCCTGTTCGTCGTCGAGGTCTGCTCGGTCATCATCCAGGTCGTCCATTACAAACGCACCAAGAAGCGCGTCTTTCTCATGGCGCCGCTGCACCATCACTACGAGAAGAAGGGCTGGCCGGAGACGCGCGTCGTGATCCGCTTCTGGATCATTACGGGGCTTTTTGCGGGCTTTGGCTTTGCCATCTACTTCATGTCGGTCATCTAGGAAGGGCGTGTGGGAACAATGACGCAAAAGGTCCTGATCCTCGGCGTGGGAAAGAGCGGTCTTGCCGCGGCACGCTGGGCGCTTGAAGAGGGCAGGGATGTCGTCATCTATGCAGGCAAGCGCAACGAGAAGACCGAGGTTGCAGCCGCGCCCTTCGAGCAGGCGGGTGTCGAGGTCCACTTCGACACCGAAGACGTCGAAGGGCACTTCGACCTGTGCGTCGTCAGCCCGGGCATCCCGCAGACCGGCGCGTTCTACCAAAGCGCGCTTGCCGCAAGCGACGAGCTCATCAGCGAGCCCGAGCTCGCCTGGCGTATCTCGCCCAAAGACTGGATTGCCATCACGGGCACCAACGGAAAGACCACCACGACCTCGCTTGCGACGCACCTGCTTAACGCCTGCGGGACACCGGCGTTTGCCTGCGGAAACATTGGCGAGTCGGCACTCGATGCCGCACGCCACCGCCGCCCCGGCGAGGTGCTCGTCGTCGAGATGTCCTCCTTCCAGCTCGCCTCCACGGCAAAGTTCAGCCCGAGCGTCGCGGTGTTGCTGAACATCACGCCCGACCACGTTGCCTGGCACGGCTCTCTCGATGCCTACCGTGCCGCCAAGCTCAAGATCTTCGAGAACCTCGAGAAGGGTCAATGCGCAATCATCTCCGAGGAGGTTTCAGGATGCGCGGACATCGTCGAGGGGCTGCGCGCCCGCGGCGTGCGCGCCGTCACCCTGGGCGAAAAGCGCGCTGCCGATTGCGGCTATCTCGACGGGGATGGCATGCTCTGCCTGGTCGACGGTGCGGGAAACGCAACGAGGCTCTGTTCGGCAGACGCGCTCAAGATCAAGGGCGCCCACAACGTGGAAAACGCGCTCGCCGCCGCCTGCGCCGTCATCGACTTCGGCGCAGACGCGGCGGCTGTCGCCGAGGCGCTCACGACCTTCTCGCCGCTCGAGCACCGCATCGAGCCGGTCGCCACGGTCGGAGGCGTCGGCTTTTTCAACGACTCCAAGGCGACCAACGTCGATGCCACCTTAAAGGCGCTCACCGCCTTTTTGGGAACGCCGATCGTGCTCCTCTTGGGCGGGCACGACAAGGGAACTGACCTTTCCGAGCTCGTGAAGGCCTGCGAGCCGGCATGTGCCCAGGTCATCTGCTATGGCGAGGCGGGGGAGCGCTTTGCCGCCGCTTTCGAGGGCGCATCCGTTCCCTGCGAGCGCGTGGGCGGCATGCGCGATGCCTTCGAACGTGCCTGCCAGATCGCCCAGCCCGGCCAGGACGTCGTCTTGTCCCCGGCGTGCTCGTCTTTCGACGAGTTCAATTCCTTCGAGGAGCGCGGCGAGGTCTTCAAGGGCTATGTTGCTGACTATGCGCGGCAGGGACGCTAGCGCATGGCGCGTGTCTTCAAGAAAGACAAGGACAAGGGTTCCTCATCCAAGGACGCCGGCAAGGGGCATGCCAGGGAAAGGGGCGCCAAGCCGCGCCGCGATTCGGTCAAGGACCGTTCGCAGGGGTGGTTCGCGGCGCGCCTGCAATCGACTCCGGCGCGGATCATGGCGCCGCGCATGCTCTATGCCCTGAGCGTCATCGTGCTGTGCATGCTCGGCCTGGTCATGATCTACTCGGCCTCCTCGATTACTGCCTACGAGAAGTTCCACAACGCCTCGTACTACTTTGACCGCCAGGTGATATTCCTCATCTTCGGCGCCATCTTCTGCGTGATCCTGTCGGTGGTTCCCTACAGGGTCCTTGGCAAACCCGTCGTCTTCGTGACGCTTTGGGTGATCGCGGTGGGGCTCTTGTGCCTGACCGCCTTCGGTGGCGGCGTGAGCGCGCTGGGCGCCGAACGCTCCATCATGGTCGGAAGCTTTGCCGTCCAGCCGGCAGAGTTCGCAAAGATCGCGGTGGTGCTCGCGATGTGCTCGCTTGTCGCCATGCAGCGCGAGAACCCGATGCCGTTCATGCGCTTTGTGGTCATCGTGCTCGTGGCCTCGCTGGTCCCGCTTTTCCTCATCTACCGCCAACCCGACTTGGGCACGGCAATTATCTTGGCAGTCGGCCTGATCGCCATGGCGATTCTCGCGGGCGTTCCCTGGAAGGCGATCTTCATCTTCATCGGGCTCATCGCCGTCTACGTGGTCTTTGCCTGCATCACGCAGCCCTACCACCTCGAGCGCATCATCTCGATGTTCGATCCCTGGCTCGACCCCAACGGAGACGGCTACCAGTCCATTCAGTCGCTCTACGCCTTTGGAAACGGCGGGCTGTTCGGCACGGGGCTCGGCCTGTCCAGGCAGAAGTACCTCTACCTGCCCTATGCGCACACCGACTTCATCTTTGCCATCATCGGCGAGGAACTCGGCTTTGTGGGCGCAGCTTGCGTCGTCTTGCTCTTCGGCATCTTCATCTTCTCCGGTATGCGCATTGCCCGCTCCGCGCCCGACATGTTCGGGTGCCTGCTCGCAGGCTCGCTCACCGTCATGGTGGGCTTTCAGGCCTGCGTGAACATGGCCTGCGTCTGCGGCATTGCGCCAGTCACGGGAAAGGCGCTTCCCTTCGTGAGCTACGGCGGCTCGTCCATTGTGGCCTCGCTCATCACGGTCGGCATCACGCTCTCCGTCTCCATGCACTCGAGCCCCGACGTCCGCTACGAGCGCCGCCGCGACGACTTTCTCGTCATCGAGGGCAAGAAGTCCAAGAAGAGCACCAGCCGTGGCGGTAGCCGCGCTGCCGCGAGCTCTGCCGACACGGGCCGTAAGAACCCGCTTGCAGCAATCTTTTCGCGCGCCAGTGCCGGCAAGGAGGCCCCGCGCCAAGGTTCCTCGCGTAACAGGGGCACCTCTTCGACGCGCTCGAAAGAGCGTTCGGGAGAGAGGGGGCGGACGGCTGACCGCACGACCGGCCCCCGCACGAGGACGCGCTCTGCGGAGGGCACCTCGCGCTATTCCCGCTCCTCCGAGCGCTCGGTCTACAGCACGGGCAGGCGCTCGACGGGTTCCCGTTCTAGAGGCGCGGGCAGCTCTTCTCGTTCACGGTCCGCTTCGGGCTCGGGCACGCGCAGCCGCCAGACGGGCAGCCGGGGCACGCGCGGCACGTCGACATACGGCTCGCGCTCCACGCGCTCTGAGTCTTCGCATGGCTACGATGCGCTCGGCGGACCGCACACCGTCAGGCGGCAGGGCGGTTCGGGCTCGGAGCATTCGGGCGGCTACAGCTCGCTTGGCACGGGGCATTCCACGCGTGGGCGTTCGGGTAGCGGCAGCTCGGGTTCGTGGGGCTCACAGCACGGGCGTGGCCGTGGCGGGTCGAGTTCTCGCAGGGGACTTTAAACCTCTCGCGAATACCGCGATAATGTCAGAGGCGGCCGGGCCTTCGTGAACCCCACGTGGGTCTCGGCTTTTCATATGTGCTCTGATACATACAATGGCTTTTTCACCGAGGAGGAACTTTGTACTTCGTGGTTTCGGCTGGCGGCACCGCCGGTCATATCAATCCCGCGCTCGCCGTGGCCGATGAGCTCAGACGGCGCGGGCACCGCATCCTCTTCGTGGGCACCCCCGACCACATCGAGTCAAAGCTCGCCATCCAGGCAAACTTCGACTTCATCGGACTTGAGGTCGCGGGCTTCGATAGGGCTCATCCGCTTACGCTCATCACCTCGGGCACTAAGATCTTGAAGGCGACCCGCAAGGTCAAGGACCTCTTTGCCAAGGAGCGCCCCGATGCGGTGCTCACCTTTGGCGCCTACGTCTCCATTCCCGTGGGGCGCGCCGCCTTCGAGATGGGCATCCCGCTCATCTGCCACGAGCAGAACTCCGTGCCCGGCATGGCCAATTCCTATCTGGCAAAGCATGCGGACATCATGGCGCTCACCTACGAGGAATCCGCCTCCAAGCTCGAGTGCAAGAATCCCCCGGTCGTCATCGGCAATCCCGTGCGCGCGTCGTTCGAGACCTGCAGCCGTGCCGAGGGGCGCACGCTGCTGGACGTGCCGGAAGACGCGCTCATGCTGCTCGTCTTTGGCGGGAGCCTCGGCGCGCAGCACCTCAACACGGCCATCTGCGCCATGAAGGAGCGCCTGCTTTCCATCGACAATCTCTACGTCGTCCACTCGACTGGTGCGAACGACCACGACGCGGTGCTCTCCGAGCTTGCGCTCACCAAGGAGGAGCAGGAGCGCTACAAGGTCTTCGAGTACATCGACGAGATGGGGGACGTGCTCTCCGCAAGCGACCTCGTGGTCTCGCGCGCCGGCGCATCATCGCTGGCAGAGATCATGACCATCGGCGTACCGGCCGTTCTCGTGCCCTACCCGTATGCGCGCGGCGACCACCAGACGCTCAACGCACGCGCCTGCGTCGAGGCGGGGGCCGCCTGTCTCGTGCCGGACGACCAGGTCGAAGAGCCCGCGTTCGCGGATCTCGTGATGGAACTGCTCACAGACGATGCGCGGCGCGCCCAGATGGCGGCCGCATCCAAGAAGCTCTCGGGCTCCGACGCCCGCGTGCGCCTGGCCGACATGGCCATCGAACTTGCAAAGGAACGGTAATCACGTGACTGAACTGAAAACGATCCATTTCATCGGTATCGGCGGTGTCGGCATGTCGGGCATCGCGCTCGTGGCAAAGGCCCGCGGCATCACGGTGAGCGGCTCCGACATGAAGGAATCGCGCGCCACCCGCAAGCTGGCTGAGGCGGGCATCGAGGTCTTCATCGGCCACGATGCCGCAAACGTGCCGCAGGACTGCGACGTCGTGGTCGTATCCTCTGCCATCCCCGAGAAGAACCCCGAGCTCGTCGAGGCACATCGCCGCGGCATCTCCGTGTGGCACCGCTCGCAGATGCTCGCCGAGCTGGGGAAGGGCAGAAAGACGCTTGCCTGCGCCGGCACGCACGGCAAGACCACGAGCTCGTCCATGCTCGCGACGACGATCGACCGCATGGGGCTCGACCCGAGCTTTCTGATCGGCGGCACCGTCGACGGCTACGACACCAATGCCAAGAACGGCACGGGCGAGTACTACATCGTCGAGGCGGACGAATCCGACGGTTCCTTCGTCCACCTGTCCCCGTATGTGGCCCTGATCACCAACGTGGAGGCCGACCACCTCGACCACTACGGCACGCTCGATGCCATCTACGATGCGTTCGGCGACTTCATGGGGCTCGTTCCCGACGAGGGCGCCGTCGTCGTGTGCGCGGACAACCCGCGGCTGGTGGAACTCGCGCGCTCTACCGGCAAGCGGACGATTCCCTATGGGGAAAAGGGAACGCCGGGCGCCGAGGCGGTCTTCACGGTGAAGGGGCGAGATGGGCTGGGGTACGCCTTCACGGTCGAGTTTCCCGATGGTCAGAGTGCCGATGTCTCGATCCGCAAGAACCCGGGGCGCCACAACGTGCTCAACGCGACCGGCGTGCTCTCCGTCGTGTGGGCATGCGGGCTCGACATCCAGAAGGGCGCCGAGGCGCTCTCCACCTTCTCGGGCGTCCGTCGGCGTTTCGACCTGGTGGGCGAGGAGGACGGCGTCACCGTCGTCGATGACTACGCGCACCATCCCACCGAGATCAAGGCGACCATCAAGGCCGCCTCGCAGCTCGACTTCAAGCACGTCCACGTGCTCTTCCAGCCGCATCGCTACACGCGCACGCAGTCGCTTGCGCAGATGTTCGGCGATGCCTTCGAGCTGGCCGATTCGATCACGGTCATGGACGTCTACCCGGCAGGGGAGGCGCCGATTCCGGGTGTGAGCGGCAAGACGGTCGTGCGCTCGCTTCTCGAGCACGACGCGCGCCAGCAGGTCGCCTGGATGCCGCACCGTCAGGAGATCGTGCCGTATCTGATCAGCAAGCTCTCGAAGGGCGACCTGCTCATCACGATGGGCGCAGGAGACGTGACCACGATGGGTCCGCTCGTCTGCCAGGCGCTGGCAAAGAAGGCGTAGGCGGCACTTGAGCATCGAGGGCGTGACGAGGCGTCTTGCGGGAAAGTTCGAGGGAACGCTTCTGAGAGACGAGCCGATGGCGCGGCACACGACGTATCGCATCGGGGGACCGGCGGCACTCTATGCCGTCTGCACCGGCATGGGCGATCTCGAGCTGCTGCTCTCAGCGCTTGCAGAGGAGCGGGTTGCCTGGACGGTCGTGGGCAGGGGAAGCGACCTTCTCGTGGCCGACGCGGGGTACGGGGGCTGCATCATCGTGCTCGGCGGCGCATTCGAGAAGGTGGAGTTTCCTGCGACGGAATGCCCTGGGGACGATGCGCTGCCCGTTCGCGCTGGAGCAGGCGTTTCATTGACGCGCCTGGCACGCGAATGCGCCGAGCGGGGACTTTCGGGCCTGGAGTTCGCAGCGGGCATCCCCGGCACGCTCGGCGGTGCGCTTTTCATGAATGCGGGCGCGCACGAGTGCGCTATCGGCTCCATTGTTGTTACTATTACGTGCTATGTTCGTCCTGAGGGGCTCATCGAGCTTCCGGCTACGTCGGTCGACTGGGGCTATCGCCGCGGATTGCAGCGCGATGGCGCGGTCATCGTCGGTGCGACCCTCAAGGTGGATCAAGGCGATGGGCAGGCGATTGTCTCGCGGATGCGCGCGTATCTCGACCGGCGCAAGGCTGCGCAGCCACTCGAGTACCCGAGCTGCGGCAGCGTCTTTCGCAACCCGGAAGGGGACCACGCGGCGCGGCTGATCTCTGCATGCGGCCTGAAGGGCACGGCATGCGGGGGAGCGCGCATTTCCGAGAAGCACGCGAACTTCATCGTCAACGAGCACGATGCGAGCGCGGAAGACGTCCGCACGCTCATCGAACTCGTGCAGGAACGTGTCAAGGAGAAGTATGCCATCGAGCTACAACCCGAGCTCAGATTCCTCGGGTTCCCGCAGTAGGCGGGCGGCACAACCAAAGAGCAGCAGGTCAGGTGCGCGACGCGCGTCAGGTTCGCACGCCTCGGCATCCTCGTCTTCCCGTGCGGGCTCCTTGGGCCGCAGGTCCGCGGGGCGCTCGAGCGGCGGCGCTTCCTCGCGCTCGGCGGCACGCGGCTCTTCGGGTTCGGGCTCGTCGAGGCGCACAAGGGGCAGCGGCTCCTCTCCGCGCTCCCAGAAGTCGAGTGGCAGGAAATCCCAGGGACGTTCTGCGAGCTCGGGCAAGGCATCCAGGGGCTCACGCGGGTCTGCCAAGCGCGGGTCTGCAGCGAGCAAGCCGATCAAGGGCAAGCGCAAGTCGCTGAGCTCAAAGGACAAGGCCAAGAGCCGCAAAGCAGAGCACGCGGAATCCGACGATACGCTCAAGGGACTCGACGAGCTCAAGGCGCTCAACGAAAAGGAGAGCAAGAAGACCTCGAGGCGCTCTGCGGCAAAGGGGCGCGCGGGCGCATCGAAGAAGGACGCCTCTAGAGAAGCTGCTCGTGCCGATGCGGACGCCGTTGAAGATTCCCAGGCTCCGGCTGATGCCGAGGGTTCTTCGGACAAGGACGCCGCGGAGAAGAAGCGCGTGTTCTTCCCCGGCGCATCCGACATCATCGCCTCGGCAGAAGAGCAGGGGACCGATGATGCCGATGCTGCGGGGAACGTGGTTCCTTTCAGCCAGGCGCAGTCAGACGAGGACGATGGGGAAGAGGACCAGGCGACGCGCGTGCGCCGTGCGGGCGACATCCGCCGCCAGCAGCGCGACGAGCGTGCCAAGCGCGCCCGTTCCCAGTACCGGCGCTACGTCCTGCGCATCGCGCTTTCCATCGTGATCGTGCTCGTGGTGATCTTCGGTTCCATCTTTGTCTACCGTTCGGATTTCCTGCATATCGACAACGTGCAGATCGAGGGCGTCTCGCACCTGTCCAGCGACGAGATCGCAGAGATCGCGGCCATCCCCGACGACGCGACGCTTCTGCGCCTCGACGTCTCCGGCATCACCGACCGCCTCGAGGAGAACGCGTGGATCCAGTCGGCGACGGTGCACCGCAACTTCCCCAACTCCATCACGATCACCGTGACCGAGCGCACGCCCGGCGCGGTCGTGAAGGTGAGCGACAAGTCCAAGTGGGTCATCTCGTCTGATGGCACGTGGCTTTCGGCCGCCACGTCTGACGACTGGAAAAACGAGATGCGCATCATCGACGTGAGCAGCTCGCTTTCGCAGCCGATTTCGGGCAGCGCGTGCGACGACGGCGGCATCAACAATGCGCTGTCGATCCTCTCGGGCATCAGCGACGATTTGAAGTCCCAGATCAAGAGCATCTCTGCGGAGTCGTCGATCAAGACCTCGCTCAACCTGAAGAATGGCATCACCGTCGCGTTCGGCGATTCGAGCGATATCCAGCTCAAGGAGGCCGTCATTGACGAGCTGCTGAGCGAGTACAAGGGCAAGATCTCCTACATCAACGTCCGCGTGCCCTCCAAACCGACCTACCGCATGCTCTCGGAGTAGGGGCCACGCCGCGAGCAACGTATGGAGCCATCTGACCAGATTCGCGGTCAAATGGCTCGTGGTGTTGCGCGGGTCCCCGATCCCGCCGCGTCCAAGCAACGTATTACGTCATCTGACCAGATTCGCGGTCAGATGGCGCATGGCTTTGCGCGATCCCTCGACCGCGGCGCCCCCGAGCAACGTATGTCGTCATCTGACCGAAACGGCGGTCAAATGGCTCGTGGCTTTGCATGAATCCGTGAAATCCCAGGTCCGAACAACGTATAGCGTCATCTGACCGGCCGTGCGGTCAAATGGCTCGTGGTGTTGCGCGGGTCCCCGATCCCGCCGCGTCCAAGCAACGCATGGCGTCATCTGACCAGTCGCTCGGTCAGATGGCCCACAGCTTTGCGCGACCCCTCGACCGCGGCGCCCCCGAGCAACGTATGTCGTCATCTGACCAGATTCGCGGTCAAATGGCTCGTGGCTTTGTGCGAACCCGCGGTTTTTCTGATCGGAGCAACGTATGGAGTCATCTGACCAGATTCGCGGTCAGATGGCGCACAGCTTTGCGCGACCCCCCGCGCTCCTGTCGCTTGCTGTGGAGCGGTTTTTGGGCTCTGGGGGCTGCACATTATCTTCATTTTGGGTGAAATCGCCTGAAAAATGCCTATACAGAGTGTTGTCAACGCAGCTCAAAGTGTATACTCCAAGTGTTTGAAACATCTTTGGGGTACAATGCAACGCAGATTTAACGAAGCATATGCTGAGACTCCCGCATTGCATTTGGAAAGTCTCCACCAAGCGTAGGAAGGACCGTCATGCCCGATTACAATGGAGCAGACCACCTTGCGGTAATTAAGGTCGTCGGTGTTGGCGGCGGCGGAACGAATGCAGTTAACCGCATGGTTGAGGCCGGTGTCAAAGGCGTTGAGTTCATCGCCATCAACACTGACCGCCAGGCGCTGCTCATGTCAGACGCCGACCGCACCGTCCACATCGGCGAAGAGCTCACCCGCGGTTTGGGCGCGGGCGCAAATCCCGAGATCGGTGCGCAAGCTGCCGAGGAATCGCGTTCCGACATCCGCGATGCACTTTCCGGCGCCGATATGGTCTTCGTGACCGCAGGCGAAGGCGGCGGCACGGGCACGGGCGCGGCTCCCGTCGTGGCAGAGATTGCCATGGAGGAGATCGGCGCGCTTACCGTGGGCGTCGTCACCAAGCCGTTCGGCTTTGAGGGACGCAAGCGCATGAGCCAGGCCGAAGAGGGCATCCAGCTGCTCTCCCAGAAGGTCGACACGCTTATCGTCGTTCCCAACGACCGCCTGCTCCAGGTCATCGACAAGAAGACCTCGATGCTCGATGCGTTCCGCGTCGCAGACGACATTCTGCGTCAGGGCACGCAGGGCATCACCGACCTGATCACCATCCCGGGTCTCATCAACCTTGACTTCGCGGACGTCCGCGCGATCATGAAGGACGCCGGCTCGGCCATGATGGGCATCGGCGTCGCCTCCGGCGAGAACCGCGCCGAGGACGCAGCGACCCAGGCTATCAGCTCCAAGTTGCTGGAGTCCTCGATCGTGGGCGCCACGCGTATCCTGTTCTCCATCTCCGGCGGCAGCGACATGAGCCTGTCCGAGATCGACGAGGCCTCCCAGGTCATCAACGGTGCGGCCGACGAGGATGCCAACATCATCTTCGGTACCGTCGTCGACGATTCGCTGGGCGACGAGATGCGCGTCACGGTCATCGCGACCGGCTTCGATGGCACCGAGCGCCATCCTCAGAGCATGAACCTCGACGGTGGCACCTCCACCCCGCGCTCCGCGGGCTCCCGCCTCAATTCGAGCTCCTCTGACGACTCGAGCTCCAGCGGGCTGTTCGACGACGACATCCCCGACTTCCTCAAGCGCAGCCGCTATTAATGGGCATGCAGGGAATGCCGCAAGAAGATACGCACGAAAACGAAGAGCTCTGCCTTCCGCTCCCGCGGTTGGCAGAGTCTTCTTTTTCGAGTCCGACCGTGACGATCTCGGCACTCACGGACGAGACGCTGCACGAGCGGACGGGCACGCGCATCGCCTTCACCAACCGGCTGGGCGGAACGAGCCCGGCACCTTACAGGGCCCTGAACCTCTCGAGCAACGTGGGCGATATCGCGGCCGCGGTCGACACCAACCGCCAGATGCTGCTCGAGGCCACGGGCGCCGAACTCATGATCGACAGCCTCATCGTGCCCAAGCAGGTGCACGGATCCGACGTCCTCGTGTTCGATGACGTCGTCTCCACGCGCGCCGCCGCCGAAGCAGGGGCAGACGGCATCGTCTGCACGCAGCAGGACATCCCGGTCCTGCTCTGCTTTGCCGACTGCACGCCGGTCATAAGCGTTGCCCCCAATGGGGCGTTTTCCGTGGTCCATGCCGGATGGCGCGGCGCATATGCCGGCATTCCGGGCATTGGGTTAAAAACCCTCTGCGAGCAGGCAAAATGCAATCCGTCAGACTGTAATACATACATCGGACCCCACATTGGTGCCTGCTGCTACGAGGTCGGGGAGGATCTGCTCGCCAAGTTCGTGGACCGCTTTGGTCCCGAGTGCGCGGAAGAGGATTCCCATCTCAACTTGAGCGCCGCCGTCATCGTCTCGCTCCTTCGGGCGGGCGCGGTGCCAGAGCGCATCATCGACTCCGGCGTGTGCACCTCATGCAATGTCGACCGCTACTATTCGTACAGAGCGGAAGGCGGCACCACGGGTCGCCACGGCGCGCTCGCGTTCCGAGAAGAGATCACCTGGGAGTAACCCGGACGTAGGTTCTCGGTCCTTTTGATGGGACCGCAAATCTGAAAGCACGTCGTGGACTTTTTCAGAATACCCCACGAAGGAATACCTGGGAGTACCCTAGATGTAGGTTCTCGACTTTGGCAGTGGCTCCATTTCTCTGAAAACGAAGCATGAACTTTTTCAGAAAAATGCGTGTTCTTGACAAATACGGGCGTGGGGCTGCGAGAACATGTTAGTATCCAATATAGGTGTGCCCGATGCGGACCGTTGCCTCATATAGGCATATTCCAATGTTTGCGTCCGGTTCGAGCAGGCTTCGAGCGATAGCTCAACTTTACATATTTCACCCCTCTTTATCAGGGGTTATTCATAAATGTACGGAGGCACGTTATGAGCCTTTTTGGTGGTATGAAAGAAAAGCTCGGTTTCAACGAGAGACCCGAGTGGCAAGACGAAGACGACTACGCTGACCAAGACGATTCTTACGGATACCAGGACGAGGAAAATTACGACGAATACGGCGACGAAGGCTATTCCGAAGACGAGCAGAGCGGTTCCGGTCAGGTCCTTTCGTTTGACGCGTACAACCCCAGCAACTTCGAGCATGTGACGCCCGTGTCCGACAAGGCGCCGCAGGTCGCATCCTACGATAGCCTCGACACGGCTTCGAGCACACGCTACGGCTCCCGCTATGGCTCGCGTGCGGGCAGCTCCTCGCGCGCCGGCTCGCGCCGTTCGGGCTCTGCTTCCCGTTCGTATTCGCGCTCCTCGAGCTCGACCGATGATGGCCAGCCGACCTGGGACGCTCCCGATGACCCGTCGTTTCTGGACGACGATGAGCACGCGTCGAGCCATGAGATCTTCGAGGAGATCAGCTCGCAGGCAAAGGACAGCTACACGGGCCTCGGCTCGGACTTCCTCTCCTCTGCACGCGATCCCAAGCGTCACATCGCCATCATCAAGCCCGAGGAATATGCCGATGTCGAGAAGGTCGCCAACGCGGCAAAGGCGGGCAAGACGGCCGTGCTGTGTGTGGAGGGCACCAAGCCCGCGCTCGCAAAGCGGATCCTCGACTTCTCGTTTGGCGTGGCAAGCGCGCTGAACATGAACGTCGACAAGGCCGCAGAGCGCACCTTCGTCATCTTCAAGGGAAACGAGATGCTCTCTGACAGCGAACGCGACTACCTCAAGGAACAGGGCGTTCTCAACTAGGATACGTTGCAAGGGAAACGAGGAGCTATTGCCTATGACCTCAATCGGGCCGTCCGAACTCGGCCATGTTCTCATCGTGGGCGGAGGGTCCATGGGCCAGGCGATTTGCGCTGGCATCATGCGTCTCGGCACGTTTGCGCCCGCTGACGTGACCGTTGCCAACCCG
>JBMNPN010000041.1:0-20631 GCA_050943615.1 Coriobacteriales bacterium
TTGCCGCTTACACGTCCTCGTTCATCATCGGGAAGAAATAGAGGTTAGTTCATGCCTAATCTCCGCGACATTAAAAGACGCATCAACTCGGTGCAGAACACCAAGCAGATCACGCGCACCATGGAAATGGTCGCGACTGCAAAGATCAGGCATGCCACCGAGCGCATCACTGCGGCGACCCCGTACTCCGAGGCCATGCAGAAGACGCTCGCCGGCATTGCGGCCCATTCGCTTTCGGTCGAGCACCCGCTCCTCGAGCAGCGCGAGACCAAGAAGGCCGCCATCGCCATCGTCGTGGTGTCTGACCGCGGACTCGCCGGAGGTTTCAACAGCAACATCTTCCGCGAAGTGGACAGGTACCGCGCCGCCAACGATGCTGCGAACGTGAAAACCGACGTCATCGTCTGCGGCAAGAAGGGCGTGAGCTACTTCCACTATCGCAAGGTCGAGCCCGTCATGGTCTACCGTGACATGTCGGCTGACCCGACGTTGACGGAGGCACGCGAGATTTCCTCGTATGTGCGCAGCCGTTTTCTCGATGGCAGCGCAGACGAGGTGAAGATCTTCTACAACCACGCTCGCAACGCTGCCGACCAGGACGTGCGCGAGGAGGTCATCCTTCCCATCTCGGCCGAGGAACTCTCCGGAGAGTCCAAGAAGGCCGAAAAGGAGACGGTCGACACCGACGCGGTCATCTTGGAAGGCGACGAGGAAGAGGAGACCGAGGGCAAGAAGCCCACGCTCGTCTCCGATTTCGAGCCGAGCGATGACGAGGTGCTCAACCTGCTTCTCCCGGCGTACGTCGGCACGATGATCTACCACGCGCTGATCGATTCCGCCGCAGCCGAGCAGGGCGCACGCCGCAAGGCGATGAAGTCTGCAACGGACAACGCCACCGATATGGTCGAGACGCTCGGCCGTCTGTACAACCGCGTGCGTCAGGGCGCGATCACGACCGAGATCACCGAGATCGTCGGCGGTGCTGCTGCGCTCGAGGACGAATAGAGAATGACTACTGTAAAGGACACAACTATGGCAAACGTTGGACGCATCGTTCGCATCGTTGGTGCTGTCGTAGACTGCGAGTTTGCGGCTGATTCCATCCCTGCGATCTACAACGCGCTCACGGTGGATGCCAAGACTCCTGTCGGCGACCTTCACGTCGTCCTCGAAGTCCAGATGCATCTTCCGGGAGACATGGTCCGCTGCGTTGCAATGAGCAGCACGGACGGACTCCAGCGCGGTATCGAGGTCGTCGATACCGGCGCTCCTATCCAGATGCCCGTCGGCGAAGAGACGCTGGGCCGCATCTGGAACGTCACGGGCCAGCCGGTCGACGGCAAGCCCGCAGGCGACATCAAGCAGACCTACCCGATTCACCGCAAGGCACCTGCCTTCGACGAACTGACGACCAAGACCGAGGTCTTCGAGACCGGCATCAAGGTCATCGACCTGCTCGAGCCCTACATTCGTGGTGGCAAGACGGGCCTGTTCGGCGGCGCAGGCGTCGGCAAGACCGTTCTGATCCAGGAGCTCATCAACAACCTGGCGCAGGAGCACAACGGCACGTCGGTGTTCACCGGCGTCGGCGAGCGTACCCGTGAGGGCACGGACCTCTTCCTCGAGATGAGCGAGTCCGGCGTCATCAACAAGACCTGCCTGGTCTACGGCCAGATGAACGAGCCGCCGGGAGCCCGTATGCGCGTCGGCCTGGCCGGCCTGACCGTCGCCGAGTACTTCCGCGACCAGGGCCAGGACGTGCTGCTGTTCATCGACAACATCTTCCGCTTTACCCAGGCTGGCTCCGAGGTCTCCGCACTTCTCGGCCGTATGCCTTCCGCAGTCGGCTACCAGCCGACGCTTGCCACCGAGATGGGCGACCTGCAGGAGCGCATCACCTCCACGTCGACGGGCGCCATCACCTCCGTGCAGGCGGTCTATGTCCCTGCTGACGACTTCACCGACCCGGCCCCGGCAACGACGTTCATCCACCTGGATGCAACGACCGTTCTGAACCGCTCCATCTCCGAGATGGGCATCTATCCGGCTGTCGACCCGCTGGCCTCCACGAGTCGTGCGCTCGACCCATCGGTCGTCGGTCAGGAGCACTACGATGTCGCGGTCAAGGTGCAGGAGATCCTCCAGGCCTACACCGACCTGCAGGACATCATCGCCATCCTCGGCATGGACGAGCTTTCCGAGGAGCAGAAGCTCACGGTTTCCCGTGCACGCAAGATCCAGCGCTTCTTGGGCCAGCCGTTCCATGTCGCAAAGCAGTTCACTGGCGTCGACGGCGTTTACGTCAAGGTCGAGGACACGGTCCGCTCCTTCAAGATGATCATCGACGGCGAGCTCGACGACGTTCCCGAGCAGGCGTTCCAGAACAAGGGCGCTATCGAGGACGTTCTCGAGGCGGCCAAGGAACTTGCGTAGGGAAAGGGTTGTTACATGCCAACGCTGCAATGTGAGGTCGTGACTCCCGAAAGCAGGATGTACGCCGGCGAGGCCGACTTCGTCGTCCTGCCCGCTGCCAATGGCGAGATGGGCATCTATGCCAATCACGAGCCGGTGGTGACCACGCTAAATCCGGGCATGGTCCGCGTTACCGAGCATGAGGGCAATGACGTCGTTCGCTACATTGTGGCTGGCGGGTACGCCCAGGTCGAGGCGGAGCGTGTCATCGTCTTGGCCGATCGTGCGGTCGCCTACGAGAAGATCGACACCTCTTCGGTCCGCGTTCACATCGACGACCTCAAAGAGAAGCTCCACGACATGCAGGATGACGATCCGAATGCCGCCTTCCTGAAGTCGGAGATCGAATGGAACGAACTGCTCGTGAAGATCATGACGATCGATACGAAGAACAACTAGGTACGTTTCCACTTTAGAGAGAAAGGGGCCGCTGCCTGAGAGTGCAGCGGCCCCTTTTGCATGCCGATTCGAGGGAATACCGATTGCTGCCCCCTAATCGACGCGGGTAGCGAGAAGCGCGCCGGCGTCTTCGTCGACGCCCGTGAAGCGCACCGTAACGAGGGAACCGGGCTCGAGCTCGCGGGGGACGAGCACCTTGTGGTAGCTCTCGCTCGTGGCGATGCCAGGACGCTCGATCACGACTTGCTCGCAGCTGCCCACGCGGTGCGCCCGGTCCTTGGCTGCCAGCTGCGCACCCAGCTTCCGCAGCGACTCGGCGCGCTTGGCACTCACCTCGGGCGGCACTTGGTCGTTGCGCTCTGCAGCGGGCGTTCCGGGGCGTTTCGAGTAGCGAAATACGTGCAGGCGCATGAAGCCGCAGTCCTCGACCATCCGCATGGTCTGCTCGAAATCTGCGTCGGTCTCGCCGGGGAAGCCGACGATGACGTCGGTTGAGAGCGCGATGCCGGGGACAGCTGCGCGCAGCTGCTCGACGCTGGAGCGAAATTCTTCGGCACCATAGTGCCGTGCCATCTCATGCAGAACCCTGTCGGACCCCGATTGCAGGCACAGATGCAGGTGCCGGCAGATGCGCCCGTCCGATTTTGCGAGCACGTCGATGAGGCGCCGGGTCAGGTTCTGCGGCTCGAGAGACGAGATACGGATGCGCCCGATGCCCGTCTTCTGCACGAGCGTCTCGAGCAGGCCCGCTAGGTCGAGTCCCTCGCTTTGGTAGGCGCCCAGGTCGATGCCGACGAGCACGGCTTCTTGCGTACCGGTTCTTGCGATCGAATCGATTCGCTCGATGACGGATGCGGCGCTCAGGGAACGAGCGGGGCCGCGTGCCGTGTGCACGATGCAGTACGTGCAGGCGTTGTCGCAGCCGTCTTGGATCTTGACGTCGACGCGCGTGCGGAACAGACCGTCCAACAGACCGTCCCCGTGTGAGAGAGGTATGGCGGGTTCCGTTTGCGCAAGGGACGGGGAAGCTGCGCGTTCGGTGAGCTTTCGGGCGAGCGCGGGGATCTCCCCCTTGCTGCGCACGCAGGTCACGCGGGCATCGAGGTCGGCGTAGTGGTCGGCATCGACGTTGACGGCACATCCGGTGACAATGATGGGGGCGCCGCTGCTCTTGAGCAGCCCGCGGATGAGCTTTCGGTTCTTGTGGTCGGCTTCTCCTGTCACCGTGCAGGTGTTGACGATGACGATGTCGGCGTCTTTGTCTCCCGATGCATGCCAGCCCTGCTCGAGCAGGGCAGAGGCGATGCTCTCGGACTCGGCGCGGTTGACCTTGCAGCCGAGGGTATGGATGGAGAAAGCAGGGGAAGCCCCCGTCTCTCGTTGGTCGTCTTTCATTTCTGGTTTACTTTACGGCGTGATTGCCCAAGCCACCGAGCTGGTACATGCACAGCGCCGTTGCGACCGTGCCCGCCGTTTCGGTGCGCAAGATGAGGTCGCCGAGCGTGACTACCTTGACGAAGTCGCCGAGGCCCTTGATCGTGTCGACTTCGGTTTTTGTGAGCCCGCCTTCGGGTCCGATGACGAGCGCCACCCGGCTTTCGGAGTTCATGCCGCTGAGCGCATCCCCGATGGAGAGCGCGTTGCCGTGCGCGTCCTTGTCCGCCTCTTCCCAGCAGATGACCACGCAATCGAAGCTCTTCAGGATGCGGCAAATCTCGTCGAGGTCGGTGGGGTCTTCCACGATCGGCAGGATGCTGCGCCCGGACTGCTTGGCAGCCGAAAGCGCGATGCGGCGCCAGCGTGTGCCCTTGCGCGCTCCCTCGTCGACGGCGAGGCGCACGATGGTACGCTCGGACAGGAAGGGAATAATGCGCTGGATGCCGAGTTCGGTGGTCTGGCGGATGGTCGAGCCCATTCGATCGCCCTTTGAAACGCCCTGCACGAGCGTCAGGTTGGGGAGCTTCTCGATGGGCATCTTCTCTATGACGCGGACCTTGACGCTGCTCTCGTCGATATCTTTGACCTCGACTTCCCAGCAGTTGCCGCCGGCAGCGCACAGGGCTATGTGCTCTCCTACCTGGATGCGGCGCACGTTCATGTGACGCAGCTCCTCATCGGAGAGGGGAGGGGCGACTATGTCGCCTTCGGGCATCTGATCTTCCATGAAAAAGCGGGGTATGGACATGTGAGCTCCAAAATCTGTCGGTCTGTGAATCTATTGTAGCGCGTTTGATGTCGTGTTATAGTGAGGCCGTCACAAGGTGTGAGGAGCACCTTACCGTCCTTTTTTCACATGTCAAATCCAGTATTTAGCCCGCATGCCGAATGCAACCTCTTTCGCATAGTGCTGTTTTCGCTTTGACATGTGAATCATGAGATAAGAGAGAAAGGCCAATCGTGAAATTCTTCCTTGACACTGCTGACCTCGGCGAGATTGAAGAGGTCGCCTCTTGGGGTGCGCTTGCGGGCGTGACCACCAATCCGAGCCTGTACGCCCGCACCGGCGGCAAGCTCGAGGATTTCGAGGGGCATCTCAAGAAGATCTGCCAGATTGTCGACGGTCCCGTGAGCGGCGAGGTCACCGCTGAGGACCGCGCGGGCATGGTCGAGCAGGGCCGCAAGCTCGCTGACCTTGCCGACAACATGGTCATCAAGATTCCGGTCTGCGTCGAGGGCCTGGCAGCCTGCCGCACGCTTTCCGAAGAGGGCATCGATGTCAACATGACCCTCGTTTTCACCGTTCCTCAAGCTTTGCTCGCGGCTCGCGCCGGCGCCCGCTACGTGAGTCCCTTCGTGGGACGTTTCGACGATATCGCCGAAAGCGGCCTCGGGCAGCTCGAAGATATCGTCACCGCAATCAAGAACTACGATTTTGGCCATGAGGTCGAGATCATTGCGGCGTCCATTCGCTCGGCAAACCACGTGACCCAGGCAGCTCTCATGGGCGCCGATATCGCGACGGTGCCGTTTGCGGCAATGAAGAAGTGTGTCTGCCATCCGCTGACCGACCAGGGACTCGAGCGGTTCAAGGCAGACTGGGAGAAGGTTAAGAACGCATGATAGAAGCCGATCAGACTTCTGAGGCGGTCGAAGATAAGGCCGTCGCCGAGGCCCCCGCGCAAAAGAAGACCACGCGCAAGTCCTCTACCACGAAGGCGACCGCGTCCAAGACCACGACGCGCAAGCGCACGAGCACGAAGGCGGCGGCAGACGATGCCGCACCTGAGGACGCCGAAAAGGCTCCCAAGACCACGCGCAGGCGCACGACGAAGAAGGCGCAGGCCGAGGCAAGCGAGCAACTTGCATTGGTCTCCGATGACGAGGCAGCTGTAGAAAAGCCCAAGGCCAAGCGCGGTCGTCCGAAAAAGGCGGCTGCCACTGGGGACGAGAAGGCCGCTGCCTCCGAGGAAGAACCTGCCGAAAAACCAAAGGCCAAGCGCGGACGGCCCAAGAAGACTGCTGCGGCCGAGGACGAGAGTGCCGCTGCCTCCGAGGAGGCCGCCGAGAAGCCCAAGGCCAAGCGCGGCCGTCCGAAAAAGACGGTTGAAGCCGAGGTGGAAGCGCCTGCCGAAGACTCCGCCGAAAAGCCCAAGGCCAAGCGCGGACGACCCAGGAAGACGGCTGCTGCCGCAGACGAGAAAGCCGAAGCTGACGAGGAAGGTGCTGCCGCCGAGAAGCCCAAGGCAAGGCGCGGTCGCCCCAGGAAGACGGCTGCTGCAACTTCCGAGGACGCGGAGGATAAGGCCGATGGCGCAGATGCCGCTGGCAAGGAAGAGGCAACTTCTTCGGACGAGAAAAAGGACGCCTCTCCTGAGAAGAAGGAGGCATCCGCCGATGCCAGGAAGACCGAGGCATCTGGAAAGCAGCAGAACAACGGCGAGAACGGCCGGCAGGAAAACAACGGCAAGCGCAACAACCGCCGCCGCAACCGCCGCAACCGCCATAACAACCAGCGCCGCGAAATCGTTCCGTCTGCCACACGCGACGAGCTTTCGGCGCTGAGCGACGAGGACCTCATCGTCAAGGCACGCGAGCTCGAGGTCGACCCTGCCGAATACGGCGAGCGCGATGACCTCGTCTCTGCCGTCTACGACGCCCTGCTCCAGGCCGAGGGCTTCGTTTTGGTCGAGGGCATCCTCGATTTGCTCCCGGACGGCTACGGCTTCATCCGCACCGACGGCTACCTGCCCGGCGAGCACGATGTCTACGTCGGCACGAGCATGGTCCGCCGCAACGCGCTGCGCAAGGGCGACTACATCACCGGACGCGTGCGCCCACCGCGCGACAATGAGAAATACCCCGCGCTCAACACTGTCATCACCTTGAACGACGAGCCCTTCGAGGGCGCTGTCCACCGTGCCAAATTCGCCAACCTGACGCCAATCTATCCCGATGAGCGCCTCGTGCTCGAGCACGGCAAGAACAGCATCACGGCGCGGGCCATCGATCTGGTGAGCCCCATCGGCAAAGGACAGCGCGGTCTGATCGTGTCTCCTCCCAAGGCCGGCAAGACCACCGTCCTCAAGGACATCGCGGCTGCCATCAGCGCCAACAACCCCGAAGTGCACCTCATGTGCCTGCTCGTCGACGAGCGCCCCGAGGAAGTCACGGACATGGAGCGCAGCATCGACGGCGAGGTCATCTCCTCGACCTTCGACATGCCCTCCGAAAACCACATCGCCGTAGCCGAGCTCGTCATCGAGCGTGCCAAGCGCCTGGTGGAAAAGGGGGAGGACGTCGTCATCCTGCTCGACTCCATCACGCGTCTTGCACGTGCCTACAACCTGAGCCAGCCGGCGTCTGGCCGCATTCTTTCCGGCGGCGTCGACTCCACGGCGCTCTATCCGCCCAAGCGCTTCCTGGGCGCTGCCCGAAACATCGAGTTCGGTGGATCGCTCACGATTCTGGGCACCGCGCTCATCGACACGGGCTCCAAGATGGACGAGGTCATCTTCGAGGAGTTCAAGGGCACGGGCAACATGGAGCTCAAGCTCGATCGCCAGCTTGCGGAAAAGCGCATCTTCCCGGCAATCGACCCGGTTGCCTCCTCCACGCGCAAAGACGAGCTGCTCGTCGACCCCCAGGAAGCGCCGCTCATCTGGGGTCTGCGCCGTCTGCTCGCCAACATGAACAACACCGAGCGCGCGATGAAGATGCTCATCCAGTCGCTCAAGCAGACCGAGACCAACCAGGAGTTCCTGATCAAGTCTGCGCGAAAGGCATCGCGTCAGGCGGCATCCCTGTAGGAGCCTCCCAATAGATGCATGAATGCGAACGGGCCGAGATGGCATGCAGCCGTCCCGGCTCGTTTTCTATCCGTGGCATCTGGCGCGCACACTCACGGCGCAAATGGCGGGAGATGGGCATATATCGTGCGCGATCTCGGCAATCCATGGGCGGCGCGCACAACCAGAGCGCAAATGGCGGGAATCGGGCATATATCGTGCGCGAGCCTTCCTCATCGGCAGGGTCGCGCACATCCTCGGCGCAAATGGCGGGAATCGAGGAAATACTGTGCGCGGGCTGCGGATCCCACCATCTCGCGCACAACCAGAGCGCAAATGGTGGGAGATGGGCAAATACTGTGCGCGCACCCTCCCCGCCAGCTTGGTCGCGCACGTCCTCGTCCCAATTGGCGGGAATCGGGCATATATCGTGCGCGAACCCCGCACTCAAATGCGCTGCGTCTAGAAGTGGTAGCCGTAGGAGTCGGCGGTTAGGACGTCGAACGTGTAGCCTTCCGAGATGTAGTACTCGATGATCTTGGGCAGCGCCTCGACAGTGGTGTCCTTTGCCTCGGTATCGTGCATGAGCACGCAGCAGGAATTGTCACCAGCTGATTCTTTCTTGATGTTTTTCAACAGCGTCTTCACGGATACGTTGTTCCCGTTCGCATCTCCGCTGTCCACGTTCCAGTCGAAATAGTGCAGGTTGCGCTCTTTGATCTGGGCCTTGATGGCGTTTCGGCACGAGCTGTTGTAGCCGTTGACACTTCCGCCTGGAAAGCGCAGCAGGGTAGGCGTGAAGCCAAGCTGCTCGTTCACCTTGGCACCGAGCTGGTCGAGCCCTTTGAGATAGGACTTCTTGTTCTTGTAGTCGATGTCGTACTCGTGCGTCCAGGAATGCAACGCGACTTGGTTTCCGCTGTTCCAGATGTCGGGCAGGTAATCGAGATGCCCACGCGCTTCGATGACAAACCAGGTAGCGTGCACGCCGTATTGGTTGAGGATGTCCAAGATCTTGTGCGTGTTTTCAGAGGGGCCATCGTCGAAGGTGAGGTAGACGACTTTGTCCGTTGGCTTGACGGTGTTGCGGCTGGTCGAGGTCGCCTTGCGGTTGTCCTCGCTGCGATAGACGCTCTTCGCGCCGGCGGACGTCGTGGTGACGGTCACGCCCTCGGCAGAAAGGGAGCTAATATTCGTCGTCTGCGCGGACTGCTCGCTCGAGCTGGAAGACGACTCGGAAGCCGTGGCGTCGGAACTGGACTGCGTTTCCGTTTCTGCAGAGCCCTGCGCCTGCTGGTCCTGGGATGCGCCCGATCCCGAGCAGGCGATAGCGCAAAGGACGATGATGGCGACAAGTGCGATGGCAATGACGATGGCCAGCCCCCAATGGCGCTTGGGCGGCTGGCCATAGATCATGTTCTGCGCGCTATAGGGGTTGTTGCGACCGCGGCCCTTGTCATACGCAGTGATGCCACTGTTGTATGCCCCACGCTTGATCTGGCGACCGTTGTTCACGGAGCGCCGAGTCGGGTGCTTGTCGTTGCCACGCATTGCGTCCTTCGATTCCTGACTGTGTTTTTTGCTTCGTTTGAAATCGTTTTTGGGAAAGCAAGAATAGCACCTTTACGACCCCGTTTGTGCGGTAATTTCACTTTGGTCGAATCTTTGCGCAGACGGCTATGAAACGTGCAATTTCGGGGTAGAGAACACGATGCTATTGAGCTTGCTTGGCACCACGTGGCGCAATTGCCTTGACGGGGCAGACGAGATAGCAGTTTCCGCACTCGTCGCAGCGCGTACCGTCGATGCGATACGGCTCTCCGGGAACGATCGCCTTGAAGGTGCACGCTTCCTCGCAGGAACCGCACCCGATGCACTCATCGCTTATGACAAGACCGGGCTCTACAAATGTGTCGCCGCCAAAGGCGAATCTCTCGCGCTGGAGCTTGTGGTCCATGTGCACGCAGTTGAAGTCGTAGCAGTAGCGCTCTCCATGACCGCGGTACATGACGAACACGACCGTGGCGGGGTACTTCTTGATGTCGTAGACGGCAACGTTGAACTCGGGGTTGCCCGCGGCCTTGGCCTGAACCTCCTCAAGCGAAAGCTCGCGCACCTGTCCGGTCACGCGCATCATCGTACCGGGCATGAAGTGAGGCATCTTGTCCTCGTCCCACTCGCACTTGCCCTCGGTTGCCTCGCCGCAGACGCTCACACGCCCGCTCGCCTTCAACTGGCGGTAAAACGGCTTCACGGTCATCGTGCGCAGATAGATACCCTCGTCGTCAGCGGCAAAGAAATGGGCGATGCGCGAGTGCGGAACGCCGTCCTCGTCCACGGTCGAAAACGAGCAGCAGCCGATCTTGTTGAACTCCTCGAAAACGTCTCTGATGCCGAGCATGTCCTGTCCTTTCTCCCTTGCTCTCTTATTCGTTTATCCCCAAGCGTCGCGCAATGCACTTTGCATGCGCGCGCATCAGGTCCATGCCGTAGAGCTCCGTGCAGTCCTCGCTGACGTTGCTCACGCTGTTGAAGTCGATGAAGTAGTAGCTCCCGCCGTTCTCGATGACATCGAAGCTCCCCACGATGAAGTCGAGCGCCTGCGCTGCCCTCTGGCAGGCATCGAGCAGCTCGGGTGGTGCCTGCGTGTAGCGTTCGTAGCTCGAGCCGTGGTGGTAGCCGGAAAGCCCGTCGTCGCCGATGCTGCGCTTGAAGACGAGCGCCGCGTTTCCATCGACGATTTCGATGCGATCGAGAAAGCCCCGTTCGGGCCGAACGTAGTCCTGCACGAGCATCTCCTGCTCTGGCGGGAGCGATAGGGCCGCCTGGGCGAGCTCTACCTCGTCGTGCACGATGAAGGTGTCCGCTCCGCGCCCGCCGCAATCGGGCTTCACGATGGCGGGGTAGGGGATGGGCTTTTCTCTCGAGCGAGAGGCAAGCTCTCCTGCAGGGCAGCACAGGTGGATGGCGGGAACGTCGAGCCCTGCCTGCGCGGCGGCCCTGCTCGCGGTGCGCTTGCTCGTCTCGAAGGCAAAGGCCCGGGGCGGATTCACCATCGGGATGCCGGCCTTCTCGATGCGCGGGAGCAGCTCTTCGAAGCGCGCGACGGCTCCCTCATGTCCGCGCTCGTAGGCGCTCGCGAACACGCGGCATGCAAGCGCTTGACATGAGAGCGCCCTCGTATCTGCGCCTTCATCTGCCAGATCGATCATCTCGACGGAAAACCCGGCGGCGGAAAGCTCGTCGCGGAGGTGCCAGTCACTCCACTCATCGGATTCGAAGAGCAGCCCGATTCTCATCGGATGCGTTGCCATCTCGCCGCTCATCTCCATTCCAGAAGCTTGCCCAGGAACGCTTTGGTCTCGGTGTTTTCCGGATGCTCGAAGAACTCGTCGCTCGGTGCGTGTTCGAGAATCTTTCCGCTTGACAGAAACGCGCATGAATCGCAGGCGTTTCTCGCAAAGCCCATCTCGTGAGTGACGATGATGAAGCGCACTCCGTCGCGGCGCAGATCGTCGATCAGGTCGAGCACCTCATTGGTGTAGACGGGGTCGAGCGCGCTCGTGGGCTCGTCGAGCAGGAGCAGGCGGGGGCGCGGGGCGACGGCGCGTGCGATCGCGGCACGCTGCTGCTGTCCGCCGGAGATCAGCGCGGGAAGCTTGTCGGCCTGCTCTGCGATCCCGAAGCGCTCCAAGAGCTCGAGCGCCCGCCTCTCGGCCTCTGCTCTTGAGAGGCCATGGACCTGCTCGAGGGGCACTGCGATGTTGTCGAGCACGCTCATGTGCTGGAAAAGCCCGCCTTGCTGGAACACGTAGCCGATGCTCGCCCGATAGGAGGGAAGCGCCCGCTCGTCGTAGACGACCTCGGCGCCGTCGAGGTAGACGTGCCCCGAGCTGGGTGCCTGCAGCCCGCCCAAGATGCGCAGCAGCGTCGACTTGCCGCCGCCCGACGGACCGATGATGGCGAGCGTCGAGATATCGGCGTCCAGGTCGAGTCCGTCGAGGACGCGCACGTCGCCGAACTGCATCGAGAGGTTCTCGAGTCTAATGTGCAAAGTCGAACCTCCGCTCGAAATAGCGCCCGACCGCGTCGAGCGGCAGGGTTATGACTAGATAGAGCACGCCTAAGAGGAAATAGCATTCGAACAGCTCGAAGTTGGTCGCGCTGATCTCGCGCATCGTCTGCGTGAGCTCGACTACGGCGATCAGCGAGAGGAGCGAGGAGTCCTTCACGATGCTCGCGAACTGGCCGGTGAGCGCCGGCAGCGTGCGCGCCACCATCTGGGGGACAATCACGTAGCGCAGGCTCTGGGCACGCGTGAACCCCACAGCACGCGCCGCATCGCGTTGCGTTGAGTCGATGGAAAGCAGGCTGCCGCGCAAGATCTCCGCGATGTAGGCGCCCTCGAAGACCGAGAGGATGAGGACGCCTGCCACAAAGCGGTTGTCCACGCCAAGCGTCGTTCCGATGACGTAGAAGAACAGGTAGATCTGCATGATGAGCGGCGTGCCGCGAATGAGGCGCACGTAGAGGTCGCACAGATACCGAAGCGGCAGGATGCGCGCGCTGCGTCCCGCCGCCACGAGCGCGCCTATCAACAGGCTGCACACGAGCGAGGTGGCGCTGATCTCCAACGTCAGCAGAAAGCCGTCGCCGATGCGCCTGGAATACGTCTCGACGAAGCTGAAGTCGAGCTGGTAGTCGAGCGCCGAAAGCGAGGCCCAGAGCCCCACGAGCACGAGCACGCAGACGAGAAGATAGTTGAGCGCGCCTTTAAGGCGTCCGACGTTGGAATCTGGTTTGACAGTGAACGGGTTGGTCATCTTCTAGCTCTCAGTGATGGGTGTTCATATGTCGGTTCGTATGCGATCTGGGCGGTCGTATAATCCCTAGCCCTGCGACGACGAGCTCGAAGAGGAACTATCGTCCAAATCGAAGAACCACTTGAACCCGAGCTTGTCGAAGGCGGCCTTCTCCTCGCTCAGGTACTTGTCGGTGAGCTTGTCGAACTCACCGTCGGTCTTGGATTTCTCGATGAACTCGTTGAGCCGGTCGAGAAGCTCCGCGTTGCCCTTCTTGACCGCGACGCCCCAGTACTCCGGGTCCTGGAAGGGGATGTAGACGGCCTTGGTGGTCTTGGCGTGCTTCTTCTGGTTCCTGTAGATCGTGAGCTGATCGTAGATGAAGGCGTCGGCCTTGCCCTGGGAGACCTCCGTCACGCAGGCGCTCTCGTCGGCAAGGCGCGTGATCGTGCACTTGTCGAGGTGCTCGGTCGCGTAGGTGTCGCCGGTCGACCCGGTCTTCACGGCGATGGTCTTGCCCTCCTGGTTGAGGTCGTCGATCGACTCGACCCCGGACTTGGCGTTGACGAGGAGCGCCAGCTGGGCGTTTGCATAGGGCTCTGAGAAGTCGACGGTCTTCTTGCGCTCGTCGGTGATGGTCATCGAACTGATGACGCAGTCGGCCTTGCCGGTCTGCAGGCTCGGGATGAGCCCGTCCCAGGCGGTGTTCTCGATCTGCACGTCATAGCCGTATTCCTCGCCGAAGTCCTTGATGAACTGCACCGAGACGCCGTCGGGATTGCCCGCGTCGTCCTTGGTCTCGAAGGGCGGGTAGGCGAGCTCCATGGCAACGGTGAGGGTCTTGTCACCGGAATCCGTGCTCTCAGAGCTGCCGCTCGATTGCCCCGAGCAGCCCGCGAGCGCGATGAGCATCGTGCACAGTGCCGCGCATGCGATAAGAGCGCCTATCATGCCGAGCAGGCTGCGCGCCCTCTTGTTTTCGCGCTGTCCCAGTCTCCTCGCTTCTTTCATGCTTCCTCCCTTTCCGTGTCGTATGCGTGGTAGAGCGCTTCGAGCATGCCGTGCAGGCTCTCGCGCTGCTCGGCATCGAGCGTCGATTCCTGGATGGAATGCCACTCGTCCGAGACTTCCCTGAAAACCGGCTCGAGCGCGCGTCCCGCATCGGTGAGCTTGACGATGTTGATGCGCTTGTCCTCGGTGCTGCGCTCCATTTCCACATACCCCTGACGTTGCAGTTTGTGTACGAGAGCGGTCACGGTCGAAGGGTCGCGCGAAATCCTCTTGGCAAGCGTACTCATGCAGGCGCGCTCCTCTTCGAACAGGACGTTCAAGATGTCGCCATGTGAGGGAACGATCCCCTTGATGCCATGCTCTTGCAGGCGCTTCATCAAGAAGGCGTTCATGTTGCGAAGGGTCGCGCCCATCAGGCTCATCGTGTCATCGATTGTCTGGGTCTGCTGGCCTTTAGAGACTTCGGCGGGTCGAAGCTCCTGCGTTCTATCCATGTCCCTCCCCCCCCTGTACTGCTGTCGTGCACGTGCTTTGATGTCCAGCTTGTCTCGTGACGAAAATACTTTGATATCAAAGTAAATGGGAGTATAGCACAGAATGAGTGAACTGGAGTCACATAGTTTTCCCAGCGCTCGACTCTCCGCGGAGATTTTAGAAAAAACATATGGCATCCGAGCGCGCGGACTGCTATTCTTGGTCAGTCTGTGTTTATGCCTTGGTTGGAAACCAAGGCGCTAAGAAGGAGTTTTTCCATGAAACCTGATATCCATCCTGAGTACATGGAGTGCACGGTGCGCTGCTCTTGCGGCAACACCTTCAAGACGCGCTCCACGGTCCCCGAGATCGTCGTGGACCTCTGCAACGAGTGCCATCCGTTCTTCACGGGCCAGCAGAAGTTCGTTGATACCGGCGGACGAGTCCAGCGCTTCGCCGACAAGTTCGGTTCCGCTGCCGCCGCCGTCGCCGAGCGCGAGGCCGCCAAGAAGGCCGCTCGCCAGCAGGCCGCTGCCGAGGCCGAGAAGAAAGCCGCCGAGGAGCGTGCCGCCAAGAAGGCCGCCAAGGAAGAGCGTGCCAAGAAGTACGCCGAGAAGGCCGCTGCCGAGGCCGCCAAGGCCGAGGCTGAGGCTGCTGCTGCAGGCGAGGAGGCCGCCGAGGCTCCCGCTGAGGGCGAAGCTGCTGCCGATGAGGCCGCCGCTGAGGGCGAGACCGCCGCTGCCGAGGCTCCTGCCGAGGGCGAGGCCGCTTCCGAGGAGCAGGCCGCTGAGTAAGCCCAGTCTGTAGATTCGCTAGTGAAAGAGCGCTGCCCTGCAACGGGGCGGCGCTCTTTGTCTATTATGGAGGAGCAGACGCGCAGACCAGCGCGGCTGCCAACGAAAAACGAAAGGGATGACCGCATGAACGTCGAGCTTCTCTATCACACGCCCGATCCCCAGCGTGCCGTGGCAACGGCCGCGCGCCTGTGCTATTCGTCGGTCGGCGCCTCCGAGCTCATGGAGACCATGACAGACGAGCAGGTCGAACACCTGCTTGCCACCATCATGGGCAGCGGGCACTTCTCGACGCTCGAGCATGCGAGCTACACCTTTGCCATCGAGGGCGTCTCGCGCGCGATGACCCACCAGCTCGTGCGCCATCGCCTGGCCTCCTACAACCAGCAATCGCAGCGCTACGTCACCTTCAAGGAGGAACCCGACTTCGTCTGCCCGCAAAGCGTCATCGACGCGGGTGCGAAAGACGAGTTCGATGCCGCCGTCGACGCGGCGTTCGCCTCCTATCACAAGCTCGTGGAGCTCGGCGTTCCTGCAGAGGACGCGCGCTACCTGCTCCCCAATGCCTGCGAATCGAAGATTGTGGTCACGATGAACATCCGCGAGTTGCTCCACTTCTTCTCGCTGCGTTGCTGCAACCGCGCACAGTGGGAGATTCGCGAAGTCGCCGTGAAGATGCTCGAGCTCGTGCGGCCGACTACCCCCTTCATCTTCAAGGACGCCGGCCCGGGCTGCGTGCGCGGCGCCTGTCCCGAGGGCAAGATGAGCTGCGGGCACCCTTGGGAGCGGGTGGAGCGCTAGGCCATGGGAGAATCGCGCAGGGCATTCACCGCTGACGAAGACGTCAAGCTCAGGACCCACATCGGGGGCCAGGCGCTCATCGAGGGCATCATGATGCGCGGCCGCTACAACTGGGCCGTCGCCGTCCGCGAGCCCGATGGCAATATCTACACCGAGGAACATGACCTGGCATCCGGCAAGGAGAAGAACCGCTGGATGTACTGGCCGATCGTGCGCGGCTGCCGTGCCTTCGTCGAATCGCTCGCCTTGGGCTACAAGGCGCTCAACATCTCGAGCGAGCATGCCTACGATTGGGACGAGGACGAGGATGGCGACGGTAATGCGGCGGGCAAGGGCGCATCCGATGTGACGCCTGCCACCGCGGCGATGGCGGGCGCGCCCTCGACGGCGATGCTCTCCGATGAGGAGGGGGAGGTCGAGCCGGACGACGAAAAGGATGCCGGCCTCGGCCCGCTCATGACGATCAGCATGGTCGTCGGGCTCGTGCTCGGCATCGTCATCTTCGTGGTCGTCCCCGCGGCGCTCTCGAATCTGATCTTGGGCGAGGCCCAGATGAACTCGGTTGCCTGGAACGTGCTCGATGGCGTGCTGCGCGTGGCAATCTTCATTGCCTACATCTGGCTCATCAGCCTGATGAAGGACATCCACCGCATGTTCGAGTACCACGGCGCAGAGCACAAGACCATCCACTGTTACGAGCACGGGCAGGCGCTCACGCCCGAGAACGCGGCGAGCTTCCCGCGCCTGCACGTGCGCTGCGGCACGGCCTTCATGATCATGGTGATGATCATCGCCATCTTCGTCTACACCGCCTTCGGGCCGGCCATCAACTCGCTGGTCGACATGACCGGCATCATGGAGGGACCGGCGCGCTTCGCGCTCATCATCGCGACGCGCATCATTCTGCTCCCCGTCATCGCGGGCGTCTCCTACGAGATCACCGTGCGCTGGGCAGGGCAGCACCCCGACAACCTGCTCGTGCGCATCGTGCTGTGGCCCGGCATGCAGATGCAACGCCTCACGACGAAGACCCCGGACGAGGGCATGCTCGAGTGCGCGATTGCCGCCATGGAGCTGGTGCTGGCAAGAGAGGAACTCGAGGAGAAGAAGAAACGGGAGAGCCTCGAGCAAACGGAAACGCCGGGTGCTGTTCCCGCAGGCGCATGATGCGCCTTGCCACGATGACGGCACATTGATTGAACTTTTTCCCTAAGGAGGAAGCGAATGGAATTCGTCACCGCCGGCGAATCACATGGACCGGCACTGACGGCGATTGTCACGGGTGTTCCCGCCGGCGTGAGAATCGATGAGGATGCGCTGAACGCGGACCTCGTGCGCAGACAGGGCGGCTATGGCCGTGGCGGACGGCAGAAGATCGAGCACGACACGGTCCGGGTGCTCTCGGGCGTGCGCTTTTCGAAGACGCTCGGAACGCCGGTCGCCCTCGAGGTCGCCAACGCCGACCACGCCAACTGGAAGGGGCGCATGGACGTCTTCGGAGAGGCGCCCACCGGCCTTTCGCGCGAGACCCACCCGCGTCCCGGTCACGCCGACCTCGTCGGCATGCTCAAGCTGGGAAGCGACGATGCGCGCGATGTGCTCGAGCGCTCGAGCGCGCGCGAGACGGCCGCGCGCGTGGCTGCTGGGGGAATCGCCAAGGCGCTGCTCAGGGAGCTCGGCGTCGAGGTCCGCTCCTACGTGAAGCGCATCGGCGACGTTTCCATCGGGCTTCTCGATCATCCGGATTTTGTGGCGGCAGAAGCGGCATCGTGCCGGTGTCCCGATGAGAAGGCCAACGTGCGCATGGAGGCCGCGATCGACGCGGCGCGCGCGGCAGGCGAGAGCCTGGGCGGAGAGGTCGTCGTCGTGGCAGACGGGCTCGTCCCTGGGCTCGGGAGCTTTGCCTCGGGACCAGAGCGCCTGACCTCGAAGCTCGGCGCGGCGGCGTTTGCCATCCCTGCCATCAAGGGTGTGGAGTTCGGCTTGGGCTTTGCTGCCGCAGCGCGCCCTGGAAGCCAAGTTCACGACGGCATCGTCTACTCGAAAGAGTTAGGCTACGGGCGCACGGGCAACAACGCCGGCGGCCTGGAGGGAGGCATGACGACGGGACAGCCGCTCGTCATGACGCTTGCCATGAAGCCGATCCCGACGATGATGAAGCCGCTCGACACCGTCGACACCGACACGCACGAGCCGGTCAAGGCATCGAAGGAGAGAAGCGATGTCTGCGCCGTTCCCGCGATGGGTGTCGTCGCCGAAGCCGAGGTCGCCTTCGTCTTGGCAGGTGCGTATCTGGACAAGTTCGGCGCCGATGCGCTCTCCGACATCCTGACTGCCCGCGATGCCTATCTGGCGCGGATTGCGCAGGCGTAGACTGCCATGACCAAGCGCGGCGACCACATCCTGTTCATCGGCTTCATGGGCTCGGGCAAGACGAGCGTCTCGAAGCGCCTGTGCGCCATGACCGACCTGTCCCTCATCGATGTCGACCAGCGCATCGAGGCCCTCCAGCACAAGAAAATCCCCCAGATCTTTGCCGATGCCGGCGAAGAGGGCTTTCGAAAGATCGAGACCGAGACCCTGGAGGGCATCGCGTTCGAGGACCGCTCGATCGTCTCGTGCGGCGGCGGCATCATCTGCAATCCCGCCAATCGCCCCGTCCTCAAACGGCTCGGGACCGTCATCTACCTCAGGGTCCCGCTCGAAGAGGCGATCGGCCGCATCTCTCATCCCGAGACGCGCCCGATGCTTTCCGGGCCGCGCCCCGTTTCGGAAATCTATGCCGAGCGCCTGCCGATCTACGAGGAGCTTGCCGATATCACCATCGACACGTCGGGACTTTCCATCTGCAAGGTTGCCTTGCGCTGCAAGGAGGAACTGGAGAAAAGAGGTCTGCTGTGACAAGCGTCAGAAGCATTCACGTCACTCTGCCGAGTGATGAGAGCTACGAGATCAGAGTTGGGCGCGGTGCTCTTGCCGATTTCGGAGACAAGGCCCGCGAGGTCAAGCCCTGCGAAAAGGCCGTTGTCATCTCGGACGAGAACGTCGGTCCCGCCTACGGAAAGCTCGTCGTCAAGCGTCTCGAAGAGGCAGGCTACGATGTCTTCGACCTGCTCGTGACGCCGGGCGAGGAGTCAAAATCGCTCGAGATGGCCAAGGACCTGTGGATCTCGCTTGCCCAGTACGACATGACGCGCGGGGATTTGGTCGTGGCGGTGGGCGGCGGCGTCGTCGGCGACCTGGCCGGGTTCGTTGCCTCGACCTACATGCGCGGCATCGACTTCATCCAGGTTCCCACGAGCCTGCTTGCCATGGTGGACGCCTCTATCGGCGGAAAGACCGCCGTTGACCTGCCGATTGGCAAGAACCTCGTCGGTACCTTTCACCAGCCGCTCTACGTCTGCTCGGACACGCGCTGCCTGAAGACGCTGCATGATGAGGACTGGGCGAACGGCTTTGCCGAGATCGCGAAAAGCGCGATGGTCGCGCCTCGCCGCTCGTTTTACGAATGGCTGCGCAACAATGCCGAGGACCTGGTCGCGCATGACGAATCCGCCCTCGATGAGGTGGTCTACATGACCGCCGAGTTCAAGGCGAACGTGGTCGCCAGAGACGCGCATGAGGCGAACCTGCGCGAGTGCCTGAACTACGGCCACACCCTCGCGCACGCCATTGAGGCAGCTGCTGGCTATGGCACGATTGGGCATGGCCGCGCCGTTGCCGAGGGCATGCGCTTTGCTGCGCGGCTGGCCGTCGAGGTGAGGGGGCTTTCGCCGGACGTCGTGAAAAAGCAGGACGCCCTGCTCGATGCGCTCGGGCTCGAGCAGCTTCCCTGGACCGCGCGCCCCGAGGATCTGTTCCGCATCATGAAAAACGACAAGAAGGTCCGCAACGGCCACCTGCGCTTCGTGCTGCTCGACGATATCGCGAAGTGGGAGTGCGTGACCGTTCCCGACGAGACGGTCATCGCCCACCTCGAGGCCTGGTGCGCGGCCAAGCAAAAGCTCATCGAAAAGGCGGGTTACGTCTACGGGCAGGGGGAGTGAGGGCCAGCGATGAAGTTTCTCCTCATGAACGGACCCAACCTCAACATGCTCGGCGTGCGCGAACCCGAGATCTACGGGCGTCGGACGCTTGCGGACATCGAGCACGATGTCGTGGCCTATGCCGCCGAGAAGGGCATCGAGATGGACTGCTTTCAGTCCAACCACGAAGGCGCGCTCATCGACACGATCCAGCAGTCGATGGGCGTCTATGACGGCATCGTCTACAACCCAGGCGCGCACACGCACTACAGCTATGCGATCCACGATGCCATCACGAGCGTGACGACGCCAGTGGTGGAGGTGCACATTTCCGACATCTCCCGGCGCGAGGACTTCCGCAAGACCTCCGTGCTCGTCGACGCCTGCATCGGCCAGGTGAAAGGCCTGGGGTGGGAGGGCTATCTGCGCGGAGTGGATATGCTTCTTGAACATCTGCGCGCGTAGCGGGTTGCTGCCTTTTTTGTGACTCGCGAGTGCCCGCCGGGGCCCGGGGCGTGCGCGTGGGCTCTCCGTTCGGAAAACCGCTCGGGGGCTGCGGGGGCGCTGCTCGCGGGCCCGCTCGCTTCGCTCGGGGCAGCGCTCGCACCCGCGCCCCCGCAGCCCCCGA